>CBINKC010000004.1:0-80307 GCA_966251135.1 uncultured Burkholderiaceae bacterium
GTTCACGCCGCGTGACCCCCCGGTCAGGGGGCGCGGCTGCAAACATTGAAACGACTGATTACATCCGGCGGGCGTTTTTTGCGCACTGGGCACGAAAAAGCCCGCCGTAGCGGGCTTGTGCATCGGAAACAGGAAGAGCGAGCCGTTACTTTTGCGGCGCGTCCCCCGTGGGGGTGGCTGGCTGCGGGCTCTCTGCCTGCGCCGTGACGGCCGGCGGGTTGCTCTCGCTTGCGGCGCTGCCAGCGGTCGTCGCCAGCGGCAGGAGCGGCACGATGAGCAGCGCCACGATGTTGATGATCTTGATGAGCGGGTTCACCGCCGGCCCAGCGGTGTCCTTGTAGGGGTCGCCCACGGTGTCGCCCGTCACGGCGGCCTTGTGTGCTTCGGAGCCCTTGCCGCCGTGGTGCCCGTCTTCGATGTACTTCTTGGCGTTGTCCCAGGCGCCGCCGCCCGTGCACATGGAGATGGCGACGAACAGGCCCGTGACGATGGTGCCCATCAGCATCCCGCCCAGGGCCGCGGGCCCGAGGAGCATGCCCACGAGGATCGGCACGACCACCGGCAGCAGGCTCGGGATGATCATCTCCTTGATCGCCGCCGAGGTCAGCATGTCCACGGCCCGGCCATATTCAGGCTTGCCGGTGCCTTCCATGATGCCCTTGATCTCCCGGAACTGGCGCCGCACCTCTTCCACCACGCTGCCTGCGGCGCGGCCCACGGCCTCCATGGCCATCGCCCCGAAGAGGTAAGGGATGAGGCCACCGATGAACAGCCCCACGATCACCTTGTGGTCCGAGAGATCGAAGCTCAGGTGGATGCCCCGCGCCTCCAGCGCGTGCGTGTAGTCGGCAAACAGTACCAGCGCCGCCAGGCCCGCCGAGCCGATCGCGTAGCCCTTGGTCACCGCCTTCGTGGTGTTGCCCACGGCATCCAGCGGGTCGGTGATGTCGCGCACGCTGTCGGGCAGATTCGCCATCTCGGCGATGCCGCCGGCGTTGTCGGTGATGGGCCCGTACGCATCGAGCGCGACGACGATGCCGGCCATGCTCAGCATCGAGGTGGCCGCGATCGCAATGCCGTACAGCCCGCCCAGCCAGTACGAGATCCAGATCGCCGCGCACACGAAGAGCACCGGCCAGGCCGTGGACTTCATCGACACGCCCAGGCCCGCGATGATGTTGGTGCCGTGCCCCGTGGTCGAGGCCTGCGCCACGTGCTGCACGGGCTTGTAGTCGGTGCCCGTGTAGTACTCGGTGATCCACACCATGCCGGCAGTCAGCAGCAGGCCCACGGCGCAGGCGCCGAAAAGCCGCAGCTGCGAGCCACTCTGGAAGATGGCGTTGTCCGGCATCATCCAGCGAGTGATGAAGAAGAAGCCGATGAGCGAGATCACGCCCGCCACGATGAGACCCCGGTACAGCGCCGGCATCACGTTCTTCATGCCGGGTGAGGCACGCACCGCGCTGCACCCGACGATCGAAGCCAGGATCGAAAAGCCTCCCAGCGCCAGCGGGTACACCACGGCGTTCAGCGGGGCGCTGGCCACCAGCAGCGCGCCCAGCGTCATGGTCGCGATGAGCGTGACCGCGTAGGTCTCGAAGAGGTCGGCCGCCATGCCGGCGCAGTCGCCGACGTTGTCGCCCACGTTGTCCGCGATCACCGCAGGGTTGCGCGGATCATCCTCCGGGATACCGGCTTCGACCTTGCCCACCAGATCTGCGCCCACGTCGGCACCCTTGGTGAAGATCCCGCCGCCCAGGCGCGCGAAGATCGAGATCAGCGACGAACCGAAGGCCAGGCCCAGCAGAGGCTTGAGCACGTCCGCCAGCCGTCGGTCGGGCGTGAGGGTGCCGTTCTCGACCAGGAACCAGAAGAAGGCCGTCACGCCAAGCAGCCCCAGGCCCACCACCAGCATGCCCGTGATGGCGCCGCCCTTGAAGGCCACCGCCAGCGCCGGCGCGATGCCTTGCGTCGCTGCCTGGGCAGTGCGTACGTTGGCGCGCACCGAGATGTTCATGCCGATGAAGCCGCAGGCCCCGGAGAGCAGGGCGCCGATCGCGAAGCCCGCCGCGGTGGTCAGGTCGAGGAACACGCCGATCAGGATGGCGAGCACTACGCCCACCATCGCGATGGTTCGGTACTGCCGCGCCAGGTAGGCGGCTGCGCCTTGCTGCACGGCGCCGGCGATCTCCTGCATACGAGGATTGCCTGGGTTCTGCCTGAGGATCCAGCTTCGCTGCACGAAGCCGTAAATGACAGCGGCCAGGCCGCAGGCGAGCGCGAAGTACAGCGCTGCAGAGGTGGGTGCCAAGGAGATCTCCTTCTGTCCGTCAATGGTGGGTGGAAGTCGCGCCAGCCGCGGAAACGGGGCGGCTCGCGCGCGTCGGAGAACGCCGGGGCATGCTACTGGGAACCCTTGTCGCAACGCAACGCACCGCACAAGGTCATTGTTCGGCGGCAACAAGCGGTGCGACGGTGTCAGTGCCTCGCAAGGCCCACCGATAGAATTTCGGGTTTTTCCCCAGTAGAGACTTGCCGCACCCACATGAGCCTGCATAACGTAACCCCCGGAGACAAGGCCCCCGAAGAGTTCAACGTGATCATCGAGATCCCGATGAACGCCGATCCCATCAAGTACGAGGTCGACAAGGAAACCGGCGCGATGTTCGTCGACAGGTTCATGACCACGGCGATGCACTACCCGTGCAACTACGGCTACATCCCGCAGACCCTCTCCGATGACGGCGACCCCGTCGACGTGCTCGTCGTCACGCCGTTCCCGTTGACCCCCGGCGTGGTCGTCACCTGCCGCGCCATCGGCGTGCTCATGATGGAAGACGAGGCGGGCGGTGACTGCAAGCTGCTGGCCGTGCCCATCACCAAGATCCTTCCGATGTACTCGCGCTGGCAGGTACCCGAGGACCTGAGCCCCATGCGGCTGAACGCCATCACGCACTTCTTCGAGCACTACAAGGATCTCGAGCCCGGCAAGTGGGTCAAGGTCAAGGGATGGAGCGGGCCCGACGAGGCGAAGGCCGAGGTCGTCAACGGCATCGCGGCCTACAACAAGGGCAAGTAAGAAGAAGAGAAAACAGCCTTTCCCCGGCCAAGAGTCGCCCGGATCCGCCCGAGGTGCGCGTGCAGCGTCCGACGGCGCATCCGGGCGTTGTCTTTTCAGCGGGGAACTGCACGCAGGGCATGGGCTCTACACTGGCCCGCTTCCGTTCGCACGTTGCTTGTCATGCTCCATCGCCTTGCCTGCATCCTGCTCCTTGCCTGCACCTCCTTCCTTCCCGTCAGCGCGCAGGCGCTGCCCCCCGGCGTCACGAAGGTCACCTCGGTCGAGGGCATCGACGAATACCGGCTCACCAACGGCATGCAGTTGCTGCTGGTGCCCGATGACTCCAAGCCCACCACCACCGTGAACCTCACCCTGCGCGTGGGCTCGCGGCACGAGGGCTACGGCGAGACCGGCATGGCGCACCTGCTCGAACACATGATGTTCAAGGGCACGCCCAAGCACCCGACCGTCTGGGCCGAGTTCCAGAAGCGTGGCTTGCGTGCCAACGGGTCGACAGGTGCCGACCGCACCAACTACACGGCGAGCTTTTCTGCCGACGAGGACAACCTCAACTGGTATGTCGGTTGGCTGGCCGACGCCATGGTGAACAGCTTCGTCTCCCGCAAGGACCTGGACACCGAGATGACCGTGGTGCGCAACGAGATGGAAATGGGTGAGAACAGCCCCGAGCGCGCGCTCTACAAGAAAACCCTCGCGACCATGTTCGACTGGCACAACTATGGAAAGGACACGATCGGCGCCCGCGCCGACGTCGAGAACGTCGACATTCCCAGCCTGCGTGCGTTCTACCGCGCCTACTACCAGCCTGACAACGCCACGCTGGTCGTCTCCGGCAAGTTCGATCCGGTCAAGACGCTGGCCCTGGCCGCACAGACCTTCGGCAAGATCAAGAAGCCTGCGCGCAGCCTGCCCGTTCTCTACACACTCGATGAATCGCAGGACGGCGAGCGTGAGGTGACTGTGCGCCGGGTCGGGGGCACCACCCTTTTCTTCGCCGCTGACCCCGGCCCGGCCGGCCCGCACCCCGATTTCGCCGCCATGGAACTCATCGTGCAGATGAGGGGCGAGACCCCCACGGGGCGCCTGCACAAGCGGCTCACCGAGAAGCAGATGGCTGCAGTCACCTACGCCTTTGTCGACGCCCGTGCCGAGCCGGGCTTCGCGGTGTTCGGGGCGCAGCTGGCACCCGGGCAGGAGGCGGACAAGGCGCGCGCCGAGCTTCTCGCCACGCTGGAGTCCGTGGCTGCCGAGCCGTTCACCGAGGAAGAGTTGCGACGCGCCAAGGCGAAGTGGCTCAATGCCTGGGAGCAGGCGTTTGCCAATCCGGAGGCGGTGGGCCTGGCGCTCAGTGAATCGATCGCCCAGGGCGACTGGCGGCTCTTCTTCCTCCTGCGCGACCGCGTGCGCGATGCCAAGCTGGCCGATGTGCAGCGCGTGGCAGGCAGCTATCTCCTGCGCACCAACCGCACGCTGGGCACGTATGTCCCCACGGCCGAGCCACGCCGGGCTCCACCGCCCCAGCACGTGGACGTCGCGGCGCAGCTGAAGGATTTCAAGCCCGACCCCGCCGCCGCATCCGTCGAAGCCTTCGAGGCGACGCCGGACAACATCGACAAGCGCACCCGTCGATTCGCCCTGGGCGGGCTGCAGGTCGCACTGCTGCCCAAGGGCACGCGCAGCCAAGCGGTCAACGCCGTCCTGACCTTGAGGTTTGGCGACGAGAAAACGCTCTTCGGCCAGGGGGATGTGCCCGACATGGTCGCCGCACTGCTCGACAAGGGCACCCGCACGCTGTCCCGCGAGGCCTTCCAGGACCGCTTGGACGAGATCAAGACCCAGCTGAGCGTGAGCGCCGGGACGGGGCAGGTCAGCATCCACCTGGTGTCGCGGCGCCAGCACCTGCCGGCTGCCATCGCGCTGGTTGGCGAGATGCTGCGTCAACCCGCGTTCCCGTCCGAAGCACTGGAGGAGGTGAAGCGCCAAGCCCTGGCCGGCATCGCGCAGCAACGCAAGGAACCCCAGGCGGTGGCCGCCAATGCGGTGTCACGTGTCGGCAACCCCTATCCACGCGGCGACGTGCGTCATGCCCGCACGTTCGACGAGATGGCGGCCGACGTCGAGGCTGTCACGCTGGAGAAGGTCCGCGATTTCCACGCGCGCTTCTACGGCGCGCGCCGTGCTCAGTTCGCTGCGGTGGGCGACCTGGATGCCGCCGCCGTGCGCCAAGCCCTGGAGCAGGCTCTGGCCAGCTGGGATGCCGGCATGCCCTACACCCGCGTACCGCAGCCCATCTACCCCGTTCCACCACAGCGCATGGTCTTGCAGGTGGCTGACAAGCAGAACGCAACCTTGCTCGCCAAGCTGAGCGTGCCCCTGTCGGACAACGACGACGACTACCCCGCCCTCATGATGGCCAACCATCTCCTCGGCAGCGGCGGCAGCTCGCGATTGTGGAAACGCATCCGGGAAGCCGAGGGCTTGTCGTACGACGTGCGTAGCACGATCCAGTGGCACAACGAGCAGCCCCACTCGCTCTGGCTCGGCAGTGCCATCTTCGCGCCGCAGTTCCTGTCGCGAGTGGAGGGCGCCTACCGTGATGAGCTGCACCGCGCACTCAAGGAGGGCTTCACGGAGCAGGAGCTTGCCGAGGGGCGGCGCGGCCTGCTCAGCCGCCGGCGCCTGTCCCGCGCGCAGGACAGCGTGCTCGCCTCCACCTGGGCCGAATACCTCTACCTTGATCGCACGTTCCGCAAGAGTGCCGAGGTTGATGCGGCCCTTGAGTCACTCACGCTACCCCAGGTCAACGGGGCGCTGCGCCGCTACATCAAGTCCGACCAGATCGTGTGGGGCTTCGCCGGCGACTTCAAACCGTGATCACGAGGCGGCGTCTTTGAACGGATGCCGCTCGTTGAGCTCGTCGAGGTAGTGCGCCACGCCCGCACCTTCGCGCTCCAGGTAATCGGCCACGGCGGCCGCGAACTGCGGGTGCGCCAGCCAGTGGGCCGACCATGTCTGCACCGGCAGCAGCCCGCGCGCCATCTTGTGCTCGCCCTGCGCACCGCCTTCGAAGCGCCGCATGCCCTGCGCGATGCACCAGGCCAGCGGCTGGTAGTAGCAGGCTTCGAAGTGCAGGAACGGGATGGGCTCGACGGTGCCCCAATAGCGGCCGTAGGCCGCCTTGCGGTTGCGGTCCACCCCAATCAGCGATGCGCCCACGCGCCGCCCGCCCTTCCAGGCCAGAAACAGCAGCCAGTACGGTGCCATCGCCCGGGCCATGCGACGGAAGAAGTCGCGCGTGAGGTAGGGCGTGGAGCGGTGCGCCCGATACGTCAGGGTGTAGCAGCGGTAGAAGAAGTCCCAGTCGTGCAGGCTGATCTCGTCGCCTTGCAATACGGAGAAGCTCACGCCCGCCTCTGCCACCCGCCGACGCTCCTGCTGGATCTTCTTGCGCTTCTCGCGATGCAGGCACGTCAGGAAGTCAGCGAAGTCGGCGTAAGGCTCAGGCTCGCGGTTCGCCCAGTGGAACTGCACGGTGCTGCGCATCATCCAGCCCGCACGCATAGCCGCTGCTCGGTCCTCCTCGCCCAGGAACAAGACGTGGGCTGACGACAGACCAGCTTCTTGCACCTGAAGGACCATCGCGCGCAGCAATAGTTCGCGCGCGGCGGCATCACGCGCCAGCAGCCGAGGCCCCGGGACGGGCGTGAAGGGGATGGTGTTCAACAGTTTCGGGTAGTAGCGCAAGCCATGCCGGTGGTAGGCCTCCGCCCAGGCCCAGTCGAACACGTACTCGCCGTACGAATGGTGCTTCAGGTACAGCGGGCACGCTGCGTGTAGCTCGCCATCGCGTTCGAGCGTGAGGAACTGCGGCACCCAGCCCGTTTGCTCGTACGCGCTTTCAGAATCGTGCAACGCGGCGAAGTACTCATGCCGCATGAACGGAGTGGCATCCGCATGCCGATCGAGGAGGGCGTTCCAGCGCCCGGCATCGACGGCTCCAGGATGGCTATGGACCCGAATGACATAATCGTTCGAGCCTGTATGGGAACGCATGGCCCGAATGTTAGGCGCTCGCTGCTACCCCTTGTTTTTTCTCGCCCAACACACGCTCGCCGAAGGAGCCCCATGAAGCAGATCATCGCCATCGTCAAACCCTTCAAGCTGGAGGAGGTGCGCGAAGCGCTTGCAGAGGTAGGCGTGACGGGCTTGACGGTCACCGAGGTGAAAGGCTTCGGGCGCCAGAAGGGCCACACCGAGCTGTATCGGGGCGCGGAGTACGTCGTCGACTTCCTGCCCAAGGTGAAGGTGGAAGTCGTTGTCAAGGACATCGACACCGAACGCTGCGTCGACGCGATCATCAAGGCTGCCAAGACCGGCAAAATCGGTGACGGCAAGATTTTCGTCACCCCGGTGGAGCAAGTCATTCGCATCCGTACCGGCGAAACGGACGAAGAGGCAGTTTGACCGCACGCTGACCTCTCGTGCTTCCGTGGCCCCTCGCAGGAAGCGGGCCCGGCGCAGCCTCCCCCGGGGGCGCTCAAATCAACCAGTGCAGCGTTATCCCACCGCACCGATCGATCCGGCACAGTCGTTCCTGTGCCTCGGTGTGGGAGTAGAACTCAGCGTGACCTGTCGCTCACGCGAAGAACCGGGTCCACACGGCGGTCGCCCACACGCTGGCACACACCAGCAGAGACAGGAACACCGCCGCGCTGGCCAAATCCTTGGCGCGCTTGGACAGGTCGTGCAATTCGAAAGAGACGCGGTCGATTGCCGTCTCGATGCCCGAATTGAGCAACTCGACGATCAGTACCAGTGCAACGGAGCCAGCCAACAGGGCGACTTCCACCCAGGTTCGCCCCAGCCAGAAGGCGGCCGGCATCATGACGGATGCAAGCCAGGTTTCCTGCCGGAAGGCTCTCTCGCCGCGGTAGGCCGTCTTCAGCCCTGCGAGGGAGTAGCCCGTCGCGCGCACAACGCGATCCAGTCCGGTGCGGCCCTTGAAGGTGTTGTTCATCCGGCCATTTTGCCGTTCACACCCGGTCGTCGCCGATTCAACCCGCTGGCCGCCAAGTGACAAGGCGCGTGCCGCAGAGCACGTCGTGCAGGAACTGACGCGACGGGTGCAGGCGGGCGAGCAGGGCATAGGCCATGACGCCGACCAGCACCACAGCCAAGCTCGCGCCGGAACCGGGTACCTGCGCAAGCCACAGGACCAGCAGCGCGGGCATGAACCATAGCCAGCTGAGCAGATAGCGCACTAGCGCGCGGCCCTGGCTCACAGCTCGCCCTTCATGATCCACCAGCCGGATGTGCCATGCCTTCATTGCCACCGTCTGGCCGCTCTGCGACCAGAACCAGACGAAGTAGATGGCGAGGGTGACGAACAGAAAGCCTTGCAGTCCGTGCCGGCCAATCAGTGCGTGCCGCTGCTGAGTCACGCTGGAAAACAGGTAGCCGGACATCATGAGTACCCCGAAGAGGAGCACGCCTTCGTACACGAAGGCAGCCATGCGCCGCCGCAAGCTGGGTATGGCGCCGGCTGCGGCGGGCGCAAGAGCCTCAGCGATTGCGGCCATGACCGCGCGAAGCTGCAGCAGCTGGAGCAGGGGCGGGCGCCGCGCGCGTTGCGGCGCCTTGGGGCCCGCGCTGCGGCAGCAACGTCGCCTTGTCGACGAAGCCGGGGTTGGCGGCGATCTTGGGCAAACCGATCTGCTGGTGGGGTGGGGGTACAGGGCGCTCTGATAGCAGGTTGGTCGTCGCGCCCGGTTGTGCTTGGATCACCGTGGGGCCCACTGCTTTGGGTGGGGCCGCATGCGCGGGGTTGGGCACGATGTTGGATTTCGGCTGCGGCGTGTCAGACAGGTCAGGGCGCCGTGCGGTGCGTGGAGCCTGACGGCTATCGCCCCTCGCCCGGGACTGCAGCTGCTTCCTCTGCTCTGGCGTCAGCGATTGGTACGCCTCCCACCGGGCATGCCGGTCCTGCAGCGGCAGTTCCTTGGCCTCCTGGAAGCCGAGTCGAGCCTGGCCGCGCTGTTGCGGTGTCAACCTGGCCCATTCCGTCATGCGAGCTTGGATACGATCACGCTCGGCCGCTGGCATGCCGGGCATGCGTCCCGCGATCTCGATCCATTTCTCCTTGCGGTCCGGGTCAATGCTCGTCCAGTCCCTCTCGAGGGGGCGTAGTGCCGCGCGCTGAGCTGGCGTCAGCTCCGACCATTTGGGGCCGACCTCTCCCCCGGCGGCCCAGGCCGCAGCGCAGCCCGCCATTACTGCAGCAGCCAGCCACCGAGGCCACATGCGGCGGCACCTCATCATGAAAAGGGAAAGGAGATTGCTGTGGCGCACCATCGCAGGTTGCGTCACTCGCGGGGAGACTTCAGAAACTCCACGAAGCCCGGGTCACTGTAGGCAGATGGAGGAACGTCGTCCGCCAGGAGGGCGGAGTCGATTTCGGCCGCAACCTTGATCTGCGACCGGACATGCAGCCGCTCGATCATGAGAAGGCCGGCGATCAGCGCCAGGACCGGAAGCAGGGAGGCGAACTTGAGCCAATGCTCTGCGGGTCCGCCCTTGCCGCCAGGTCCCAGCGCCAACGTGGTGCCACCCCCGCTCATCGCCTGCACCCCCGTGTTGCACTGGGCTTGGCGCGCCAGGCGGATCCGCTGTACTGAAAGTTCCCGGGCGGCCTTGAGTCGTTGCGAGACGTCGTGAGGAAGTCTCTGCGAGGCTTCAGTGAGGCGGGCAGCCACGCGAAGCCCGTAGCGCGTCTGAAACGCTTCCATGCTGCCGGGCGAGATGACGATACTGTGCTTTCTCATGGCTCAATTCCCTTTGCCTTCAGGGCCTTCGCCAAGGCATGCACTGCGCGCGAGCAGTGTGTCTTGACGCTCCCCTCTGAGCAGCCCATAACAGCGGCTGTCTCAGCGACATCGAGTTCTTCCCAGTAACGTAGCAAGAAGGCTTCGCGTTGACGGGCAGGCAACTGCTCCACCTGCGACTCGATGGCCAGCAGGACCTGCGTTCGGGACACCGCGTCCGCCGCGCTTTCGGCGCCCCTGGAGCTGTCAAGCACCTCCAGAGTTTCCAGGATGTCGAAGTCGCCGTCATCCACAGAGGATTCGAAATCCGAGAAGTTCCGAACCACGTTGCCCCGCACCTTCTGGCGACGGAACCAGTCCATGGTCGCGTTCGACAGGATTCGCTGGAACACCAGTGGCAGCTCGGCAGCTGGCCGGTCAGAGTACTTCTCGGCGAGGCGGATCATCGCGTCCTGAACGATGTCCAGCGCGGCCTCGTCGTCCCGGACGGCGTAGAAGGCCCGCTTGAAGGCCCGCTTCTCGACGCTCCTGAGGAAGTCTGAGAGTTCTTTTTCGGATGCCAAGAGAGAGATGCCGTTGGGCGCCCAGCCCGATAAGGCGGGGCGATTATGTCATTGGGGGCTTGGCGCGTCGGCGCGGCACGGAACTGCTCGCAACCGATGCCATAATGCTGCTTCGCACAACGCAGTTACTGGTCACAGGCTGGCTGTCCGACCCGGGCGCCAATTTCTGACCGCGCAGGCACCACACCCGCTTCACGAGAGCGCGGAAAGGTGCACCGATGGTTTTTCGTTAGAGATCAACCCAAAGGTTCAAGATGAACACGTCTGCCGCGGAAGTCAAAGGTGCCGCTTCGGCACAACCGCATTCCTCCCCCTCCCCGGAACTCAACGGCTCTGAAATACTCGTCCGCTGCCTTCAGGCAGAAGGCGTGAAGTACCTTTGGGGCTATCCCGGTGGCGCGGTGCTCTACATCTACGACGCCCTGTACAAGCAGGACGCGATCGCTCACGTGCTGGTGCGTCATGAGCAGGCCGCGGTGCATGCGGCCGACGGCTATGCCCGGGCTACGGGCGATGTCGGAGTGGCGTTGGTCACGTCCGGTCCCGGTGTCACCAACGCCGTGACGGGGATCGCCACTGCGTACATGGATTCCATCCCGATGGTGATCGTCACCGGGCAGGTGCCTACGCCCGCCATCGGGCTAGACGCCTTCCAGGAGTGCGATACCGTCGGCATCACTCGCCCCATCGTCAAGCACAACTTCCTGGTGAAGGACGTGCGAGACCTGGCGCCTACGCTGAAGAAGGCCTTTCATATCGCGCGCACCGGTCGCCCCGGGCCGGTCGTCGTCGACATCCCGAAGGATGTCTCTCTTAAGACTGCGCCGTTCCACTATCCGGGCACGGTGGAGATGCGCTCCTACAACCCGGTGCGCAAGGGGCACGGCGGGCAAATTCGCAAGGCGGTGCAACTGCTGCTGGCGGCCAAGCGCCCCTACATTTACACCGGCGGCGGGGTGATCCAGGGCAACGCATCGGCTGAGTTGCGCGAGCTGGTGGAACTGCTCGGCTTTCCGTGCACGAACACGCTGATGGGGCTGGGGGCGATTTCCGGCAGCGACCCGAGGTTCCTCGGCATGCTGGGCATGCACGGCACTTACGAAGCCAACATGACAATGCAGCACTGCGACGTCCTGCTGGCCGTAGGGGCGCGTTTCGACGACCGGGTAATCGGGAACCCGAAACACTTTGCGTCGGTGGAGCGCAAGATCGTCCACGTCGACATCGACCCGTCGTCCATCTCGAAGCGCGTCAAGGTGGACATTCCCATCGTAGGTGACGTCAAGGATGTGCTGCAGGAGCTTATCGCGCAGATCAAGGAGGCGCAGGCCAAGCTGGATGCGCAGGTGCTTTCGCAGTGGTGGAGCCAGATCAACGACTGGCGCAAGCGCGAGTGCCTGAAGTACAGGAACAGCACAGAGGTGATCAAGCCGCAGTACGTGATTGAAAAGCTGTGGGAGCTCACGAGGCAGCGGGACACCTACATCACCTCTGATGTAGGTCAGCACCAGATGTGGGCGGCGCAGTTCTATCCCTTCTTGGAGCCACGCCGCTGGATCAACTCCGGGGGCCTGGGCACCATGGGTGTGGGGCTTCCTTATGCCATGGGCATCAAGATGGCCCGGCCGGATTCTGATGTTTTCTGCATCACCGGCGAGGGTTCGATCCAGATGTGCATTCAGGAACTGTCGACCTGCCTACAGCACAAGACTCCGGTGAAAATCGTGTCGCTGAACAACCGGTATCTAGGCATGGTGCGGCAGTGGCAGCAGCTGGACTACGGCGGCCGTTATTCCCACAGCTACATGGACGCGCTGCCCGACTTCGTGAAGCTCGCCGAGGCCTATGGCCACGTGGGTCTGCTGGTGGAGAAGCCGGCTGACGTGGAGCCTGCGCTGCGCGAGGCGATCAAGCTGAAGGACCGAACCGTTTTCCTCGACGTGCGCACCGACCCGACCGAGAACGTCTGGCCAATGGTGCAGGCCGGAAAGGGCATCACGGAGATGCTTCTGGGCTCCGAGGATCTGTGATGCGCTGAACGGCGGCGAGGGGTCAGGCGTTACCGCGCCGGGCCCAGGAGCCGCCGGGAGGTGCTGAACGCCGGGGCATGTACCACATCATTCATCGCTACAGCGTGGCCAAGGACCGTCGGTGACCGCCGACGGTCCGAGGAGCCCGCCTCACGACCATGAAACACATCATCGCAGTGCTGCTCGAGAACGAGCCAGGAGCGCTGTCGCGTGTCGTTGCGCTGTTTTCCGCGCGCGGCTACAACATCGAGAGCCTTACCGTCGCGCCGACGGAAGACGAGTCGCTCTCGCGCATGACCATCGTCACCACGGGCAGTGATGAAATCATCGAGCAGATCACCAAGCACCTGAACCGCCTCATTGAGGTCGTGAAGGTTGTCGACCTGACCGAGGGCGCGTTCATCGAGCGCGAACTCATGCTCATCAAGGTGCGCGCCGTCGGGAAGGAGCGTGAGGAGATGAAGCGGATGGCCGACATCTTCCGTGGCCGCATCATCGATGTGACGGAGAAGAGCTACACCATCGAATTGACGGGCGACGCGGGCAAGCTCGATGCCTTCCTTGAGGCCATCGACCGCGCCGCCATCCTCGAAACCGTGCGCACCGGCACCAGCGGGATCGGTCGCGGCGAGCGCATCCTGCGCATTTGAACCCTGCCCGCGATCACTCATTTGAAGGAGATGACATGAAGGTTTACTACGACAAAGACGCCGATCTCAGCCTGGTGAAGGGCAAGAACGTCACCATCATCGGCTACGGCTCGCAGGGGCATGCCCACGCACAGAACCTCAACGACAGTGGCGTGCGCGTGACAGTCGGCCTCCGCCGCGGCGGAGCCTCGTGGGCCAAGGCTGAAAAGGCGGGGTTGCGTGTGGCCGAGGTGGCCGAGGCCGTCAAGGGTGCGGATGTAGTCATGATCCTGCTACCCGACGAGCAGATCGCTCAGGTCTACAAGAGCGAGGTCGAGCCGAACATCAAGCAGGGTGCATCGCTGGCTTTCGCGCACGGCTTCAACGTGCACTACGGCCAAGTCGTTCCGCGTGAGGATCTCGACGTGTGGATGGTGGCGCCCAAGGCCCCGGGACACACTGTTCGCAACACCTACACGCAAGGTGGAGGTGTGCCGCATCTGATTGCCGTTTATGCCGACAAGAGCGGCAAGGCGCGCGACTTGGCCCTCAGCTATGCGGCGGCCAACGGCGGCGGCAAGGCAGGCATCATCGAGACCAGCTTCCGCGAGGAGACCGAGACGGACCTGTTTGGTGAGCAAGCAGTGCTGTGCGGTGGTACGGTGGAACTCATCAAAGCCGGCTTTGAGACCCTGGTGGAGGCGGGCTACGCACCGGAGATGGCGTACTTCGAGTGCCTGCACGAACTCAAGCTCATCGTGGACCTGATCTACGAGGGTGGAATCGCCAACATGAACTATTCGATTTCGAACAACGCAGAGTACGGCGAGTACGTGACCGGACCGAAGGTCGTGACCGAGGCCACGAAGAACGCCATGCGCCAAGCGCTCAAGGACATCCAGACTGGCGAGTACGCCAAGAGCTTCATCCTGGAAAATCGCGCTGGTGCGCCGACGCTTCAGTCCCGTCGACGGCTTACGGCTGAGCACCCTATTGAGCAGGTGGGCGAAAAGCTGCGCGCGATGATGCCGTGGATCAAGGCCAACCGCCTGGTCGACAAGAGCCGCAACTGACCGAGCTTGGTGGCCAGCAAGAAGCCGCAGGGGGAACCTTGCGGCTTTTTTTGATGGGTGCCTGCTATCCTCCATCGATGAACCGCCCCAGTAGACAGTCTGCCTGATGAACGACATGCACGACGCCGGCGAAGTGGTCCAGGAAGTCCAGGAGGCGGACGAGCCGCCGCTGCGGCCGCGTCGCAAGGGTATCTACATTTTGCCCAACCTTTTCACCCTGGCGGCGCTTTTTGGTGGCTTCTATGCCGTGGTGATGGCGATGAATGGGCAGTTCGCCCTGGCCGCGTACGGCATCTTCATCGCTGCCGTGCTCGATAGCCTGGACGGTCGCGTGGCGCGTATGACAAATACCCAGAGCGCCTTTGGCGAACAGATGGATAGCTTGTCTGACATGGTGAGCTTCGGTGCCGCGCCGGCGCTCATCGTCTACGAATGGGCGCTCAAGGGCTTGGGCAAACTGGGCTGGATTGCCGCTTTCATCTACTGCTCCGGTGCGGCGCTCAGGCTGGCGCGCTTCAACACGAACATCGCGGTGGTCGATAAGCGCTTCTTCCAGGGGCTGCCCAGCCCGGCTGCGGCAGCGCTCATCATCGGCTTCATTTGGGTGATGGACGACGCCGGCTTTGCCGAGGTGTGGAGGCTCGACTGGATGAAGTGGGCCGCTTTTGGGCTCACGTTGTACGCCGGACTCACCATGGTCACCAACATCCCCTTCTACAGCTTCAAGGATGTGAGTTTCAAGCGCACGGTACCCTTCGTCGTGATCGTTGCCATCGCGCTGGGCATCGCAGTCATTAACATCCACCCGCCCATCGTCCTGTTTGCGCTGTTTGCCATCTACGGGCTGTCGGGCTATGCCGTGTACGCCTACAAGAAGACAAAAGGTCGTCCGGTGAGTGTGATCGCCACGTCGACCGATGAGCCAGACGAGCAGGGCTTGCACCGGTGACTTCGGCTTTGCTGCTATATTCAGGCGCATGACGTCCGGTTTTACGATTGCGCTAGCCCGTCTTCTAGTAGAACTACGGGTTCGCTGATCGACCACGTCCTCACGTCTTTCGACCTCAACGGCCCGTATGCAATTCGCAGCGGGCCGTTTTGTTTGGGGTTGCGGATTGCGAGGGCCGCGTTCCCCGGGGAAGCTGCCATGCTGAAGCAACCGCACATCAGGCTCCGTTCGAATGGGCTCGCCGGCCCACCCGGGTCGGGCCGGTCGGCGGCGCCGTACCCCAAAAACATTTGATCTGTTCCAGCTGAGGAAATGCCATGAGCGACAAGCTGATCATCTTCGACACCACCTTGCGTGACGGCGAGCAATCGCCTGGCGCGTCCATGACCAAGGACGAGAAGTTGCGCATCGCGCGGCAACTGGAGCGCCTTCGGGTGGATGTCATCGAGGCTGGCTTCGCGGCCTCGAGTAACGGTGACTTCGAGGCGGTGAAGGCGATCGCGGGCCATGTCAAGGAATCGACCGTCTGCTCGCTGGCGCGTGCCAACGATCGCGACATCTCCCGTGCAGCAGAGGCGCTGAAAGGGGCGACGCGATCACGCATCCACACGTTTATCGCGACCAGCCCCCTGCATATGGAGAAGAAGCTGCGCATGACGCCGGAGCAGGTGTACGAGCAGGCGAGGCTGGCGGTCCGATTTGCCCGCAACGTCATCGAGGATATCGAGTTTTCACCAGAGGACGGGTATCGCTCCGATCCCGATTTCCTGTGCCGCGTGCTGGAGGCAGTGATCGCCGAGGGCGCGACCACGATCAACATCCCCGACACTGTCGGTTACGCAATCCCTGATCTGTACGGCAGCTTCATCCGCCATCTACGCGAGCGTATTCCCAACTCGGACAAGGCAGTGTGGTCGGTGCACTGTCACAACGACCTGGGAATGGCGGTGGCCAACTCGCTCGCTGGCGTGAAGATCGGCGGCGCGCGGCAGGTGGAATGCACCATCAACGGACTCGGTGAGCGTGCGGGCAACTGCTCGCTGGAAGAGGTGGTCATGGCGGTGAAGACTCGACGCGACTATTTTGGCCTCGACGTTGGCATCGACACCACCCAGATCGTCCCAGCATCACGCTTGGTGGCGCAAACCACCGGCTTTGCGGTGCAGCCGAACAAGGCGGTTGTTGGTGCGAACGCCTTTGCGCATGCCTCCGGAATTCATCAAGATGGCGTGCTCAAGGCCCGCGACACCTACGAGATCATGCGTGCCGAGGACGTCGGTTGGGCTGCCAACAGGATCGTCCTGGGCAAGCTTTCGGGCCGCAATGCCTTCAAGCAGCGGCTGCAGGACCTGGGCATCGAGTTGGAGTCTGAAGCCGAGATCAATGCAGCGTTCGCAAAGTTCAAGGAGCTTGCGGATCGCAAGAGCGACATTTTCGACGAGGACATCGTGGCCCTGGTGATGGACGAATCGGTAACCACCGAGCACGAGCACTACCGGCTCCTGGCGCTGTCCCAGTGCTCGGAGATGGGCGAGCGGCCGCACGCGGTGGTGGCCTTCTCTGCCGGCGACCGAGAGCACCATGCCGAAAGTGATGGCAACGGGCCGGTTGACGCCAGCATCAAGGCCATCGAATCGAGGGTTCAGAGTGGTGCCGAGATGTTGCTGTATTCGGTCAACGCCATTACCTCGGGCAGTACGGAATCCCAGGGTGAAGTGACGATACGTCTGCAGCACGGTAACCGCGTGGTGAATGGGGTGGGGGCCGACCCGGACATCGTCGTGGCTTCGGCCAAGGCGTACCTGGCGGCACTGAACAAGTTGCATGGCAACACGGAGCGCGTTGCTGCCCAAGGCTGAACTTGCCGCGGCGTTTATCACGTCGTCGCTACTCAAGCGTCACTTGAAATGGACGCCGTAACTTATTGATGTTGTGACCGCTTTTGCTTTCCCCTACACTGCCGCGATCGTGTGTGGAGAGGTGGGCGTGTCGCTGTTGTCTCGATTGGCGTGTGTCGCGATTTTCGGCCTGGTGGCGGCGCTGAGCGTGCCCACGCCAGCCGATGCGGCGGTGGCCAAGAAGCGGCAGGTGTCTAGGCCGGTGGCTAAAGCGGTCAAGGCGCGTGTGCGCGTGAAGGCGCTGCCTGTAAGGCGTGTAAAGGCCGCTGCGCGTGTTCTGGCACGCCCGTCCTTTGGTGAGGTCGCAGGCTTGCGATCCACCCATGATCCGTTGGCTCTCAAGTCAAGCGCAGCCTTGGTGCTCGACCAGGACAGCGGCGAGGTGCTGTTCAGCAAGAACTCAGAGGCGGTCCTACCGATTGCCTCCATCACCAAGCTCATGACCGCGCTCGTGCTCATCGAGGGTCGGCAGCCCCTGGAAGAGACACTCACCATCACCCAGGACGACGTCGACACCGAGCGGCACAGTACATCACGCTTGCGCGTCGGCACCCAGCTGAGTCGGGGCGAGATGCTGCATCTGGCGCTCATGTCCTCGGAGAACCGGGCGGCAAGCGCGCTGGGGCGGAACTACCCCGGAGGTTCGCCCGCTTTTGTTGCTGCGATGAACCGCAAGGCGCAGGCGCTGGGCATGTCGGACACTCGCTATGTTGAACCGACTGGGCTGTCAAGTAGCAACCAGTCCAGTGCGCGCGACCTCGCAACGCTCGTGAAGGCGGCACACGAATTCGCGCTGATCCGCGAGCTGTCGACGTCACCAGAACATCGGGTGGCAGTGGGAAGGCGCCAGTTGCAGTTCCGTAACACCAACATCTTGGTGCGCAACCCCACCTGGGACATCGGCCTGCAGAAGACTGGCTATATCGCCGAAGCCGGGCGTTGCTTGGTCATGCAGGCGCAGTTGGCGGGCCGTAAGCTGATCATGGTGTTCCTTGATTCCGCAGGCAAGTACTCGCGGATCGGGGATGCCGAGCGAGTGCGCCGCTGGATTAGCGAGTCACCTCAGGTGCCGCATTCCACACCTAAGGTCACGTTCTGACGCGAGGGATCAGGTGAGCCCGTTGGACAGCCTCGGGTCCAAATCCTTCGGCCTACTTTCAGTGCTTGTCCAGTGTCATTCGGTGGCCCAATGCAGCCGAGATCTGCGCCGCCGTGGACTTGAGCCGATCCAGCCACCCTTCTTCCAAGCGGTCGGCCGGAGCGGAGATCGACAGCCCGGCCACTAGCTTGCCTTGGTCGTCGAGGATGGCGGCTGCCATGCAACGCACGCCCAACTCAAGCTCCTCGTCATCGCGCGCGGTCCCGCTCCTCAACACTTTGGACAGTTCACGCTCCAGTTCGCCCAGATCGGTAATGCTGTTGCGGGTGTGGCCGGCAAGGCCGGTGCGGGTGGCGTACGCCCTCACGCGCTGAGGGTCGTCGTGGGCTAGGAACAGCTTACCGACGGAGGTCAGGTGCAAAGGAGCGCGGCCGCCGATGGCCCGCACCACCTGCATGCCCGAACGCTCGCTATAGGCTCGCTCGATGTAGACGATCTCGTCACCCTGGCGCATCGACAGGTTCACTGGCTGGTGGGTCAGCTTGTGCAGCTCACGCATCGGGCCAAGGGCGGCATCGCGCACGTCGAGCCGGGCCTTGACGAGGTTGCCCAACTCGAGCAGGCGCATGCCCAGCCGGTAGCTGCCAGCCTCCGGCCTGTCGACGAAACGTCCGATGGCGAGGTCGTTCAGGATGCGATGGGCTGTGGAAGGATGTAGGCCGGTCTGCTCGCTGACGACCTTCAGAGATACCGGATCCTGGTAGGTGGCGAGCACGTCAAGCAGAGCGAACATCCGCTCGAGCACCTGTATGGTCGGGGCCTTGGAACCAGCGGTCTTCATGGGTACGGATTCTGACTCAAAACCAGACTAGATTTTGCATGGCGAAAAATTCCTCTGCAATACGAGATGATGGATCAATGACAGACGCAAGCAGAGGTTTTGCCCGGCGAACCCGGCCTCGTGGCCTTGATCAGCCGTTGGAGATGTTTTTCACCGCGAGAACGGCCGAGCGTACGGCGCCTTCCAGCGTAGCGGGGTAGGGGCCATCCACGTAGTCGCCTGCTGCGTAGAGTCCGGGGATGATGACGCCGGGTGGGCGTTGCAGATTGGGCAGGCAGCGGAAGGTCGCGCGCTTCTCGCTCAGTACGCGAACAGGCTGTAGGGGTGCTCGCAGATGTTGTGCGAGGAGGGCTCGGCCCTGTTCCAGGGTCGCCTCGCGGGTTGCTACAACGCCGTGCGCTAGCCAGGGCCCGGCGCCGCTGATCACGAAGGCTAGCAGGCCTGCAGGCCCACCCAGATGCCCGTGGTCGAAGACGAACTGGGCCGGCTGTCGTTGGTCATCAGCCTTCAACGCCAGCATGGGATGAGGCAATCGCGTTCCGTCGCTTCGTGCGTACACCGTGACGATGGGTTCGTAGCGCAGTGCGGCCGCCTGGGCTGCCCAGTGCGGTGCCACCTCCTCGGCCAGGCGAGCCGCCTCGACAGCGGTCGTGGCCAGTATGGCCGCTTCGTACAGTTCCCCGTCGATGCACCAAGCGCCGCCTTCTCGCTTCACCTGGGTGATACGTGCGGGCAGATGGAGCCTTGCGCCTCGGGCCTGCAACCAGCGTACGGCGGGCTCGGGCCATAGATCACTGAGCCGGCATCGGGGCAGCAGCAGGTCGGCCGAGCCTGGCCCACTAAACAGGGCGTCGCGGATGACGCGCAGGAAGACGATCGCACTCGCGTTGTGTCCCGGAGTATTGAGTGCAGCGATACACAGCGGCTCGATCAGTTCGTCGCGTATAACCCGTGGCAGGCCGGCTGCCAGCTGTGCCACCGTCATGTCTGGGCCACAGCGAAAGCCGCGCAGTGCCCAACGACCGCACGTTGCCAGTAGGGCCAGCCGCTCGGCGGCCGTCCAGCCACGGCAGGCGAGGACGCCGCGCGCGAAGGCGATCAGGGGCGCACCTGATGGAAGCTGCAATCCACGTCCATCGGGGAGCATGAGCGAAAGTGGCGTGCGCAAGAATGCGTCGCCCACATTCACCCCCACACTGCGCATGAGGCGCAGGCTCTCGGTGTATGCGCCGATGAGGATGTGCTGCCCATTGTCTAGCGCCAACCCGCTTGCTTCCACCCGACGTGCACGGCCGCCCCACTGGGGTGCCATCTCGAACAGAGTGACCGAATGCCCGCTCAGCGTGGCTTCAACGGCCGCAGCCAGCCCCGCCCATCCGCCGCCGACGACGGCCAGCCGTTTGGGGGGCATCAACGTCCCCGCCAGTGCGTGCGCGCCGCGATCCAGAGTTTGCGCAGCGGCGTGAGCGAGGTGCGCTGATGCAGGACCTGGAAGCCATCCGCCTCGATTTCGCGTAGTAGTGTCCGGTAGATGTTGGCCATCATCAGCCCGGGCTTCTGGGCCTGCCGGTCAGCGTGCGGCAGTTTCGATAGCGCCTCGTCGTAGAGCCGGTGTGCGCGTTCGGCCTGGAAGCGCATCAGCGCGGTGAAGCGCTCGCTGTAACCGTAGGGGGGCTTGCGCTCGAGGATCTCATGCGCCTTCACGTTGAACTGCTGCAGCTCCGACACAGGAAGATAGATACGCCCGCGGCGGGCATCGTCTCCCACGTCACGAATGATGTTGGTGAGCTGCATGGCCAAGCCAAGGCGGTCCGCGTACTCCAGCGTGGCGTCACTCGTGCGGCCGAAGATGCTGGCCGCCACTTCACCCACCACGCCGGCGACTAGATGGCAGTAGTGCGATAGGCCAGCGAAGTCGAGGAAGCGTGTTTGGTTCAAATCGATCTGACAGCCTTCGATTACCGCGATCAAGTGTGTGGCCTTGATGCCGTAGTCGTTTACGTAAGGTATGAGCGCCCTCATGGCAGGATGGGTCGGCTTGCCGGCGAAGCTGTGGCCAACCTCCTTGCGCCACCATGCGAGCTTGGCCTCTGCCACACCAGGATCGCTTACCTCATCAACGACGTCGTCCACTTCTCGGCAGAAGGCGTAGAAGGCGGTGATCGCAGCGCGCTGAGGTGGCGGAAGGAACAGGAAGGCGTAGTAGAAGCTGGAGCCGCTGCGCGCGGCCTTGTCCTGGACATACTGTTCTGGGGTCATGTGGGCTTGTTCGCCAGCGGTGTCGGTGTCGCACGCATGCAGGCGGCCCGCCACAGCAAAGGCAGTGCGTCGAGTGCCGTGAGATGGGGGCGGGAGCGCAGCGTGGCGTACTGCATGCGTTCGATGCGTTCCAGGATGCGTAGTCCGCCCTGGATCACGAGGCGGAGTTCCCAACCGGCCCGACCTGGTACGGCATGGACCAGCGGTGCTCCCGTTTGCATCATCTGGCGAGCCCAATTCACCAGCTCGGCCACGAGAGCACGCAGCGCTGGCGTGTCGTGCGCGCTACGCAACGCCTGTGGATCCACACCGTGGCGCGCGCAATCCGACAGGGGAACATAGAGGCGGCCCCGTCCAACATCGATGCCCAGGTCCTGCCAGAAGTTCGCCAGTTGCAGGGCACTGCAGATCGCATCAGATTGCCTCAACGCCTCGGGGTCTGCCACACCGTAGAGGTGTAGTAGCAGCCGCCCGATGGGGTTGGCGGAGCGGCGGCAGTAGTCGAGCACCTGCGCACGATCGTCGTACTCGTGCTTCACGACGTCCTGCTCGAAGGCGCTGAGTAGGTCGCGCAGCAATGTGGCGGGGAGTTTGTGGCGGATCACTGCCGTGATCAGAGGTTCGAACACGCCGGCCCAGCGTGAGGAAGGTGTCGAGCCAGCCAACGTCCTTTCCAGCTCGCCGCGGTATGCCTCGAGGTCCGCCAGACGCTGCTCGGGGCTCGCATCGCCCTCGTCGGCGAGATCGTCCGCCGTGCGAGCGAACCAATAGATCGCGGCCACGGCGGGTCGCAAGGGCGGCGGGCACAGCCAAGATGCCACCGGAAAGTTCTCATAGTGATCGACACTCACGCGCGCATTGTCCATGCCCGGCGCCGAGTCCCGGAAGATGTACCGGCACGAACCTTCCAATGGAGGTTGAGACGCAGACGGACGGGAGACGGAAGCCGCCGATGCGGACATCAAGCGGAGCATCGTCAACGCACCGCTAAAATCCGCGGTTTGCCGAATTGCCAAGAAGTTGAGCAAGGGTTGCCCGAGGCGGCCCTGTCGTCGTTCTTGCCCTCGAAGCGCGGGTGGCGAAATTGGTAGACGCACCAGGTTTAGGTCCTGACGCCAGCGATGGTGTGGGGGTTCGAGTCCCCCTCCGCGCACCAGCAACACAAATGAAAGTCCTCTGATCATGGCTGTCACTGTTGAAACCCTCGAAAAGCTCGAACGCCGCATCACGCTCACCCTGCCGGCCGAAGTCGTCCAAAGCGAGGTGCAGTCCCGCTTGAAACGCCTGTCGCGCACGGTGAAAGCCGCGGGCTTCCGTCCGGGCAAGGTGCCCTTGTCGGTGGTGGCGCAGCGATACGGCGACTCCGTGCAGTTCGAGGTCATGAACGACAAACTCGGCCAGGCCTTCCAGCAGGCTGCCAGCGAAGCCAGGCTCCGTGTGGCCGGCCTGCCGACGATCACCGAAAAGGAGGGCGGGGCCGAGGGCGAAATGGCCTTCGATGCCACCTTCGAGGTCTACCCAGAGGTGAAGATCGGCGATCTGTCGGCCGTAGAAATCGAAAAGGTGTCGACCGAAGTCACTGAAGCCGCTATCGACCGCACCGTTGACATCCTTCGCAAGCAGCGCCGCACCTTTTCCGAGCGGCCGGCTACCGAAGGTGCTGTCGAGGGTGATCGCATCACCATCGACTTCGAGGGCAAGATCGATGGCGTTCCGTTCCAAGGGGGCAAGGCTGAGGACTTCCAGTTCCTGATCGGCGAAGGTCAGATGCTGGAGACGTTCGACAAGGCGGTGCGCGGCATGAAGATCGGCGAGTCCAAGACCTTCCCACTGCAGTTTCCGGCCGACTACCACGGCAAGGACGTTGCAGGCAGGGAGGCGGATTTCCTGGTCACGGTCAAGAAGATCGAGCAGCAGAACCTTCCGGAAGTCAATGAAGACTTCGCCCGGTCGCTGGGGGTTCAGGACGGCTCCGTCGACGCCCTGCGCGCTGATGTGAAGAAGAATCTTGAGCGGGAAGTGAAGGTCCGCGTCCTAGCCCGCAACAAGGCAGCTGTTCTGGCTGCGCTCGCGAAAGCGGCGGAGCTCGACGTGCCAAAGGCCCTGGTGGCCGGTGAGGCACAGCGGATGGTGGAGGACGCTCGCGCCGACCTCAAGAAGCGTGGCATACCCAACGCCGACAAGCTGCCGGCCGACATCTACCACTCGCAGGCCGAGCAGCGCGTACGGCTAGGCCTCGTGGTGGCCGAGCTGGTGAGGGCCAACAATCTTCAGGCCCGCCCCGAGCAACTGCAGTCGCACATCGAGGAAATGGCGCAGAGCTACGAGAACCCCGCGGAGGTGGTGCGCTGGTACCTGAGCGACCGCAAGCGCATGGGCGAAGTGGAGGCCGTGGTGATCGAGACCAACGTGGCGGACTATGTGCTGGGCAACGCGAAGGTTGTGGAGAAGATGCTGCCCTTCGACGAGCTGATGTCCAGCCGTGCATGAACCCGCCCCGGGTTGCCGGTTCGGAGGGCGCCGCGTGACGCGCGGTGCCCTTTTTTCATGGATTCGGGACCGTCTTGAAGCGACATAATCGCCCTCGTCTTTCCGATCATTCTTCAAGGATCCTCATGAGCGCGCTGGACACACAAGGGCTGGGCATGGTGCCCATCGTCATCGAGCAATCGGGCCGCGGAGAGCGTGCCTACGACATCTACTCGCGGCTCTTGCGCGAGCGCGTCATCTTCCTGGTCGGGCCGGTCACCGACATGAGCGCGAACTTGGTCGTCGCGCAGCTGCTGTTCCTCGAAAGCGAGAACCCGGACAAGGACATCTCGCTGTACATCAACTCGCCGGGCGGTTCGGTCAGCGCGGGTTTGTCGATCTACGACACCATGCAATTCATCAAGCCCGATGTCTCTACACTATGCATGGGTTTGGCAGCGAGCATGGGAGCGTTTCTGTTGGCGGCGGGGGCGAAGGGCAAGCGCTTCGCGTTGCCCAATTCGCGCATCATGATCCACCAGCCTTCGGGAGGGGCCCAAGGACAGGCCACGGATATCGAGATCCAGGCGAGAGAGATCCTGAAGCTGCGTGAAAGCCTGAACAGCATCCTGGCGGAGCGCACGGGCCAGCCCCTGGAAAAGATTCGTAACGATTCGGAGCGGGACTTCTTCATGTCCGGCCCCGAGGCTCGCGACTATGGTCTCATCGACCAGGTCCTGGAACGGCGAACCTGAGACATATTTCCGCTCATTTTGGCCAGGGAACGGGGTCTTTCTCGCAGTCAAGGCCCCGTTTTCATTTCCACTATCATTCAGACAGCTTTACCCCGGGCGCTTGCCTCACATGGCCGAGAAAAAAGGCTCCTCCAGCGAGAAAGTTCTCTACTGCTCCTTCTGCGGCAAGAGCCAGCACGAGGTGAAGAAGCTCATCGCCGGTCCGTCCGTCTTCATCTGCGATGAGTGCATCGAACTGTGCAACGACATCATCCGCGATGAAATCCCTACGGAAGGCGGCGAGGGCAAGGCTCCTCGTTCGGATCTACCCATTCCCACGGAAATCAAGGCGATCCTCGATCAGTACGTGATCGGGCAGGAGGCCGCCAAGCGGACCTTGTCGGTCGCGGTGTACAACCACTACAAGCGGCTTAAGCACATGAGCCGCGCCAAGGACGACGTCGAGCTTTCCAAGAGCAATATCCTACTGATTGGGCCCACAGGCTCGGGCAAGACGCTGCTGGCGCAGACTCTTGCTCGGTTGCTCAACGTGCCCTTTGTCATCGCCGATGCCACCACGCTCACCGAGGCGGGCTATGTGGGCGAGGATGTCGAGAACATCATCCAGAAGTTGCTGCAGAACTGCAACTACGACGTCGAGAAGGCGCAGCGGGGCATTGTCTACATCGATGAGATCGACAAAATCTCGCGCAAGGCCGACAACCCTTCAATCACTCGAGATGTGTCAGGCGAGGGTGTCCAGCAGGCGCTGCTGAAGCTGGTGGAAGGCACCATGGCTTCGGTGCCCCCGCAGGGCGGTCGCAAGCACCCCAACCAGGACTTCCTCCAGATCGACACGACGAACATCCTGTTCATTTGTGGTGGAGCGTTCGACGGCCTGGAGAAGGTCATCCAGAACCGGTCCGAGAAGTCGGGTATCGGGTTCTCGGCTGCCGTGCACACGAAGACTGAGCGGCGGGTCTCCGATGTGTTCCGCGAGGTGGAGCCAGAAGACCTTATCAAGTTCGGGCTCATTCCCGAACTGGTGGGGCGCCTTCCAGTCGTGGCCACCCTTGGGGAACTGACAGAGGAAGCGCTGGTCCAGATCCTCACCGAGCCGAAGAACGCTCTCGTCAAGCAATACGAAAAGCTGTTCGCGATGGACGGCGTGGATCTGGAAATCCGCACCTCAGCGCTCACCGCCATTGCTCGGAAGGCGCTTTCGCGCAAAACGGGTGCACGGGGGTTGCGATCCATCATGGAACAAGCTCTGATCGACACTATGTTCGACTTGCCGACGCTTGATGGCGTGGCCAAGGTGGTACTGGACGAGCACACGATCGAAGACGAAGCGAAGCCGTTGTTGGTCTACCGGGAGCAATCCAAGGCCAGCGCCTGAAGTCCGGTGCCGTGCCCGCCGCAGGTGGGCCGGCTTCTTGCAATTGCCGCCTCCGGCCCTAATTGGGCTGGAGAAAGAGAGGTTCCTCCATGTCCGGACATCCCATCCTGCCTGCCGAACGGGTCACTCTGCCGCTGCTGCCGCTGCGCGACGTGGTGGTTTTCCCCCACATGGTGATCCCGTTGTTCGTCGGCCGGCCCAAGTCCATCAAGGCGCTTGAGGCCGCCATGGAAGCCGGTCGTCAGATCATGCTCGTGGCCCAGAAGGCTGCCGGCAAGGACGAGCCCAAGCCTGACGACATGTTTGCTGTGGGCTGCGTGTCTAGCATCCTGCAGATGCTAAAGCTGCCCGACGGAACCGTGAAGGTTCTCGTTGAGGGCATCCAACGCGCCAACACGCACCGTATCGTCGACAACGGAGAGCACTTCATTGCCGATGTGACGCCGGTTCCGCCGGAGGTTGACAACAAGCCGGAGGTCGAGGCACTGCGCCGCGCCGTGACGCAGCAGTTCGACCAGTACGTCAAGCTCAACAAGAAGATCCCGCCGGAAATCCTTACGTCCATTGCTGGCATTGATGATGCTGGGCGTCTGGCCGACACCATCGCCGCCCACCTTCCGCTCAAGCTCGAGAACAAGCAGTCTGTTCTGGACCTGTTTTCAGTCGACAAGCGGCTCGAGAAGCTGCTTGAGCAGCTGGAGCACGAGGTTGACATCCTGCAGGTGGAAAAGCGCATCCGGGGCCGCGTCAAGCGGCAGATGGAGAAGAGCCAGCGCGAGTACTACCTGAACGAGCAGGTCAAGGCGATCCAGAAGGAGCTCGGTGACGGCGAGGAAGGCGCCGACATGGAGGAGCTTGAAAAGAAGATTGCGGGCGCCAAGATGCCCAAGGAGGCGCGAAAAAAGGCAGAGGCCGAGCTCAAGAAGCTCAAGCTGATGTCGCCCATGTCCGCCGAAGCAACAGTGGTGCGCAACTACATCGATACCTTGGTCAACCTGCCATGGAGCAAGAAGACCAAGATCAAGCACGACCTCCAGCATGCCGAGGAGGTGCTTAACGAGGACCACTACGGGCTCGAGAAGGTCAAGGACCGCATCCTGGAGTACCTTGCTGTCCAGCAGCGTGTGGACAAGGTCAAGGCACCCATCCTGTGTTTGGTGGGCCCGCCTGGCGTGGGCAAGACCTCGCTCGGCCAGTCGGTGGCGCGCGCGACCGGACGGAAGTTCGTTCGCATGGCGCTCGGTGGTGTGCGTGATGAGGCGGAAATCCGTGGACATCGCCGCACATACATCGGCTCCATGCCGGGGAAGGTTCTTCAAAGCCTGTCCAAGGTGGGTACGCGCAACCCGCTGTTCCTGCTCGACGAAATCGACAAGCTGGGTATGGACTTCCGCGGCGACCCGTCCTCAGCTCTGCTGGAAGTGCTGGATCCCGAGCAAAACCATACCTTCAGTGATCACTACGTCGAGGTCGATTTCGACCTGTCGGACGTGATGTTTATCGCCACCTCGAACTCGATGAACATCCCGCCGGCGTTGCTCGACCGGATGGAGGTGATCCGGCTGTCGGGTTACACGGAGGACGAAAAGCTCAACATCTCGCAGCGCTACCTGTTGCCGAAGCAGTGCAAGAACAACGGTGTGCGTGAGGAAGAGCTCGACGTGACCGAATCGGCGCTGCGCGGCATCATCCGTTACTACACGCGCGAGGCGGGCGTGCGTTCGCTGGAGCGCGAGATCTCGAAGATCTGCCGCAAGGTGGTCAAGGGGCTGCAGTTGAAGCGGTACGACGGCCGTGTGGTCGTGACCGAGGACAACCTTAACGAATTCCTTGGGGTTCGCAAGTACGACTATGGCCGCGCCGAGAAGAAGAACCAGGTGGGTCAGGTGGTGGGCCTCGCGTGGACCGAAGTGGGTGGCGACCTGCTGACGATTGAGGCCGCGGTGATGCCGGGCAAGGGCAACATCATCCGAACCGGTTCATTGGGCGACGTGATGAAGGAGTCGGTCGAGGCTGCACGTTCGGTCGTACGTTCTCGTGCCCGTCGGCTGGGGATCAAGGACGAGCTCTTCGAGAAGCGCGACATCCACATCCATGTGCCGGATGGCGCCACGCCAAAGGATGGCCCGAGTGCGGGCATTGCCATGACCACGGCATTCGTCTCGACGCTCACCGGTATCCCGGTACGGGCGGACGTGGCGATGACCGGGGAAATCACTTTGCGTGGTGAAGTCACGGCCATCGGCGGGCTGAAGGAAAAGCTGCTCGCGGCGCATCGCGGCGGCATCAAGACGGTGCTGATCCCGGAGGAGAACGTCAAGGATCTCCAGGACATTCCGGAGAACGTGAAAAACCAGCTCGAGATCATTCCGGTGAAGTGGATCGACCGCGTGCTCGAGGTGGCGCTGGAGGGTGCACCTCAACCCCTTGCAGAAGAAGATGCGGCGAAGGCCACCGAGGCCAAGCCAGAGTCTGCGCCGGCCTCGGCGGCGGAGGTCGTGGCTGAGCTCAAACATTGAGCGTGATCGAAAAAAGCAATCGACCTGTTGCGCAGTGCGTCGATTTATTGGCATAATGTGAGCTTCAGCGTTCGAAAGGATGCTGAAGCAATGCGGGAATAGCTCAGTTGGTAGAGCGCAACCTTGCCAAGGTTGAGGTCGCGAGTTCGAGACTCGTTTCCCGCTCCAGTTTCAGAACGGGAAGCCACGGCTTCCCGTTCTCGTCTCCAGCCTGCACGCAGCTCGGCATGCATGCAATCGGGTTCTCAGTCAGCGCCCTCGTGGGTGTTATGTGAGAATGCGCTCCGGAACAATGGCGCGGTAGCAAAGCGGTTATGCACCGGATTGCAAATCCGTGTAGGTCGGTTCGACTCCGGCCCGCGCCTCCAGTCAGAAAGGCCCGTGATGCCCACGCATCACGGGCCTTCGCGCTGATGGATGACGCTTGGCCCGAGCCATCACCCGTGACGGGCACGTAGCTTGCGCGACGCACGCCATGGCGCGCGAGTACGTCAATACGTCGACGGTATTTGCAGGGCTGTGGACGGCTGCGTGGCATTACCGCTACCGCACCCTGTCAGCGCTGGGCCTGCTCGTGCTAGCCAAGATCGCGGCGGTGCTGGTCCCGCTCGTGCTGAAGGCCATTGTGGATGAGTTCAGTCAGCCCGGCGGTCTGCAGGCAACGGTGAGCCCGGGGGCGCGCGGGCCGCTGCGGGGCATCGCGACGATCCTTGTGCTGCCAGTGTTCTTGCTGTTGGGCTATGCGTTCCTGCGTTTCGCCAGCACCTTGTTCACCGAGTTGCGCGACCTGGTGTTCGCCCGCGTGACGAAGCGTACTGTCACGTGGTTCGCTGAGCAGACGTTCGCGCATCTGCTGGCGCTGAGCCCGCGGTTTCACATGCATCGCAACACAGGCGCACTCATCCGTGATGTGGAGCGGGGCACGGCGGGCGTGGGCTTCCTGCTAGGCGCGGGATTGTTTACCGTGGTGCCCACATTGGTGGAGCTCACGGCCGTGCTCGTGGTGATTTCGGCAGGGTACAGCGCGTGGTTTGCGCTCATCATCATCGTTACTTTCTTCGTCTACGGCGGCTACACGATGGCGATGACGCAAAGGCGTGCCGTGCATCAGCGTCGCGTGAACGAGATGGACTCTGCGGCCAGTGGCCGGATGGTCGATACGCTCATCAACTACGAGACGGTGAAGACCCACGCTCGGGAGGAGTTCGAGCGTACGCGGTATGCGGGCATCGCGGCGGAATGGGTGGAACGGGCGGTGAGCAACCAGCGGGCGCTGTCGACTCTGCATATCGGGCAAAGCGCCATCATCGCAGGCGGTGTGGCAGCGGTGATGCTCCTGGCCGCGCAGGAGACGGTGCGCGGGGCGATGACGGTGGGTGACTTGGTGCTGGTCAACGCCTATGTGATCCAGATCTGCCTGCCGCTCAATGCGCTGGGCTTCGTGTTCCGCGAAGCGAAGGACGCGCTGGTCAATACAGAGACACTCTTCAGCCTGCTCTGGCAGACGCCGGAGATCGAGGATCGGCCTGACACCCCGGCGTTGGTCGTCAAGGGCGGCGCCATTGCGTTCGAGAGCGTCGAGTTCGCGTACGAGCCTGGGCATCAGATCCTCTTCGACGTGAGCTTCACTCTCGCGCCGGGTAGCACGGTGGCGGTGGTGGGTGGCAGCGGCTCTGGGAAGTCAACGCTGGCGAGGCTGCTGCTGCGGTTGTACGACGTGACGGGCGGGCGCATCGCGGTAGACGGTCAGGATGTGCGCACGGTGCGAGTGGCGACGCTGCGGGAGGCGATCGGGATCGTGCCTCAGGATACGTTGCTCTTCAACGACACCATCGCCTACAACATTGGCTATGGCCGCACCGGCGCCGGCATGGCAGAGATCATCGAAGCGGCGAAGGCCGCGCAGGTGCACGAGTTCATCCTCTCGCTGCCGCAGCAGTACGACACGGTCGTGGGTGAGCGGGGACTCAAGCTGTCGGGCGGCGAAAAGCAGCGCATCGCCATCGCACGCGCGTTCCTGAAGAGCCCTCCGGTGATGATCTTCGACGAGGCTACCTCCGCGCTGGACACGCGCGCGGAGCGCGCCATCCAGCAGGAGTTGGACCGCATCGCGCAGGGGCGGACGACGCTCGTCATCGCGCACCGCCTATCGACCATCGTCGATGCGGACCAGATCGTGGTGATGGACAAGGGGCGCATCGTCGAGCGTGGACGCCACGAGGAACTGTTGGCCCGCGAGGGCCTGTATGCGCAACTGTGGAGCCTGCAGCGCCAGCAGAACGAGTTCGAGGCGCTCGAGGAAGAAATGGCGCTGCAGCCGGTCAATCTGGCGGTGCTGCTGGCCGGCGTCATTGATGGGCTGCGTCCAGTCATCGAGGCGCGTCGGGTGCGGCTATACACGCACATCGATCTCGACAACGCGCGTGTGAACGGTGATCCGGGCACGCTGGCGCAGGCACTCCGCGAGCTCTCAATGCATGCTGCGGAATCGACCCCGCCGGGTGGGCGCATCGAGCTTGCGCTGGAGCGGCATGAGGCCAACGCGCGGCTGAGCATCGCAGACGGCCGACACTTGGCGGTGCCGGTCGGGCCCCCCGAGATACCGCCGTCGGGAACGGCAACCGGTGCGGCGGCCGCGGCGCCTCATCGCACCGACACGCCGCCCGACCCACTGCAACTGCGTGGGCTCATCGAGCGGCAGGGCGGGCGTTTCGATATTGAGCCGCCTGCGTCCACGCATGGCATGCGCTATGTGGTCGAGATGCCGTTGCGCGCGGTCGATGCAGGTGCGCCGCCGGAGGGGCAGCCTGCGGCTCCCATCGGTGTGCTCGGTCGGGCTAGGCCGCTCGAAGGCCTTTGCATTCTGTGCGTCGACGACAGCGCGGATGCACGCGAGTCGCTGCGGTCGCTGCTGCAGCTTGAAGGCGCGCATGTGCTGGCGCTGAGCAGTGGCGCACAGACGCTGGCTTGGCTGGACCGGCGGCCTTCGGCTCAGTGGCCCAGCATCGTGCTGTGCGACCTGTCGCTGAGTGACGTGGATGGGTACACCTTGGTGCGGCGCCTGCGACAGCTCGAAGCCCAGCGCGGCCTGGAGTTGGAGCAGCGGGTGCCGGCCATTGCGTTGACGGGGCATGCAGGGGCCGATGTTCGTGTGCGGGCCCTGATGGCGGGATTCCAGGTGCACCTGGCCAAGCCGGTCGAACCGGGCGAGTTGGTGTCTACCGTGTTCGCGCTGGTGGGCCGCAGTGCCGACACGAGTCCGTCCGCACAACCGACCTGACTCTCGCCCGACAGTTCCCAAGGCCTGCTTCTTGCCCGGCCGGTGGCATGACACTGAGCTCGAATCATGCGATGCGGCCGCGCGGCAGCCACTTCGCCGATGCTGATGCTGCGCGCCGGGCCATCGCGATGACGCTGCCGATGATCGAATCCGCCATGCAGGACCGCGAGGTGTGTGGAAGCGGCTTTCTCTATATCGTGGTGATGGATCCCGGCCTGACGCCACGCGATGCCGATTTCGCAGATGCCGTCCTCGTGGAGCACGCAGTGGGAGACCGGACGCAATGGGATGCCGACTACGCGGGCTTCGCGAGGGCCAAGGCGAGGTTGAGCTGGACCCACCAGCTGGGAACCCACGAAGTTCAAGCGTCAAGAACACACGTGCTGCGAAGAGGTGACAGCGTGCTGTGGGGGAGTGCATGGCTCGACGGGATCGTCGTTGGGGTGAGCGGAGCGCACCCTTGGTACGACGAAGCGTTTGCCATTGCTGTCGCGGGCAACCTCAGGGCAATCGCCAAGAGCCGGCACGCCAGGGCTCTCGCGCAGGGTCATTGGGTGGTCGGCGGTCCCACCGCGTAGCGCGGGGCCTTGCACGTTTTTACCGCCGTAGGTGTGCATCGGTTCGGAGGGGGACTAGGGGGAGAGCGTCTGCGATGAACGTGCTGCAAATGCTTCAACCGGGTTGAAGAGCTTGCGCAGTGCGCGCGAGGGAGGGCGGGCGATGGCGGCGGCAGTGCTGCGGCAGGACGGGGCATGTCGCTTGCCGTCGCAACTGCGAGATACAAGGACCCGCCATGCCGACGAAACCCTTGCGCATCGCGCTTATCAGCGAGCATGCGTCGCCGCTGGCAACCATCGGCGGTATTGATGCCGGTGGCCAGAACATCTACGTGGCTCATGTGGCGCGAGGCTTGGGGGCCGCCGGCCATCATGTCGATGTGCTCACCCGCCGCGATGACCCTGGCTTGCCCGCCGTCATCGACATGCGGCCGGGCGTGCGGGTGATCCACATCGACGCGGGTCCGCCGCACTTCGTGCCCAAGGAGGCGCTGCTGCAACACATGCCTGCCTTCATCCGGAGCACAGAGCGGCTGTTCGAACACAGCGTGCCCTATGACGTGATCCATGCCAACTTCTTCATGTCGGGGCTTGTGGGATTGCGGCTGCGGCATGTGTTCGGCGTGCCGATGGTCATGACGTTCCATGCGCTGGGGCTGGTTCGCCGGGAGCACCAGGGCCCGGCTGACGCCTTCCCGCTCGTGCGCATCGACATCGAGCGTCGCATCGTGCGGCATGCGGACGGCGTCATTGCCGAGTGCCCGCAGGATCGGGTTGATCTCATCCGCCTGTACGAGGCCGACGCGTGCCGCATCGCCACCGTGCCATGCGGCGTGGATCTGGAGGTCTTTGCGCCCTCGTCCCGGGCGGCGGCACGGCGCGAGCTGGGTCTGCGAACTGACGAGTTCGTGGTGTTGCAGCTGGGCCGCCTGGTGCCGCGCAAGGGGATCGACAACGTAATCCGTGCAGTGGCCAAGCTGGATCGCTCCATACCTGCACGCTTGCTGATTGTCGGCGGCGAATCCGCGGTGCCCGACGAGGTGGCTACACCGGAGATTGGCCGGTTGCGGGCCATGGCGCGAGAGTGCGGCATGGAATCGCGGGTGACTTTCACCGGCCATCGGCAGCGCGATCAGCTGCGCGCCTTCTATGCGGCCGCCGACGTATTTGTGACCACGCCGTGGTACGAACCATTCGGCATTACCCCGCTGGAAGCTATGGCCTGCGGCGCTCCGGTGGTGGGCAGCGCCGTGGGAGGCATCAAGTACTCGGTGCTCGATGGCGTGACGGGGTACCTCGTGCCGCCGCACGATCCGGTGGTGCTGGCCGAGCGCCTGACCCATCTGTACAACAACCCGGCTCTGGGGCGCGCATTGGGCCGCGCCGGTGTACGGCGAGTTCGGTCCCTCTTCACGTGGGATCGTGTGGCGGCCGAGCTCGCCGAGGTCTATGAAACAGTGCGCGAGCCTGCCTTGGCGCCGCGCACGCATCGCCGCCTGAGCCTCATCCAGCAAGCCGGAGTCAGAGCATGACGTTGTCCAGTCTCGCCCAGTCCACCGCACTCGTTACTGGCGCAGCAAGTGGTCTCGGGGCGGCTCTTGCGAGCAACTTCTTCAGCGCCGGTGCGCGCGTGGTACTGGCCGACCTGAGGCTAGACAAGGCGCAGGCTGTTGCATCGCGGATCGATCCGGAAGGGCAGCGCACACTCGCGATCGCCTGCGATGTGTCGCAGGCCGATTCAGCGCAGGCGGCCGTTCGTCAGGCCACGCAGCACTTCGGTGGGCTCGACGTGCTCGTCAACAACGCGGGTACCGATGTCACCATCGACCTGGCACAGCTCTCGGTGGAGGATTGGGACCGCGTGCTCGGCACTAATCTGCGCGGTCCGTTCCTCATGAGCAAGGCGGCGCTGTCCGCGCTGCGGCAAGGTGACGATGGGCGCGGCGGGCACATCGTGAACATTGCCTCTACGGCGTCACGGCGGGCCTGGCCCAACGCGAGTGCTTACCACGCAAGCAAGTGGGGCCTCGTCGGGCTGTCGCAGGCGCTGTACTCGGAACTGCGTGCCCAGGGTATTCGCGTGTCCACGGTGGTCGTGGGTGGCATGAAGACACCGTTCCTGCTGGATCGCTTCAAGGACATCGACCAGAGCAAGCTGCAGGACCCGGCGAATGTGGCCGAGGCCGTGCGCTTCGTGGTGAGCATGCCGCGCGAGACCATCATCCCGGAGATCATGGTGCTGCCGTTGCAGGAGACGTCGTGGCCGTGATCACGCTGGGCATCAACGCTGCGTTCCACGACACGGCCGCTGCGCTGCTGGCCGATGGCGTGCCCCTTGCCGCGGCGGAGGAGGAGCGTTTCACCCGCGTCAAGCACGGCAAACGCCCGGTGCCGTTCTCGGCCTGGGAGTTGCCGTACCACGCCATCGACTACTGCCTTGGGCAAGCCGGTCTCACGCTTGCCGATGTGGATCATGTCGCCTACAGCTTCGACCCATGGCAGTTCGTCTCTGGCCGTATCCGCCGCGATGCCGCGGCCATCACGCTGCCGCTGGAGCCCTCCGCCGGCGGCGCTGGTGATTGGGAAAGCCCGTGGGACCCGCTGTTTGCCGCCTACGTGGTAAATGCGCCGCGTCAGTTGCGCGACGGCGCGCCGCATCACCTGAGCAGGCGACTGACCGCGGTGAGACATGAGGCGCGATATCGCTGGCACTTCGTGCCGCACCACACCTGCCATCAGGCCAGCGCATTCCTCGCGGCGCCGTTCGACCGCTGCGCGGTGATGACGCTGGACGGTCGCGGCGAGTGCGCCACCACCACCTACGGCGTCTACCGCGACGGTTGCTACCGGCCGCTGGGCGAGGTGAGGATGCCGCATTCGCTGGGCATGCTCTACGAACGCATCACAAGCCACTTGGGCTTCCTGCATTCGAGCGACGAGTACAAGGTGATGGCCCTGGCCGCCCTGGGCACGCCCAGGTGGCGCGATGCGCTGGCTCGGCGCGTGCACGTAGGTGCCGAGGGCACCTACGTCGTGGACGACATGGACCTCACGGCCTTGTTCGGTCCGCCACGAATGACGGGCTCGAGGCTGGAGGCACACCATCTCGACTTGGCGGCGTCCCTGCAGGGGGTGCTGGAAGAGACGGCGCTCAAGCTCGCCGCGTGGCTGCGCAAGGCCAGCGGGGAGCGACATTTGGCGATGGCCGGCGGCGTGGCGCTCAACTGCGTCATGAATGCGCGTTTGCGCGACAGCGGCATCTTCCATGCGGTGTGGGTGCAGCCCGCTGCAGGCGATGCGGGCACCGCCCTGGGCGCCGCCCTGTGGGTCGATGCCCGAGAGCGGTTAAACGAGACGGCCGGTGAGGATGCGGCGCCGGTCACCGTCTTGGCGCCGCGCCGCTGGCAGATGGACCATGCCTACCTCGGGCCCGAGTTCAGTGATGTGCAGATCGAGGCGCTATTGAAATGGGCAGGACTCGCATACTGTCGCGCCGACAATCTGGCGGAGGAAACCGCGCAGCTGCTGGAGCGCAATCAGGTCATCGGGTGGTTCCAAGGCCGCATGGAGTTCGGTCCCCGGGCGCTGTGCGCGCGGTCCATCCTCGCCTCGCCCATCGACCCGGGGATGCAGGCGCGCCTGAACGAGTTGAAGGACCGCGAAGACTTCCGGCCCGTGGCCCCGGTCGTGCCCGAGGAGGCGCTCGCCAGCTGGTTTACCCCGGCCGATGCGAATGGCGGAAAGTCTCCTTTCATGCTGTTCGTCTACGACGTGCTGCCGGGGCAGGGGGCAAGGATTCCATCGGCCTGCCACACTGACCGCACGGCGCGGGTGCAGACCGTAAATGCCAAGACGAACCCGCAGGTTCACGCGGTGCTGCAGGCCTTCGGCCGGCGCACCGGCGTGCCGGTACTGGTCAACACCTCTTTCAACGTGCGCGGCGAGCCCATCGTCTGCACGCCGCGCGCAGCGATCGAGGCGTTCTACAGCACGCCGCTCGATGCGCTGGTCATCGGTTCGTTCATCCTCACGAAGCACTGAGCGATGGCTGCCCCTCGAATCTCCGTGGTCATCCCCACGTGCCGACGTCCCGAACTCTTGGCACGTTGCCTGCGTGCCGTGCTGCGCCAGACGCTGGATCCGTCGGCCTACGAGGTAGTGGTGGTGGACGATGGGCACGACGACGAGACGCAGGCGGCGGTGCAGGCGATGCAGCCGGCGCTCGGTATGCCGGTGCTGCGCTACCTGCGCCCCGGTCAGGGGCGGGGTCCTGCGGTGGCGCGCAATGCAGGATGGCGCGCCGCACGCGGGGCGCTCGTGGCGTTCACCGACGACGACACAATTGCGCATCCCCGTTGGCTGGAGGAAGGGGAGCGGGCCCTGGCACACCGCGTGGCTGTCTGCGGCTGCGTAGTGGTGCCGACCCTACAGGAGCCGCCCACCGACCACGAGCTCATGACGCGAGGGCTCGCGTCTGCCGAGTTCGTCACCGCCAACGCCTTCGTGCGGCGAGACGCACTGGAGCGTGTGGGGGGCTTCGACGAGCGCTTCAAGCGCGCGTGGCGTGAGGATTCGGACTTGCAGTTCAGGCTGGCCCAACTCGGTGTCGTGACGAGAGTCGACGTGGCGACCGTGGTGCATCCCGTGCGGCGAGAGCCGTGGGGTGTTTGCCTACGCCAGCAGCGCAACACCTTGTTCGATGCGCTGCTGTACAAGAAGCATCCCCGGCTGTACCGGGAGCGCATCCGGCGAGTGCCGCCCTGGGACTACTACGTCATCGTTCTGCTGCTGCCGGCGTCGCCTGTGCTCGCCTGGCTCGGACATGGGCGCATCGCTCTGGCCTGCGCGGCGGTGGCCTCGCTGTTTGTGCTGCGGCTGGCCGCGCGACGGTTGAGCGGTACAGCTCGCACGCCATCGCACGTGACCGAAATGGTGGTCACGTCCGCCTTGATCCCGTTCCTGTCGGTGTACTGGCGTTTGCGCGGCGCGCTGCAGTTCCGAGTGGTGTTCTTCTGACGTCTTCGGACTGGCTTGGCCGTTACCAGGTGGAAGACGCACTGGGTGGGGTGTCTCCACCGGTAGTCGTCATGAAGTTGGTTCCAGAGCGACCACGCCGGGTTTCGAGCGCCGCCTCTCCAGGCCCAGCCTCGTGGCCGTGCACGTCGCCTTCGTGATCGGGCTTGCCTCAGAGGCCGTGTGGCGCCGACGGTGATGAAGGCTGGCATACACTGCCGGCACGCCTCGGTGGCGAAACAGGTAGACGCATCGGACTTAAAATCCGACGCCGGCCGCAAGGCGGCGTACCGGTTCGATTCCGGTCCGAGGCACCAGCCCGCACGGGGCTATTCAGGCAGTGCCGCTCAGTTCCCCAAGCCCTTCAACCTCGCCGTCGAACGACAGCCACCGTTGTGCGAAACCGCGCAGCCGTTCAGTGCTGCCGGTGGTCTGCAGCCTCACCCGAGCCTGGGATCCCGCCTGGTCGATGATGGGTTGCAACAGCACCGCAGCATGGCGTGCCACGGGTGCGGCGGTGTCGATGATCTGCACCTCGGGCCCCAATGCTTCTTCGAACTGGCGCCGTACGAAACCGTAGTGCGTGCAGCCCAGCACCACCGTGTCGACTTTCGCCGCACGCAAGGCGGCCACGTGTTCGGTGATGTCGTCGTGTAGGGCGGTCGCATCCAGATCGCCGGTTTCGATCAGTCCTGCCAAGCGCGGGCAGGGCTGCGGCACAACGACCACATGGGCCGGCTGCGCTCGCATCAGCGCGCCGAACTTCTCGCTGTTCAGGGTGCCGGGGGTCGCGAGTACGCCCACGCGGCCGTTGCGCGTGGCGGCCGCTGCGGGCTTGAGCCCGGGCTCCACGCCGACGATAGGTACCTTCGGCCAGCGCTCCCGCAGACGACGCACGGCGGCCGCTGTGGCAGTGTTGCAGGCGACGACAAGGCCCACGGAACCCCGGGCAAGCAGGTGTGAGGCGATCCGCAAAGATCGTTGGATGACGAACGTGTCGCCGCGCTCGCCGTACGGCGCATGCCCGGAATCGGCCACATACAGTAGAGGGGTTCCGGGCATCAGGCGATGCAGCGCATCGAGCACCGTCAGGCCGCCGACGCCCGAGTCGAACACGCCGATGCAAGGGTGGGGCCGATCTCCGGCTGCACATTCGAGAGCTGATTCCATTGCGGCACGCAGTCTACCGGCGTGTTGTCTATAAAATAGAACGACCGTTCGATTCTGGGCGCCGCTCGCGTCGTGCCGAAGCCTTACGCGCCTAGAATTTGACTAACGTTTACGTAGTTCACAGGAGAAGGCGCAATGAAGGTCCTGGTCCCCGTCAAGCGGGTGGTCGACTACAACGTGAAGGTCCGCGTCAAGTCGGACGGCACCGGCGTCGACATCGCCAACGTCAAGATGAGCATGAACCCCTTCGACGAGATTGCCGTGGAAGAGGCTGTGCGCCTGAAAGAGAAGGGCGTCGTCACCGAGATCGTGGCGGTGTCTTGCGGCGTGGCGCAATGCCAGGAGACGCTGCGCACTGCCATGGCGATCGGTGCGGACCGTGCGATCCTGGTCGAGACGAACGAGGAGCTTCAACCGCTGGCGGTCGCGAAGCTCCTGAAGGCGCTGGTCGACAAGGAGCAGCCGGGCTTGGTGATCCTCGGCAAGCAGGCCATCGACGACGACTGCAACCAGACCGGCCAGATGCTTGCCGCATTGGCCAACCTGCCGCAGGCCACCTTCGCCAGCAAGCTGGAGATCGCCGGTGACAGCGCCAGCGTGACCCGTGAGGTCGACGGAGGCCTGGAGACCGTGAAAGTGAAGCTTCCGGCCGTCGTGACTACCGACCTGCGCTTGAACGAGCCCCGTTACGTGACGCTGCCCAACATCATGAAGGCCAAGAAGAAGCCATTGGAGACTGTCAAACCGGTCGACCTGGGCGTCGAAGTCACGCCGCGCATCAAGACGCTGAAAGTCAGCGAGCCGCCCAAGCGGGGCGCCGGCGTCAAGGTACCCGACGTCGCCACCCTGGTGGCCAAGCTGAAGAACGAAGCCAAGGTGATCTGAGGAAGGACCGCTTCATGAGTGCACTTGTCATCGCTGAACACGACAACACGTCCATCAAGGGCGCCACGCTCCACGCCGTCACCGCCGCAGCTGCCATGGGCGGTGAGGTTCATGTGCTTGTGGCCGGGCACAACGCGGGCGAGGCCGCCGGCACGGCCGCCAAGATCGCAGGCGTGACCAAGGTGCTGCACGCCGACGCACCGGCCCTCGAGCATGCCCTGGCCGAAAACATGGCGGCGCAGGTCGTCGCCCTCGGCGGCGGCTACAGCCATATCGTGTTCCCCGCCACGGCGTCCGGAAAGAACATCGCCCCGCGGGTGGCCGCGCTGCTCGACGTGGCGCAGATCTCCGACATCAGCAAGGTGGTGAGCGCCGATACCTTCGAGCGCCCCATCTACGCCGGCAACGCGATTGCCACGGTGCAGAGTACCGACAAGGTCAAGGTGGTCACGGTCCGCACGACGGGCTTCGATGCTGCACCTGCGACAGGGGGGAGCGCGCCCTTGGAAGGGGTGGCTGTCGCGCCTGACGCCGGCACATCGAGCTTCGTGGGGGCCGAGATCGCCCACAGCGACCGGCCGGAGCTCACTTCGGCCAAGGTTATCGTGTCGGGTGGCCGGGCTTTGGGTTCGGCGGAGAAGTTTAACGAGGTACTCACCCCACTGGCCGACAAGCTGGGCGCCGCCCTGGGTGCGAGCCGCGCCGCGGTCGATGCGGGCTATGCGCCGAACGACTGGCAGGTCGGCCAGACGGGCAAGATCGTCGCACCGCAGCTGTACATCGCCTGTGGCATCTCGGGCGCCATTCAGCACTTGGCCGGCATGAAGGACTCCAAGGTAATCGTCGCGATCAACAAGGATCCCGAGGCGCCGATCTTCAGCGTGGCCGACTACGCGCTAGAGGCTGATCTCTTCACGGCCGTTCCCGAGTTGGTGAAGGCGCTCGGCTGACGCCCTACGCACAGGAACGAGGGCACCGCGCAGACGCGGCGCTCCCGCCCTTCAACGGCCTTTCACTGGACGATGTCCCGGAGACCACCATGACCTACCGTGCCCCTGTGAAGGACATGCTGTTTTGCATGAAGGAACTGGCGGGACTCGATGCATTGGCCAAGCTGCCGGGTTTAGAAGACGCCGGCTTCGAGACTGCCCAGGCAGTCCTTGAGGAATGTGCCCGCTTCAACGAGGAGGTGGTCGCGCCGCTCAACGTCACGGGCGACAGGTCGCCATCCTCGTGGAAAGACGGGCAGGTCTTCACCACTGCCGGGTTCAAGCAGGCTTTCCGTCAGTTCGTTGAGGGCGGCTGGCAGGGCTTGCAGCACCCGTCGCCCTTCGGTGGGCAGGGCCTGCCAAAGACTATCGGCGCAGCATGCAACGAGATGGTCAACAGCGCCAATCTCAGCTTTGCGCTGTGCCCGCTACTGACCGACGGTGCCATCGAGGCACTGTTGACCGCGGGCAGCCCCGAGCAGCAGGCGCTGTACGTGCCCAAGTTCATCTCCGGGCAGTGGACGGGCACGATGAACCTCACCGAACCCCAGGCGGGTTCCGACCTCGCCCGGGTGCGCACGCGGGCCGAGCCGCAGCCCGACGGCAGCTACAAGCTCTTCGGCACCAAGATCTTCATCACCTACGGCGAACACGACATGGCGGACAACATCGTCCACCTCGTGCTGGCCCGCGTGACCGGCGCGCCGGAGGGTGTGAAGGGCATCAGCCTGTTCATCGTGCCGAAGTTCCTGGTGCAGCCCGATGGTTCGCTGGGGGCGCGCAACGACGTGCACTGCGTGTCCATCGAGCACAAGACCGGTATCAAGGCGAGCCCCACGGCTGTACTGCAGTTCGGTGACCACGGCGGTGCCGTCGGTCATCTGGTGGGCGAGGTCAATCGTGGGCTGGAGACCATGTTCATCATGATGAACGCGGCACGCTACGCGGTGGGCGTGCAGGGGATCGCCGTGGCTGAGCGCGCCTACCAGAAGGCGGCGGCTTACGCGCGCGAACGGGTCCAGTCGCGGCCGGTCGATGGCTCGACCCCAGGCTCCGCGACCATCGTTCACCATCCCGACGTGCGGCGCATGCTGATGACCATGCGGGCTTACGTCGAAGGGTGCCGGGCGATGGCCACGGTGGCAGCAGCCGCCTACGACGCTGCGCACCAGCATCCGGAGGCCGAGGTTCGCAGCCAGAACCAGGCCTTCTACGAGTTCATGGTGCCGCTGGTTAAGGGCTATAGCACCGAGATGAGCGTCGAAGTGGCCAGCCTCGGCATCCAGGTGCACGGGGGAATGGGCTTCATCGAGGAGACCGGCGCGGCGCAGTACATGAGGGATGCGCGCATTCTCCCCATCTACGAAGGAACGACGGCCATTCAGGCCAACGACCTGGTTGGACGCAAGACGGTTCGCGATGGCGGGCGCACCGCCAAGGCGATCGCCGCACGGATTGCCGAGACCGAGGCGGCCCTGGCGGGCCGCGCGAGCGATGAGGCGCGAACGATGCACCGCCGGCTCCGTGAGGCGCGCGAGGCGTTCGTGCAGGTGGTCGACTTCATCGCGGGCCAGGCGAAGTCGCATCCGAACGTGGCCTACGCGGGCTCGGTGCCCTACCTCATGCTCGCCGGCAATCTCATGGCCGGATGGCAACTGGCGCGCGCCCTGCTGGCGGCGGAGCAGCAGTTGACCGACGGCGCGGGCGACCGACCCTTCCTCGAAGCCAAGGTGACGACCGCGCGCTTTTATGCGGAGCATGTCCTCTGCAAGGCGCAGGCCTCGCGCGATGCCATCATCGAAGGCGCGGCGAGTGTGATGGCGCTGCCCATCGAAGCGTTCTGAGCATTCCCGATCCCTGACTGCCTAGGCGTTCGGAAGGGGGGTAAGTCGACTTGGGATGGCCCCGTGTTGACTCAAAGGGGCCAGTTCGCGGCCGCGCCGCACCGAGCGGAAGATCGGCAGCGACCTCGGAGTCCCGCATCCAGAGGGCTGCGCTCATTTCGTATGACGGGTGGCGCTTTGGGTGTCCGCCGCCGGCTACATCGGTGTTACAGTCGCGCCCGTACTCAAGGATCCTTCCCGTCCCCTTTTCTGGAAACAGCAAAGGCGGGTCGCAATCCGCCAACCGGTCAAGCCGAGCCGCGGAAGGTTGATGAACCCACTATCGCGCTGGAAACCGGCGCACGAGGTGAGCGAGATGATGCAGGAATACAGGTCAAATTCGTACCTGTTCGGAGGCAACGCGCCCTATGTCGAGGAGATGTACGAACAGTACCTCGACAACCCGGGCTCCGTGCCCGACAACTGGCGGGCCTACTTCGATGCCCTACAGAACGTGCCGTCGGTCGACGGCACCCATGAGCGCGACGTTGCTCACGCGCCAATCATTGAATCGTTCGCCCAGCGCGCCAAGGCCAATGCCTTCGGCAACAAGGCCAGCAGCACCGATCTGGCCATCGCGCGCAAGCAGGTCCACGTCCAGACGCTGATCGCGGCCTACCGCTTCCTGGGGTCGCGCTGGGCCGACCTGGATCCGCTCAAGCGCCAGGAGCGCCCTAGGATTCCCGAGCTGGAACCGGCGTTCTACGACCTGACCGAGTCCGACATGGACATCACGTTCAGCGCGACGAACACCTACTTCACCACCGCCGACAACATGACGTTGCGGCAGATCGTGCAGGCGCTGCGCGACACGTACTGCGGCACGATCGGTGCCGAGTACATGCATATCACCGACCCGACCGAGAAGCGGTGGTGGCAGCAGCGTCTGGAGTCGATCCGCTCCAAGCCCAACTTCACCGCGGAGCAGAAGCGCCACATTCTTGACCGCCTGACTGCGGCAGAAGGCCTCGAGCGCTACCTGCATACCAAGTACGTGGGTCAGAAGCGCTTCTCGCTGGAAGGCGGAGAGAGCTTCATCGCCTCCATGGACGAGCTGGTCCAGCGTGGCGGCGCCGTCGGCGTGCAGGAGATCGTCATCGGGATGGCTCACCGTGGCCGCCTGAACGTGCTGGTCAACACGCTGGGCAAGATGCCAGCCGACCTGTTCGCCGAGTTCGACCACACCGCCAAGGAAGACCTTCCCGCGGGTGACGTGAAGTACCACCAGGGCTTCTCCAGCGACGTGAGCACCGGGGGTGGCCCCGTTCACTTGAGTCTCGCTTTCAACCCCTCGCACCTGGAGATCGTGAACCCGGTGGTCGAAGGCTCGGTCAAGGCGCGCCTTGACCGCCGTGGCGACAAGCAAGGCGATTCGGTGCTGCCTGTGCTGGTGCATGGCGATGCGGCCTTTGCCGGGCAGGGCGTTGTCATGGAAACCCTGGCGCTGGCCCAGACCCGTGGCTACTACACCGGCGGCACGGTCCACGTCGTCATCAACAACCAGATCGGCTTCACGACCAGCGACCCGCGCGACACGCGCTCCACGCTGTACTGCACCGACGTGGTCAAGATGATCGAGGCGCCCGTGCTGCACGTGAATGGCGACGACCCCGAGGCCGTGGTGCTTTGTACGCAGCTCGCGCTCGACTACCGGCAGGAGTTCAACAAGGACGTCGTCGTCGACATCGTCTGCTTCCGCAAGCTGGGCCACAACGAACAGGACACGCCGGCGCTGACCCAGCCGCTCATGTACAAGAAGATCGGCCAGCACCCCGGCACCCGCAAGCTCTACGCCGACAAGCTGGTGGCCCAGGGCGTGCTGTCGGCCGAAGGCCCGGACGAGATGGTCAAGGCCTACCGCGCCGCCATGGATGCCGGTCGGCACACCCGCGACCCGGTCCTCACCAACTACAAGAGCAAGTACGCCGTCGACTGGACGCCTTTCCTCGGCAAGAAGTGGACCGACGCTGCAGATACCGCGTTGCCATTGGCTGAGATCAAGCGTCTGGCCGAGCGCATCACCACCCTTCCGGCCAACTTCAAGGCCCACCCCCTGCTGGAGAAGGTCATCGCCGACCGCGCGGCAATGGGCCGCGGCGAGATAAACGTCGACTGGGGCATGGGTGAGCATCTGGCCTTCGCCTCGCTGGTGGCCAGTGGCTACGCCGTGCGCTTGTCGGGTGAGGATTGTGGTCGGGGCACCTTCACCCACCGGCACTCGGTCCTGCACGACCAGAAGCGCGAGAAGTGGGACGAGGGTACCTACATCCCGCTGCAGAACGTGGCAGAGAACCAGGCGCCGTTCATTGTGATCGACTCCATCCTGTCGGAGGAGGCGGTACTGGGCTTCGAGTACGGTTACGCCAGTGCCGACCCGAACACGCTCACCATTTGGGAAGCGCAGTTCGGAGACTTTGCCAACGGCGCGCAGGTCGTGATCGATCAGTTCATTGCCTCGGGTGAGGTGAAGTGGGGCCGCGCCAATGGGCTGACGCTCATGCTCCCGCACGGCTATGAAGGCCAGGGCCCCGAGCACTCCTCGGCGCGCCTGGAGCGATTCATGCAACTGGCCGCCGACAACAACATGCAGGTCTGCCAGCCCACGTCGGCCAGCCAGATATTCCACCTGCTGCGCCGGCAGATGGTGCGCATGTTCCGCAAGCCACTGGTCATCATGACGCCCAAGTCGCTGCTGAGGCACAAGGATGCGGGCTCGCCGCTGTCTGAGTTCACTAGGGGTGAGTTCCGGACGGTGATCGGTCACCCGAACCCGGAGATCGACCCGCAGAAGGTGCGCCGCATCGTTGCTTGCTCTGGCAAGGTGGCCTACGACCTGCTCAAGCGCTGCGAAGAGAAGAAGGCCACGGATGTGGTGATCATTCGGGTGGAGCAGTTGTATCCCTTCCCGCACAAGTCATTCGCGGGCGAGCTGAAGAAGTACCCGAACGCGACCGAGATCGTGTGGTGTCAGGACGAGCCGCAGAACCAGGGTGCCTGGTTCTTTGTGCAGCACTACATCCACGAGAACATGGCCGACGGGCAGAAGCTTGGTTATGCCGGCCGCCCGGCCTCGGCCTCTCCGGCCGTGGGCTACGCGCACCTCCACCAGGAGCAGCAGAAGGCGCTGCTCGAGCTGGCGTTCGGCAAGCTCAAAGGTTTCGTTCTCAGCAAGTGATGCGTATGCGATCGCCGCGGGCGCTGCGCGCTGCGGCGACTTGCGAACGGCCCGTCATACCGCAAGCCGCTCGCGCGGCGTTGTGAATATCCGAAAGAAACGTAATGGCAATCGTTGAAGTCAAGGTTCCGCAGCTGTCCGAGTCGGTGGCGGAGGCCACGCTGCTGCAGTGGAAGAAGAAGCCCGGTGAGGCCGTGGCCATGGATGAGATCCTGATCGAGATCGAGACCGACAAGGTCGTGCTCGAAGTGCCGGCCCCCAGCGCAGGCGTGTTGGCCGAGATCGTCAAGCCCGATGGCAGCACCGTGGCCAGCGATGAAGTCATCGCCAAGATCGACACCGAGGGCACCGCTCAGGCCTCGGCGCCCGCTGCCGCCGCAACCGTGGCAGCTGCTGTGCCTGCAACTGCCGCATCCAGCGCCAGCGCCTCGGCCACGAGTGGCTCCAAGTCCGATGTCGTGATGCCCGCTGCCGCCAAGCTGATGGCTGACCATCAGCTCGCGGCCGGCTCCGTCGCCGGCACGGGCCGCGACGGCCGTGTGACCAAGGGTGACGTGCTGAGTGTGATTGAGGGCGGAGCGAAGACTGGCCCGAAGGCGAGTGCGGCTGCCTTGCCGGCCACCCCGGCTGCGAAGCCGCTGCCTCCTGTGCCGGCGCCAGTGTCGCTCAATCTGGGTGACCGGCCCGAGCAGCGGGTGCCGATGAGCCGTCTACGTGCCCGCGTGGCGGAACGCCTGCTGCAGTCGCAGGCGACCAACGCCATCCTCACCACCTTCAACGAGGTCAACATGGCCCCGGTGATGGAGATGCGCAAGCGCTTCCAGGAGAAGTTCGAGAAGGAGCACGGGGTCAAGCTGGGCTTCATGAGCTTCTTCGTCAAGGCGGCGGTGGCCGCGCTCAAGAAGTACCCCGTGCTCAACGCCTCGGTCGACGGCACCGACATCGTCTACCACGGCTACTTCGACATCGGCATCGCGGTCGGCTCGCCGCGGGGCTTGGTGGTGCCCATCCTGCGCAACGCCGACCAGATGAGCTTCGCTGACGTCGAAAAGAAGATCGCCGAGTTCGGCAACAAGGCGAAGGAGGGCAAGCTGTCGCTGGAGGAACTCAGCGGCGGCACCTTCTCCATCTCCAACGGCGGCGTGTTCGGCTCCATGCTCTCTACGCCCATCATCAATCCGCCGCAATCGGCGATCCTTGGCGTTCATGCGACCAAGGACCGCGCGGTGGTGGAGAACGGCCAGATCGTGATTCGGCCGATCAACTACCTCGCCATGTCGTATGACCACCGGATCATCGACGGCCGCGAGGCCGTGCTGGGTCTGGTCGCCATGAAGGAGGCGCTTGAAGACCCGTCTCGTCTGCTGTTCGATCTGTGAGCGGAGACGTCATCATGAGCAAACAATTCGACGTCGTTGTCATCGGCGGCGGCCCTGGCGGCTACATCGCGGCCATCCGCGCCGCACAGCTGGGTTTCAACACGGCTTGCATTGACGAGTGGAAGAACGGCAAGGGCGGCCCCGCGCTGGGCGGCACCTGCACGAACATCGGCTGCATTCCGTCCAAGGCGCTGCTGCAATCCAGCGAGCACTACGAGCACGCCAATCGGCACTTCGCCGAGCACGGCATTCGCCTGTCCAACCTGGGCATCGATGTCGCGACGATGCTGGGCCGCAAGGACTCGGTGGTCAAGCAAAACAACGACGGGATCCTCTACCTCTTCAAGAAGAACAAGGTCACGTTCTTCCACGGGCGCGGCTCCTTCTCGAAGGCCGTCGATACCGGGTACGAGATCAAGGTCGCGGGAGCGACCGAGGAGCTGATCGCCGGCAAGCATGTCATCGTCGCCACGGGTTCCAACCCGCGTGCGCTGCCGGGTGTCGATTTCGACGAGGAGTTGATCCTGTCGAACGACGGTGCCTTGCGCATTCCCTCCGTGCCTAAGCGTCTGGCCCTGGTGGGCTCGGGAGTCATCGGCCTGGAGATGGGATCCGTGTGGCGTCGACTGGGTGCCGAGGTCACGGTCCTCGAGGCACTGCCCACTTTCCTGGGGGCGGTCGATGAGCAGATCGCCAAGGAGGCGCACAAGGCCTTCACCAAGCAGGGGCTCAAGATCGAGCTGGGCGTGAAGGTGGGCGAGATCACAAGGGACAAGGCCGCTATCAGCGTGAGCTACGTCTCTGCCAAGGGCGAGTCACATCGGATCGAGGTGGATCGGCTCATCGTCTCCATCGGCCGAGTGCCAAACACCAACGGTCTCAATGCAGGAGCGGTCGGCCTGAAGCTCGATGAGCGCGGTGCTGTGGTCGTAGACGACGACTGCCGCACCAACCTCCCGAACGTGTGGGCGGTCGGCGACGTGGTGCGCGGTCCCATGCTCGCGCACAAGGCCGAGGAGGAGGGGGTGGCGGTGGCCGAGCGCATTGCCGGCCAGCACGGACATGTGAACTTCAACACCATCCCGTGGGTGATCTACACCTCTCCCGAGATCGCCTGGGTGGGGCAGACCGAGCAGCAGCTCAAGGCGTCGGGGCGGGCCTACAAGTCGGGTACCTTCCCCTTCCTGGCGAACGGGCGTGCGCGGGCGCTGGGCGATACGACCGGCATGGTGAAGTTCCTCGCCGACGCAAAGACCGACGAGATTCTGGGTGTGCACATCGTCGGACCCTACGCTTCGGAGCTCATTTCCGAGGCCGTCGTGGCCATGGAGTTCAAGGCCAGCGCCGAGGACATTGCTCGCATCTGCCATGCACATCCGTCGCTCAGCGAGGCGACCAAGGAGGCGGCGCTCGCGGTGGACAAGCGCACGCTGAACTTCTGATGCAAGCGTCTCGTCGGCCGGGGGCGGCAGCTTGCGCGCACCTCCCGGCCTACGGGTGAGCCGTGTCCGTACGATTGCTCTACCACGCCGCGCTCGCCGAGCGCGGCTACCGCTCCGATCCTGCGCAACTGCACGCCGTCGCGGCTTTGGAACGTTGCGAGAACGAGTGGGTCGAGTACAAGTCCCGCCGCAGCAACCCGCTGATGAAGCTCATCGCGCGGCCCCCTATCCCTCGTGGTGTGTACATGCATGGCGGCGTGGGGCGAGGGAAGAGCTTTCTCATGGATTGTTTCTTCAACTCGGTTCCGCTAGCGCGCAAGACGAGGCTGCACTTCCATGAGTTCATGCGTGAGGTGCACCGGGAACTGGCCGAGTTGAAGGGAACGGTCAATCCGCTGCACGAATTGGGGCGGCGGGTGGCCAGGCGCTATCGGCTTATCTGCTTCGACGAGTTCCATGTGGCGGATGTGACGGACGCGATGATCCTTCACCGTCTGCTCGAATCGCTGTTCGAGCACCGAGTAGGCATCGTGACCACGTCGAACTTTCGCCCAGACGACCTGTACCCCAATGGGCTGCACCGAGACCGCATCCTGCCGGCCATCGAGCTGCTGAAGCGCCAGCTTGAAGTGGTGGACGTCGACAACGGCACAGACTACCGCCGTCGCACGTTGGAGCAAGTGAAGCTATATCACACGCCGCTCGGCCCGGAGGCCGAGGCCGAGATGGCACAGGCGTTCGAGCGGTTGGCGGAGGCCCGGAATGAGAGCCCGGATCTCCACATCGAGCACCGTGTGCTTCACGCGAGGCGCCGGGCCGGCGGCGTGGTCTGGTTCGACTTCAAGGAACTGTGCGGCGGCCCGCGTTCACAGAACGACTACCTGGAGCTGGCCACGCAGTTCCACACCATCCTCGTATCCGGCGTGCCGCAGATGGCGCCGCGGCACGCGTCGGAGGCGAGACGCTTCACGTGGCTGGTGGACGTGATGTACGACCGGCGCGTGAAACTCATCGTGTCCGCCGCGGTGACGCCTGAGTTGCTGTATTCGGATGGGCCGCTCGCCCACGAGTTCCCACGCACGGTGTCGCGTTTGTCCGAAATGCAATCAGCGGAATTCCTCGCCCTGGCTCGGCGGGACGTGGACACGTCGCTGACATGACACCCCTTGGTTAGTCCGCTAGTTTGCTAGCCCAGCGCGGTTGCGTCCGCATGGTCTGCTCGCGTTGTCATATCGCCGGCGTCTGCCGCACGGTGGCACTTGGGCGTCAGTGCGTCAGCCGAGAGCGTCGATCCGCACGAGTGCGAGAGACAGGTTGTCACCTGTGCCGCGCGCCCGCTGGCGTGCCTTGCTTACGAGCATTTCGCTGGCTTCGCGCGGCTGCAGCGAGTGGACGATCGCCCCGAGATCCTTTGGGGTGAAGTAGTGCCACAGACCGTCGCTGCAAGCCAGCACGGTGTCGCCAATTTCCAGCCGGTCCACGTGGCCGACGGCAATGGGTGGGTCGGAATGCGTACCCAGGCATCCAGTCAGCAGATTCGACTGCGGGTGTACGTTGGCTTCTTCCTCGGTGAGTTGGCCTTCGTCGACCAGCCTCTGCACGAAAGAGTGGTCCACTGTGCGGCTCAGCATCGCGGGACCGCGGAAGTGGTACACCCGAGAGTCACCGGCGTGGATCACGTCGCACTCCCGGGAGGGACTGATGATGAAGGCGGCGACGGTGCTGTGAGGCTCTTCCTCTGAGGTGATGGCTGTCAGCTTGATCATGAGGTGAGCCTCCAGCACTAGCTGCTTGAGGGCTTCGCGCGGGTCGTCTCGACTCGGGGCGTAGCGATCGAAGATCTGCTGCGCGGTGAGGATCACCTGATCGGCGGCCTTGCGTCCGCCGCTCTTGCCGCCCATGCCGTCCGCGAGGACACCCATGGCACAGCCCGGTACGCGGGGATGGGCGATGATTTGCACCTGATCCTGCTGGTACGCCCGATCGCCTCGATGAATGCCCGTGGCGGCTGACAGGCGGTAGCCCTGCATGCAAGTGCTCATAGACTGAAAACTATAATCGCCCGGCATTGCTTCACGGCGGGGAACCTGCGAATTAATGGACGACAACCTGCATTCGCTCTCCCGCAGGCTGATCGAGCTGCGCATCGAGCACGGGGATCTCGATTCCCTCATCGACAAGGCCAGCCTCGACGGGACCACCGACGAGCTGTCGTTGCAGCGCATGAAGAAGCGCCGCCTAATGCTGCGAGATCGCATTGCTCAGCTCGAAGCCCGGCTCGAACCTCCCGAACCCGCATGACGGCGCTCGAAGAGGCGGTGCTCGCCGCTTTTGCCACTGATGGACCGCTGGCTCGGGCCGATGATCGCTACACCGAGCGGGAGGTGCAGCGACACATGGCACTCGCGGTGGCTGCATCCATCGACAGGCGCGAGGTGCTGGTGGCGGAGGCGGGCACGGGCGTGGGCAAGACATTCGCCTATCTGGTGCCGGCCTTGCTGAGCGGCGCACGAGCACTCATCAGCACGGCGACCAAGAGTTTGCAGGACCAGCTCTTCCTGCGAGATCTTCCGCGCTTGCGCGATGCACTGCAGGTGCCGACGGGCCTGGCGCTGCTCAAGGGGCGAGCCAGCTATCTCTGCCTGCACCGCCTTGGTCAGGCGCGGCACTCGGCGCAACTGCCCGACCGCTGGGCCGTGCGCACGCTGGCCAAGGTGGAAGAGTGGTCCCGCACCACCGCGACCGGCGACTTGTCGGAGATGCCGGGGCTGGACGAGCGCAACAGTGTCATTCCGCTGGTCACCTCCACACGCGAGAACTGCCTCGGGACCGAATGCCCCGAGCACCGCCAATGCCACGTGATGAAGGCTCGGCGTGAGGCCATGGCCGCCGATGTGGTCGTGGTCAACCATCACCTATTTTTCGCCGACATGGCGCTGCGCGACAGTGGGGTGGCCGAACTGCTGCCGAGCGTGGAACTGGCGGTCTTCGACGAGGCGCACCAGCTGGCCGAGGCCGGCGTGCAGTTCCTCGGCACTACCCTGGGTAGCGGGCAGGTGATCGATTTTGCCCGTGACATGCTGGGCGCCGGGCTGCAGCAGGCACGTGGGTTGGTGCCCTGGCAGGATATCGCGGCCGCCTGCGATCGGAGTGCCCGCGATTTACGCATGGCAGCGGCTGGGCACCTGCGCGATTTGCGCGGCACCGTGAAGCTGAGATGGGACGAGCGCGCCACCCGTTCCGACTTCGTCAACGCGCTAGGTGGCCTGGCGAGGGCCTGCAATGACGCCCGTGCCGCCCTGGACACCGTGAGCGAGATGGCACCGGACTTCGTGAAGCTGGCGGAGCGTGCGTCGCAATTTGCGGGGCTCGCCAAGAACTTCGGCGACAGTGCGGTATCCGGTCAGGTGCGCTGGATCGACCTTACGCCCCAGCAGTGCCGCCTTGTCGAATCACCGCTGGACATACGCGAGGTGCTTCGGGAGCAGATGGGCCGTGCGCCCAAGGCCTGGGTCTTCACTTCGGCCACGCTGGGAGACGACGAGCGGCTCAGCTGGTTCACCGAATCGGCAGGACTCGCCGACGCCCAGATGCTGCGCGCCGGCAGCCCCTTCGACTATGCGGCTCACGCACGCCTCTACATTCCTCGCCAGTTCCCAAAGCCCAACGAGCCTGGTCATCCGAAGGCCGTCGCATGCCTGGCCGGTGCATGCGCGCGAGTGCTCGGAGGCCGCACCTTCGTGTTGACTACAACACTGCGCGCCTTGCAGACGATCGGTGAACTGCTGCGCGAGAGTTTCGGGGAGTGCGGCGACGACATCGAGGTGCTGACGCAGGGGCAGGCGTCCAAGCGCCAGTTGATGCAGGAGTTCCTTGCGCGTTCGGTCGGTCCGCACGGCCGGCGTGGTGCCGTGCTCGTGGGATCGCAAAGCTTCTGGGAGGGTATCGATGTGCCGGGTGACGCGCTGCAATGCGTGCTGATCGACAAGTTGCCTTTCCCGCCACCCAACGACCCGCTGGTCGAGGCGCGTGTGAAGCGGCTGCAGGCTGAGGGCCGCAACGCCTTCACCGACTATTTCGTGGCCGAGGCTGCGGTGTCGCTCAAGCAGGGTGCGGGTCGGCTGATCCGCAGCGAGACCGACCGGGGACTGCTCGTCATCTGCGACCCTCGCATGGCGGGCATGAACTATGGACGGAGGCTGCGCCAGGCGCTGCCGCCGATGACACCGGCAACTTCGGAAGCCGAGGCGCTGAACTGGCTGGCGGAACTGGTCGCGGTGTCAGCGGCCCCGCTGCGCGATCACCACATCTGCCACCAAGGCTTGGAGCGCTGCTGCGGCCTTTCCTCGGTGAGGTAGGCGCTGTTGGGAAAGTTCTGGTGCAGCACCCGGTTGGCATCGTCGCGCAGCTCCGTGAGGCCCAGGCGGTCGTAGCTGCGAGCCATGATGAACAGCGCCTCCTCTGAAGAGGGTGATTGCTGGAACTCCTGTACCGTCTGCTGCGCTCGGTTCGCCGCTGCCACGTATGCTCCACGGCGGAAGTAGTAGCGCGCCACATGCACCTCATACGCTGCGAGCGAGTTGAGGATGTAGTTCATGCGGGTACGAGCATCTTCGGCGTAGCGCGACTGCGGGTATTGGTCCACCAGTTGTTTGAACGACTGGAAGGCATCGCGCGCGGCCTGCTGGTCGCGCTCGGACAGGTTCTGGCGTGACAGGCTGCCCAGAATGCCCAAGTTGTCGTTGAAGTTCACTAGGCCCTGCAGGTACAGCGCGTAATCCGCCGCGGGGCTCGTCGGGTGCAGCTTCAGGAAGCGCTCGAGCACTGACAGTGCTTCTGCCTTCTCCTGCTGGCGGTACAGCGCGTAAGCCCGTTCCAGTTGTGCCTGCTGGGCTAGGAGTGTGCCAGCCGCGCGGCCTTCGAGACGCTCGTACAGCTTTGTTGCCCGCTCCAGGCTCCCAGACTCAGCCTCTTCGCGGGCCTCTGCATACAATTTCTCGGGCGACCAGCCGCTCGTCTCGTCTTTTGGCGTCGAGCTGCAGCCCGTCAGTAGACCCAGGCCCACCGCGACCGCCCCCGTCAGGCCCCAAGCCCGACCCAACATATGCGTCAAATCCATGTATCGATGGCGTCTCCCGGCGCATACGCCGGAACTGCGCTGCCCTCGCAAAAATGACCGCGGATTATAGGAGAGCCCCCCCGCCGAGCCCCGCCATCGACGACCTGTCCGGCGAGGCGGATACGCCGTGGGCCGAAGACGTCGAACGACGCGAGGCCATGGTGACCGACCTCCTGCACGGCCACAGGCTGGACAAGGCGCTGGTGTCCATCGTGGCGGAGTTCTCCCGCAGCTACCTGCAGACTTTGGTGCAGGCCGGGCACGTGCGCGTGGACGGTCGTGTCGTCACAGTCGCATCGCGCAAGGTGCTGGCCGGGCACCGCATCGATGTGGAGCTGGTCCCGACGCCGCAAAGTCAGGCCTTCAGGCCTGAGCCGATTCCGCTGACTGTCGTGTTCGAGGACGAGCATGTCCTAGTTCTGAACAAACCCGCCGGACTGGTCGTTCATCCTGCGGCGGGCAACTGGTCGGGCACAGTGCTTAACGGGCTGCTGGCTCATCACGCCCAGTCGGCGACGCTGCCGCGCGCGGGCATCGTGCACCGGCTGGACAAGGACACCTCGGGCCTCATGGTCGTGGGCAAGACACTGCCCGCGGTGACGGCACTGGTACGGGCCATCTCGATGCGCGACGTGCACCGCGAGTACCTGGCCATCGCGCATGGCGTCATGCGGGAGGACCATCTGTGCATCGACGCCCCGATCGGCCGCGATCCGCAGTCGCGGGTGCGCATGTCGGTGTTGGCTTCGGGCAAGGCGGCCATGACCGATGTCGATGTGCGGGTCCGTAGCGCGCTCTGCACGGGAGTGATCTGCACCTTGCACACGGGTCGTACACACCAGATCCGTGTCCATCTCGCCTCGCGCGGGCATCCCCTGGTCGGCGATGTCACTTATGGCGGCACGCCCGCCCTGGGCATGCAAAGGCAGGCGTTGCACGCGACGCGTCTCGCGCTGAATCACCCGATCACCGGCTTGCCTCTGAGCTTCGTTGCTCCGGCTCCCCCGGACCTTGCCGCCGCGTGGGATCGCATCGACGCCGCCCATTGAACCTGACGGCTTCGGTACAATGGCTCGTCCTTTGCGATGGAGCGGGTCGGTGGCGTGAGGCCTTCGGCCCCGCATGCGAAGCGAGCCGCCCCCAAGGGCGTGAGGACAGGGTTCCGACGCGAGAACCGCGACGACCCCTTAGGACCACCAGCCAGCCGCCGAGCGAACCGGCCGCCCAAGAACGCGAAGAGGGTGGCGGCCCTGCGAGGCTGATTGCGAGGCTAGACCCTCAGACGCAGCATGCCGGCACGGCCGGCCGAGGATGTAACGAAGTCCATGAACACACAGGATGCCAAGCGCGTCCTTGAGACAGCGCTCATCTGCGCGCAGCAGCCCATGCCGCTGCGTGACATGCGGGCATTGTTCGGTGACGAGGTTGGGCCCGACACCTTGCGTGGGCTGCTCGACGAGCTCGTTCGTGACTGGGAAGGTCGGGGTGTGGAGCTGGTGCCGTTGTCCACTGGGTGGCGGTTCCAGAGTCGGCCGGAAATGCGTGAGTACCTCGACCGGCTCCATCCGGAGAAGCCGCCCAAGTACTCGCGGGCCGTCATGGAGACGCTGGCGATCATCGCCTACCGGCAGCCCGTGACCCGGGGCGACATCGAGGACATCCGCGGCGTGACAGTGGCAAGCCAGATCATCAAACAACTCGAGGACCGCGGTTGGGTCGACGTCATCGGCTATCGAGAAGCGCCGGGCCGACCGGCCTTGTTCGCGACAACCCGCCAGTTCCTCGACGACTTGGGCCTCGCCAGCCTTGAGCAACTTCCGCTGCTCGAAGGTGCTGGCCAGGGTGCCGCGATGCTTGGCGAATCCTTGTCGCAGCAGGCCTCGTTGATCGAGAGTCAGGCGGCACTGGCCCTTGATGACGCGCTGTCGCACGGCTCGGAGGTCGCCATGAGCCCCGGCGATGCGCTGTTTGCTGTGGCCGCTGAGTCCACCGAAGGCGAGGTCGCCCAGCCCATGGCCACTGCCGACGATTCCAGCGATGTCCCGATCGCGGTGCTCGATGACGCCTGCGCCAGCGAATCCCTTTCCCCGCCCCCATCAACCGAGCCTGCGGCCGATGCCGCCCCCATGGAACCTCAAGCATGAACGCCAACGCTGACGACGCGACCAACCCGGACACTGACGCGCCCGCCGCGGCGGTGATCGCTGAAGAAGGCGCTGCCGAGCCGGCGAAGCCCGCGCGGCGCAAGCGTGCGGCCAAGCCTGCTGCACCTGCCGCGGAAGGTCCTTCCTCCGATGCCAGCGCCGAGGCGGCGGTCACGGACAAGCCCGTGCGTCGCCGGCGCACTACGGCAAAGGCGTCTGATGCCGACTCCCCGCCCAATGCCGCCCCGGGGTCTGGCGATCCGATGCATGCGAGGTCCATCGAACCCGATGATCTTGCGCCAGTGGTCGACACCGATGCCGGGTCCACGGCCGCCCCGGCGATGCTGACAGACGCGGCGAGCGCAGCGTCGTCCCTGGTTCACGCTGAACCGGTACTAGAGGGGGCACCCTCACCGGTGACCCCCATCGCAGAGGCCGTGGCCGAAGTGGCTGCCACGGCGGAGGGCGGCACGGGCGAGGGTGAAATGTCCTCGGAACGCTCTCGTCGCCGCAACCGCCGCGATCGCCGTCGCGGCCGCGCCGAGGGGCTGGCGGTCGTGGCTGAACCCGGTGCAACCGCCGAAGGCGCCGAGGAGGACGACACTGTCGAACCCGAGGTGATCGAGCCCTTGCCGCCCACGGATCCTACCGAGGTGTTCGCCCACGTCGTTTCGGGCGAGTTCGATGCCGAGGAGACGGCGCAGTCGGCGTCGGTGGCGCCGCCCAAGCGGGTGCTGCGCGCCGAGCCGGATGCGCCCAAGCTGCAGAAGGTGCTTGCCCAGGCAGGCATCGGCTCCCGGCGCGACATGGAGCAGCTCATCGTTGATGGGAAGGTGACGGTCAATGGTCAGCTGGCTCACGTCGGGCAGCGCATCTCGTTTGGAGATCACATCAAGGTCGATGGCAAGCCCGTGAAGGTGCGGATCGTGCCGCCTGCCCCGAGGGTGATCGCTTATCACAAGCCTGTGGGTGAAGTCGTTACCCACGACGACCCGCAGCGCCGGCCCACTGTCTTCCGGCGCCTGCCTCGGCTGGCTCAGGGCAAGTGGCAGTCCGTGGGCCGCCTGGACATCAACACGGAGGGGCTGCTGCTCTTCACGAATTCAGGGGAGCTGGCCAACCAGCTGATGCATCCGCGGTTCGGCGTGGAGCGCGAGTACGCCGTGCGCGTGATGGGCACGCTCGACGAGGAGGCACGCGCCGAGTTGCTCGAGGGCGTGTCCATCGATGGCCAGGCTGCCGGTTTCAAGTCCATTGAGGATGGCGGCGGCGAAGGTGCCAACCACTGGTATCGCGTCGTCATCACCGAAGGGCGGAACCGCGAAGTGCGCAAGCTCTTCGATGCCGTCGGTTTGACGGTGAGTCGGCTCATCCGCATTCGCTACGGCAGCGTGGTACTGCCGCGCGGGCTCAAACGTGGCATATGGGTGGACCTGGGCGACGAGGATGTCCGTGCCATCCGTCGGCTGGTGGGGGCAGGCGAGGGGCAGCCTCGCGACGAGCGCGGTGGCGGCAGGCGCAACAAGAAGCGCAACCGCAACGAGAACTTGCGCAACGAGAACCATTCGGGGCCGCGCGGCAGTCGACCGCCTGACCAAGCCGCAGTACGCCCCGAGACCCCACGCGATCGTGATGATTTCAACGCTGACTTCGACGAGGACATCGACCCCGCACGAATTCCAAATCCGCTGGAGCAGACCTTCGACAAGCGCTTCGTGCAGAACCCGCGCAGCGCTGTCGGCGGGCGGGGCTTCCGCACTGGCGGCGGTGGCTTCGGTACGCCGGGCAGCGGCGCCAACCGCGGCGCTCACAAAGGTGGCGGTGGTCCCAAGGAGCCTGATCCTCTGCAGACCTCGGTGGGCTACATCGGGGCCGATGCGTTCCACCGTAAAGGCACTCGGGGTGGTGGCGGTGGTGGTGGTCGCGGTGGAAAGGGCGGTGGCTTCGGTGGCGGGCGTCGCGGGGGGCGCTGACCGCAGGACTCGCGGGCGCTGAACCCGCGGTCCGTTCATGAACCGTCACAAGTCGCCTCAGTCGCAGGCGATACAATTTCCCGTTTTGCCAAGTCTTTGATTCCAGGAGAAAAACACATGGCGCTCGAAAGAACGCTCTCGATCATCAAGCCCGATGCCGTGACGAAGAACGTCATCGGCCAGATCTACAGCCGCTTCGAGAACGCAGGCCTCAAGATCGTCGCAGCCAAAATGGCTCACCTCTCGCGCGGCGAAGCCGAAGCCTTTTATGCCGTGCACAAGTCTCGGCCCTTCTTCGGCGATCTGGTGAACTTCATGATCTCCGGTCCGGTCATGATCCAGGTTCTCGAAGGTGAGAACGCCATTGCTAAGAACCGCGAGCTGATGGGTGCCACGGATCCGAAGAAGGCCGAAAAGGGAACGATCCGCGCTGACTTCGCCGACAGCATCGACGCCAACGCGGTGCACGGTTCCGACGCGCCCGAAACCGCGGCCGTCGAAGTGGCGTTCTTCTTCCCGGCGATGAACGTCTACAGTCGTTGATTCTTTTGCCCCGCTGGGACGGGGCCATGCCATGACAGACGCCGTCAACCTGCTGGAATTCGATCTGGAAGGGCTGACGGCGTTTTGCGATCAGCTCGGAGAGAAGCGTTTCCGTGCCACGCAGCTGTTTCGCTGGATACATCACAAGGGCGCAGCGGATTTCACGCAGATGTCGGATCTGGCGCGCTCTTTGCGAGGCAAGCTCGCGACGTTGGCGCGCATCTCACCTTTGTCCGTTGCCAGCGAGCAGGCCTCAGCCGACGGCACCATCAAGTGGCTGTTTGATGTGGGTGGCGGCAATGCGGTCGAAACGGTCTACATCCCCGAAGATGACCGCGGCACGCTGTGCATTTCTTCCCAGGCCGGCTGTGCGGTCGGCTGCCGTTTCTGTTCCACAGGTCATCAAGGCTTCAGCCGCAACCTGAGCACCGGCGAAATTCTTGCGCAACTCTGGTTTGCCGAGCATCACCTGCGCCGGCGCCTCGGGCTGCGCCAGGGCGAGCGCGCCATCACGAACGTGGTGATGATGGGTATGGGCGAGCCGCTCCAGAACTACTCCTCGCTGGTGCCCGCGCTGCGCGTCATGCTCGATGACCACGGCTACGGCTTGTCCCGTCGGCGGGTGACGGTATCCACGTCCGGCGTGGTGCCCATGATCGACCGCCTTCGAGAGGATTGTCCGGTCGCGCTGGCGGTGTCATTGCATGCGCCGGATGACGCGTTGCGCGACGATCTGGTCCCGATCAACCGCAAGTACCCGATCGATGAACTGCTTGCGGCCTGTAGCCGCTACCTCACGGCGGCGCCTCGCGATTTCATCACCTTTGAGTACTGCATGCTCGATGGTGTGAACGACACGCCTGCGCATGCCGAGCGGTTGTTGGAGTGCGTTCGGGGTCGTGTGCCTTGCAAGTTCAACCTCATTCCGTTCAATCCGTTCCCCGCGTCCGGCTTGCAGCGTTCGTCGCAGGAACGGGTGACGGTTTTCGCCCGCGTCCTTCAGGATGCGGGCATCGTCACCACGGTGCGCAAGACGCGTGGCGACGACATCGACGCGGCGTGCGGCCAACTGGCCGGCGAGGTACAGGACCGCACCCGAGTTCAGGAGCGACTGGCCTCGCGCGTGCCGATTCATATCCATCGGCCGCCGCCTGCAGGGTGGGGTGGGGGCACTTATATGCGGAAGACCAGGCAGGAGACCAAGTCATGAGTTGGGATGCTGGCGCCGCAAGGCGCATCGCGGCGTGGGCCGCCGGGGTGCTGGCTGGCCTGCTGATGTTCGGTTGCATGACCGTGCAAGGCGAGGGCAGCACACACCAGGTGGACGCAACGCCTCCCGAAACCCGCGACCACATCACCGCATCCGACGAGCCGGAGGCTTCGCGTCGCTCGCGAGTGCGCATGGAATTGGCGACTGCCTATTTTGGCCGCGGTCAATTCACCACCGCGCTTGACGAAGTGAAGCTCGCCATCAACGCGGACCCGGCGAATGCGGCCGCCTTTAACCTGCGCGGGTTGATCTACGCCAGCCTGGGCGATGACGCGCTGGCCGAGGACAGCTTCCGTCGTGCGCTTGCGCTTGCTCCACGCGATGCCGATACCATGCAGAACTTCGGCTGGTACCTGTGCCAGAAGCGCCGCTACCCCGAGGCTGACAGCATGTTCCTACAGGCGCTGGAGGTGCCTCAGTATCGCCAGTCCCCGCGCACGCTGCTCACCCGGGGCATCTGCCAAGCTCGAGCCGGCCAGTGGCAGCAGGCCGAAGAGTCGCTCCTGCGTTCCCATGAGCTGGATCCGGCTAACCCGGCGACGTCCGTCAACCTGAGCGAACTGCTGTACCGACGCGGCGAGTACGGGCGTGCACTCGTCCATATCAAGCGGTTGAACAGCAGCCCGGACCTGGCCAGCGCCGAGACGCTTTGGCTGGCTGCGCGCATCGAGAAACGGCTCGGCAACCTGCAGGGCGTTCAGGATCTGGGCACGCAGCTTCGCAACCGCTTCCCGCAGTCGCGGCAGGCTAGCGCGTTCGAGCGAGGGCAGTTCGATGAGTGAAGTGGTGAGCGAAGTACCGAACCCGGCGCGTACCGCGGGAGGTCTGCTGCGCGAGGCACGGCAGGCGCAGGGCATGCACATCGCCGCCCTGGCTGCTTCCATCAAGGTCTCGCAGCGCAAGCTCGAATCGCTGGAAGCGGATCGCTTCGATGAGCTGCCCGACGCCACCTTCACCCGCGCACTGGCACAAGCCGTGTGTCGATCGCTGAAGATGGACCCGGCCCCGGTGCTCGCCCTGCTGCCCGCACCGGTAAGCCATCGGCTGGAGCACGTGAGCCAGGGAATTAACCAGCCTTTCCGGGAGCGGGTCGCCCGAGGCGAGTCCGGTGAGGGGGTGTCGCGTGTGCCGCCCGGCACGTGGGCCGCCCTGGCGCTCATCGTGCTCGCTGCGGTGGTATATCTGCTGCCGCAAAGCTGGCTCTCCGGGCTCGGCGTCATGTCGAGCGCGGTCCCGTCGCCCGAAGCGCCGTCTTCGGGCGTGTCGACCGTCGTATTGCCTTTGCCGATTGATCCCGCCGCTGGCATGGCTCCGCAGGGTGAGGCATCGGTGGCTGGCGAAGTCAGCTTGCCGGCGGCTGATGCTGGCGTACCAGCGGCCCTTCCCGCCAGCGGATCCGGCTCGGCACCGGCAAATGCCGGGGATGCTGGGCAGACGGGCGGATCTTTAGTCGTGGCAGGGCCGGCGCTGAATCCGGCCCTGCCCGCCAGTGCCGCGATTCCGGCGGAGAACTCCACGCCTGACTCGGCACTGCGGCTGCGTGCTTCCGCCCCAAGTTGGGTGGAGGTGCGTGATGCACGCTCGCGTGTTGTGCTCGCCAGGCTGGTGAATGTGGGGGAAGAAGTGGCCCTTGACGCACCCCCTCCACTGCGCGTGAAGATTGGCAACGCACGCGGCACCCAGCTGACCTTTCGCGGTCAGGTCATCGACCTGATGGCTGCCGGCGGCCGCGACAACGTGGCGCGTCTGGAACTGAAGTAGGGATGCCCACATGAGCGACGCTCGCGATCTGCTCGCTGAGTTTATCCAGCCTGCCGTCCCCCAAGCCCGCCGAAGCCGCCAGGCGGAAGTGCGATGGGGTTCGCGCCTGGTGACCGTTGGAGGTGCTGCGCCCGTGCGCGTGCAGTCGATGACGAATACCGACACGGTGGACGTCATCGAGACGGCGATCCAGGTGAAGGAGCTTGCGTTGGCTGGTTCGGAACTGGTCCGGATCACGGTCAACACGCCCGAAGCGGCACAGGCCGTGCCCCACATCCGCGAGCAGCTCGACCGGATGGGCGTCGATGTCCCGCTCATCGGCGACTTCCACTACAACGGCCACCGGCTGCTCACCGACTTCCCCGCGTGTGCCGAAGCGCTGAGCAAGTACCGCATCAATCCCGGCAACGTCGGCAAGGGCGACAAGCACGACAGGCAATTCGCGCAGATGGTCGAAGCGGCTGCCCGCCATGGCAAGCCGGTGCGCATTGGCGTGAACTGGGGCAGCCTGGATCAGGAGTTGCTCGCACAGCTGATGGACGAAAACGCCAGGCGCTCGCAGCCTGACGAGCCTCAGCAGGTGATGTACCGGGCCATCGTGGCTTCGGCACTGCAATCGGCTCGGCGCGCCGAAGAACTGGGGCTACCGGGGCGGCAGATCGTGCTGTCATGCAAGATGTCCGGTGTGCAGGATCTCGTGACGGTGTATCAGGCGCTGGCTGCTCGCTGCGACTACCCCTTGCATCTGGGCCTCACCGAAGCCGGCATGGGCCCCCGGGGCACAGTGGCGTCGACGGCCGCACTCGCCCTGCTTCTGCAGCAGGGCATCGGGGACACGATACGCATCTCGCTCACGCCGCAGCCTGGGGAGGCCCGTACGCAGGAAGTGGTGGTCGCGCTGGAAGTCCTCCAGGCGTTGGGACTGCGCTCCTTCAACCCCAGCGTGACTGCCTGCCCGGGTTGCGGGCGCACGACCAGCACCACCTTCCAGGAACTTGCCAAGCAGATCGATGACTATCTGCGCGCCCAGATGCCGGTGTGGCGGGCGAGATATCCAGGTGTCGAGAAGATGAAAGTCGCGGTCATGGGCTGCATCGTCAATGGCCCGGGCGAGAGCAAGCACGCTGATATCGGCATCAGCCTACCCGGCACGGGTGAGGCGCCGGCTGCGCCTGTGTTCATCGACGGCGAGAGGGCGCTGACGCTGCGGGGCGATCACATCGCAGAGGAGTTTCAGGCCCTGGTCGAGGACTACATCGAGCGCCGCTTCGGCGCCAAGGTGCAGGCCGAAGCCTGACCCTGCGTGCGCGGGGCCCTTGGGGCAGCCGCGCTGGTTTTCCGTTTTCATTTTCGCCTTCAGAACAACATGGACATGCTGCGTGCCGTCAAGGGCATGAATGACATCCTGCCGGGCTCAGTGCCGCGTACCGAGAAATTGCCGGATTCCTCGTTGTGGCAGTGGTTCGAGACGGCGGTGCGTGCTGTCGTCTCCCGGTACGGCTACCAGTACATGCTGACGCCCGTGGTGGAGCCGACGGCGCTGTTCGTGCGTGGTCTGGGGGAGGTGACTGACATCGTCGAGAAGGAGATGTACTCCTTCGTCGACTCGATGAACGGCGACAAGCTCACGCTGCGTCCGGAGGCGACGGCGGGCATCGTGCGGGCCATGGTGGAGCACAACGCCCTCTACAACGGTCCGCTGCGACTTTGGACCATCGGCCCGATGTTCCGTCACGAGCGGCCGCAGAAGGGCCGATACCGCCAGTTCCATCAGCTGGATGTCGAGGCGCTTGGCTACGCCGGGCCCGACGTCGATGCCGAGATGATTCTCATGGGGCGCGCGCTGTGGCGCGAACTGGGCTTGGTCGAGGGCCGCCACGTGCGGCTCGAGATCAACAGCCTCGGACAGCCCGACGAGCGCCGCGCGCACCGCGATGCGCTGGTGCGCCATTTCGAAGCGCACGCGGCGGACCTGGATGACGACGCCAAGCGGCGACTGCACAGCAACCCCCTACGCATCCTCGACACCAAGAACCCGGCGATGCAGCCGCTGGTGGAGGCTGCGCCCAAGCTCATCGACTTCCTCGGCGAGGCTTCGCTCGCGCATTTCCAGGCCGTACGTGCCGTCCTGGAGGCCTCCGGGCTGGCGTACCGCGTCAATCCCCGGCTGGTGCGTGGCATGGACTACTACAACCTGACAGTGTTTGAGTGGGTGACGGACCAACTCGGCTCGCAGGGCACCGTGTGCGGCGGCGGACGCTATGACGGCCTCATCGAGCAACTGGGCGGCAAGCCCACTCCCGCCGTGGGCTTCGGCCTGGGCATCGAACGGCTGCTGCTCTTGCTTCAGGAGATCGGGCTGCCGGTGCCGAGCACTGCGCCACGGGTTTACGCCGTGGTCCTCTCACCCGCCGCCGTGGCCTGTGCCATGGCGGTGATCGAGCAGCTTCGCGCGGCCGGCGTGTCTGTGCTCATGCATGCCGGGGGCGGCAGCATGAAGTCCCAGTTCAAGCGCGCCGATGCCAGTGGTGCGCGCTATGCCCTCATCTTCGGCGACGACGAACTCGCCCGCGGCGAGGTTTCCGTGAAAGACCTCCGCCAGGCCGACAACCCGCAGCGCACCTTTGCGCTGGATGGTGCTCAGGCCTGGGCCCGCGACCTCCTCACCGCATAATCGCGCCTTCCCACGCAAGCACTCCCATGGCGACGAATCTCGACCTGCAAGAACAGGAACAGCTCGACGAGCTCAAGCACTTCTGGAAGCAGTACGGCAACCTCATCACATGGGTGCTGATCGCGGTGCTCGCCGCCTACGCCGCCTGGAACGGCTGGCAGTGGTGGCAGCGTGACCAGGCCGTGAAGGCCGGCGCGCTGTACGACGAGGTGGAGAAGGCCGTGCAGGCCGGCGAGGTGGACCGCGCTGCGACACTGTTCATCACGCTGCGCGAGCGCTACGGCCGCACCACCTTTGGCGAGCAGGCTGGGCTGCTGCTGGCAAAGGCGCAGTACGACAAGGCGCAGGCCGATAATGCGGTCGCCACGCTACGCTGGGTTGTCGAGCAGGCAAGCGAGGACGAATACCGGACGATTGCGCGCCTGCGCTTGGCTTCCATTCTGCTGGACCGCAAGCTGTACGACGAGGCGCTCAAGGCTCTACATGGAGCCACGGCGAAGGAGTTCGAAGCGCTGGTGGCCGACCGGCGCGGTGACATCCTCCTGGCCCAGGGCAAGAAGGAGGACGCGAAGGCTGCCTACCAGAAGGCTTGGGGCCTCATGGGCGCCGAGGTTGGCTATCGTCGCGTGATCGATGCCAAGCTCACGGCCTTGGGCGCTGCACCGGCGGCCGACAAGCCAACCGCGACAGAGGTGGCGCGATGACCCGGTGGCCCTTGGCCGCCGCGGTACTGGCCTGCGTCCTGTTGTCCGGATGTGCTGGCAATGACCGGCCGCCGCCTTCGCCACTGGTGCCCATTGAGCCACAACTGGCCGCGCGCACGGCTTGGACACTGGGTATCGGCGCTGTCCGATTCCCGCTCGCGGTCGCCGTCACGCCTGGCGTTTTTACTGTGGCATCGAGCAATGGAGCCGTGGTCGCGGTCCAGGCGGATACCGGCCGGGAGTTGTGGCGGGGCCAAGTGGGCGAGGACCTCGCTGCCGGGGTGGGTAGCGACGGCCGATTCGCCTCGGTGGTTACCCGTGATGGGGCTCTTGTCACGCTGGAGGCCGGTCGCGAGCTGTGGCGCTCGTCCTTGGGGCTGCGTGTCACGACTGCACCGCTCGTGGCTGGCGAGCGGGTCTTTGTGCTCGCCAATGACCGCAGCGTGCATGCATTCGATGCCGCCGACGGCACTCGCTTGTGGTCCGTACGCCGACCGGGCGAACTTCTCACCCTTGCGCAAGGTGGCGTGATTGCCGCCTTCAAAGACACGTTGCTGGTCGGGCAGGGCCCACGCTTGGCTGGACTCGATCCGAACACCGGCGACGTGCGCTGGGAGCTCACGATCGGCTCTCCGCGCGGCACGAACGAGGTAGAGCGGCTGGCCGACCTGGTCGGGCCTGCAGCGCGTGTCGGTGACACGGTTTGCGTCCGCTCTTTCCAGGCCGCCATCGGATGCGTGGACGCCGAGCGCGGTAGGCTGGGCTGGACCCGGCCGGTGGGGGGTGTCGTAGGGGTCTCTGCCGATGAGCAGTGGGTCTATGGAGCGGACGCCAGTGATCGCATCACCGCATGGAAAACGCCTTCAGGCGAGATCGCCTGGCAGTCGGAGGCGTATCTGTACCGCGGTCTTTCGGCGCCGCTCGCCACGCCACGTGCGGTGGTCTTTGGCGACGCCGATGGCGTGGTGCACTGGCTGTCGCGCGACAACGGGGAGGCGCTGTTGCGTACCACGACTGACGGCAGTGGCGTCGCTGCGGCACCGGTGGCCTCTGGGGGCACCGTGCTCGTCGTGACGCGCAGCGGTCGCCTTTACGCCTTTCGGCTCGAATAAGGAGCGGCCCGCGCCATGAAGCCCGTCATCGCCATCGTCGGGCGGCCCAACGTCGGCAAGTCCACGTTGTTCAACCGCCTTACCAAGAGCCGCGACGCTATCGTTGCGGACTTCCCGGGTCTTACCCGCGATCGCCACTATGGGGACGGGCGGCTGGGCGACCGCGACTTCATCGTGGTTGACACCGGTGGCTTCGAGCCGGACAGCACCACCGGCATCGTCAAGGAAATGGCCAAGCAGACCCGCCAGGCGGTGGCCGAGGCCGATGCCGTGATCTTCGTGGTCGATGTGCGCGCGGGGCTGTCCGCGCAGGATCACGACATCGCGCGCTACTTGCGCTCGGTGAACAAGAGGGTGATTCTTGCGGCCAACAAGGCCGAGGGCATGGCTGATTCGCCGCTGCTGGGCGAGTTCCATGAGCTGGGCATCGGGGAACCGCACCCGATTTCGTCCGCACACGGGCAAGGCATTCGAAGCCTGACCGAGGCCGCACTGGCTGAATTTCCATCGGCCGAAGACGAGGAAGAGGCTGACGGGGAGGACGTCCCGGTGCGGCTCGCCGTGGCGGGTCGACCGAACGTCGGCAAGAGTACGCTCATCAACACATGGCTGGGTGAGGAGCGGCTGGTGGCGTTTGACCAGCCCGGCACTACTCGCGACGCCATCAGCGTGCCGTTCGAGCGCAACGGCCAAAGGTTCCAGCTCATCGACACCGCGGGCCTTCGCCGCAAGGGGCGGGTGTTTGAAGCCATCGAGAAGTTCTCGGTGGTCAAGACGCTGCAGGCTATCTCCGATGCGCACGTCGTCCTGCTGTTGCTCGATGCCAGCCAGGGTGTGACCGACCAAGACGCCCACATCGCCGGCTACGTGCTCGATAGCGGCCGTGCGGTGGTGGTGGCGGTCAACAAGTGGGATGCGGTGGACGACTACCAGAAGCAGATGCTCCAGAGGTCCATCGAGCAGCGACTTGCCTTCTTGAAGTTTGCGCCCGTGCTTCACATCTCGGCCCTCAAGCGTCAAGGGCTTGGGCCGGTGTGGAAGGCCATTGCGGAGGCGCACGCGTCGGCCACCCGGAAACTGCCCACTCCGGTGCTGACCCGCCTGCTGCAACAGGCGGTCGAGCACCAGGCGCCCAAGCGCGCTGGCATGTACAGGCCGAAGCTGCGCTATGCGCACCAGGGTGGCATGAGCCCACCGGTCATTGTGGTGCATGGGAACTCGCTGGAGCACGTGACCGATACCTACAAACGCTATCTGGAGGGGCGGTTCCGCGAGCATTTCAAGCTGGTGGGAACGCCTTTGCGTATCGAAATGCGGTCCGGGCGCAACCCATTCGATGAGAAGAATTCCTAAAGGCCTTTGGGTGCGGCGGCCCGCCTTGTCGGAACCCTGTGTTAAGGTGCCACTCTCATAATTTTCAACACGGAGCTATATCGTGAGCAACAAAGGGCAACTCCTACAAGACCCCTTTCTCAACCTGCTGCGCAAGGAGCATGTGCCGGTTTCGATCTATCTCGTGAACGGCATCAAGCTGCAGGGCCACATCGAGTCGTTTGATCAGTATGTGGTGCTCCTGCGGAACACGGTGACGCAGATGGTCTACAAGCACGCCATCTCCACCGTGGTACCGGGCCGGGCCGTGAACTTCCACGCCTCCGAGTCGCAGGATCAGGGCTAGCACGCCACCACCGCTTGACGTCGCAGTCACCGGAGATCCATCCAACTTGAGGTCCTCCACATCACCCGTGGCCGAGTCCGGCATGGCGCGGGCCATCTTGGTCGGCGTGGACGTGGGTGGCTCCTCCACGTTCGATCCGACACTTGATGAGCTCGCACAACTGGCCGAGTCAGCCGGCGACATGCCTGTGGCGCGAGTCATCGCTCGGCGCAAGGCGCCCGACCCAGCCCTGTTTGTGGGGTCCGGCAAGGCCGACGAGATCAAGGCGCTCGTGGCGGGGCACCAGGCCGACGCCGTGCTGTTTGACCAAGCTTTGTCGCCAGCGCAGCAGCGCAACCTTGAGCGTCACCTTGGTGTGGCGGTGGCCGACCGGACCATGCTCATCCTGGAGATCTTCGCCGCTCGGGCGCAAAGCCACGAGGGCAAGCTCCAGGTCGAGCTCGCGCAGTTGCAGTACCTGTCCACAAGGCTGGTGCGGCGCTGGACCCATCTTGAGCGCCAGCGCGGCGGCATTGGCGCGCGTGGTGGCCCGGGGGAGGCCCAGATCGAACTGGACCGCCGCATGATCGGCGAGCGGATCAAGGCGGTGAAGGCGCGCCTCGAAAAGGTCAAGCGGCAGCGCAGCACGCAGCGCCGCGCCCGTGAACGGAACGAGACCTTCCGGGTTTCCCTGGTGGGCTACACCAACGCCGGCAAGTCCACGATCTTCAACGCGCTGGTCAAGGCGCGCACCTACGCAGCCGACCAGCTCTTTGCCACGCTGGACACCACGACCCGCCAGCTCTACCTCGAGGATGTAGGTCGCTCGGTCTCCCTCTCTGACACCGTGGGCTTCATACGTGATTTGCCCCACAAGCTAGTCGAGGCCTTCGAGGCCACCTTGCAGGAGGCGGCCGACGCGGACCTGCTGCTGCACGTGGTCGACGCTTCCAGTTCGCTGCTGGCCGAGCAGATGATGGAGGTGCAACGCGTCCTGACCGACATCGGTGCTGACGGCATCCCGCAGGTGCTCGTCTACAACAAGGTGGATCGGCTGGCACTATCGCAGCGGCCGCGCAGCACGGTGGATGCGTTGGAAATCGAGGCGGGCATTCGGTATCCGCGCGTGTTCGCAAGCGCCCTGAACGGCGATGGGCTGGACGAACTGCGCAAGATCATCGGGCACGCCGCGCAAGGTGAGCCTTCCGACCGGACGCCCGACGGAGAACCTTCCGCCTCGCCTGGCCATTCAGGCGCCAAAGACCTGGATCCGCAAGCCCGACATACGGGTACCACTCACTTGCACTCTTCACGATGAGCAGTCCAATTGGTGCCGCGAACGGCACGTTTGCCGACACCCGCGGGTTGTTCTTCACCCGCCTGCATGCTGCGGCGCACTCCGCCCGTGCATTAATGACAGGCGTCCTGGTGGGCGCGGGGGAGCGCTTTACTGGCCGCCGAGCGAGGGCCGAAGTAGACCTCTCCAATGGGGGGCGCGGCGATGGCCCGCCCGACCTCGACGAGTTGTGGCGCGACTTCAACCGCAAGCTGTCTGGCCTTTTTGGCGGAAAGGGGGGGGGACCTCGCCTTGGCGGGCCGAGCGACGACAACAATTTCCAGCCCGACATGAAAAGTGCAGGCATAGGCGTGGGCCTCATCGTAGCGGTGGTCGCGCTGATCTGGCTCGCCAGCGGCTTCTTCATCGTGCAGGAAGGCCAGCAGGCCGTCGTCATGACCTTCGGCCGCTACAGCCACACCGCCGATGCCGGTTTCCAATGGCGCATGCCGTATCCGTTCCAGTCGCATGAAACGGTGTCTGTCACCACGCTGCGGTCTCGCGAGATTGGCCGCAACACGGTTGTCTCAGCCACTGGCCTTCGCGACTCCTCGATGCTCACGCAGGACGAGAACATCGTCGATATCCGCTTCACGGTGCAGTACCGCCTGAAGGATGCGCGTCAGTTCTTGTTCGAGAACCGCGACCCAGAGGATGCCGTGGTGATGGCCGCCGAGTCGGCCGTGCGCGAGATCGTGGGCAAGAGCAATATGGACTCCGTCTTGTACGAGCAGCGAGATGCCATTGCGGCCGATCTCGTGAAGTCCATCCAGGCGCAACTCGACCGACTGAATGCCGGCATCGTGGTGGCCAACGTCAACGTGCAGAACGTGCAGGCGCCAGAGCAGGTACAGGCCGCTTTCGATGACGCCTTCAAGGCCGGTGCGGACCGCGAGCGCTTGAAGAACGAGGCCCAAGCCTATGCCAACGATGTCATCCCCAAGGCGCAGGGCACGGCCGCGCGACTGACGCAGGAGGCCGAGGGCTATCGCGCCCGGGTCATTGCTCAGGCCGAGGGCGATGCGCAGCGCTTCAGCAGCGTGCTCGCCGAGTACCGTAAGGCACCGGGTGTCACACGCGACCGGATGTACATCGACACCATGCAGCACGTGTATTCCAACGTGACCAAGGTCCTCGTCGATTCCCGCAACAACTCGAACCTCCTATACCTGCCACTGGACAAGCTCATGCAACAGGCTGGTGCAGTCGTGCCTGTCACGCCGTCAGCACCAAGCGCCGAAAGCACCACGACACCACCCACCGTCGACGTGCGCTCGCGCGACAACCAGCGCAGCCGCGAACGTGATGGTCGCTAGCACGGGCACCCAGGAAGCGAAGACGCACACATGAACCGCATCGGCTTTTACGTTGCAGGCACGCTCGTCGTCCTGATGATCCTGTTCTCAACGCTGTTCATCGTGGATCAGCGCCAGTACGCGGTCATTTATGCCTTGGGCGAGATCAAGGAGGTGGTAACGCAGCCCGGGCTGAAGTTCAAGCTGCCCCCTCCGTTCCAGAACGTCGTGTTCCTGGATCGCCGCATCCAGACTCTGGACAGTGCCGAGAGCCGCCCCATTTTTACCGCTGAGAAGAAGAGCCTCGTGATCGACTGGCTCGTGAAGTGGCAGATCACTGATGCGCGCCAGTTCATCCGCAATAACGGGGTGGATATTCGCAACCTTGAGGCCCGCCTCAGTCCTATCGTGCAGGCGGCGTTCAACGAGGAGGTTACCCGGCGCACCGTGCGTGCGGTCCTCTCAGCCGAGCGTGACAAGGTCATGCAGGACGTGCGCAACCGTCTGGTCGATGAAGCCAAGGCCTTCGGCATCCAGATTGTCGATGTGCGCATCAAGCGAGTCGACTTCTCGCCCAACATCACCGAATCGATCTACCGACGCATGGAGTCGGAGCGCAAGCGCGTTGCCAACGAGCTGCGCTCCACGGGCGCCGCGGAGGGTGAAAAGATTCGCGCCGATGCCGACCGGCAGCGCGAGGTGATCGTGGCGGAGGCCTACCGTGATGCGCAGAAGGTGCAGGGCGAAGGCGATGCACGCGCTTCGGCCATCTTCGCCGAAGCCTTCGGCCGCGATCCGCAGTTCGCGGCTTTCTACCGCAGCCTGAGCGCCTACCGCAGTGCGTTTCGCAGCAAGAACGATGTGATGGTGGTCGATCCTTCCGGCGAGTTCTTCCGCGCCATGCGCAGCGCTCCCGGAACTGCCGCCGGCACAGGGGCAGCAGCGGCGAAGAAGTGATTTCGGATCTCACGGGACAGATGCTCTTAGTCTCCTTCGCTGTGATGCTGGTCATCGAGGGTGTGCTGCCTTTGCTCAATCCGCGCCTATGGCGGTCGGTGTTCGAGCGCGCAACTCGCATGACCGACGGCCAGATCCGCTTCGTCGGGCTGGCCAGCATGGCTATCGGCCTGGCGCTGCTCGTGCTGTCGTGAACTTTGCGGGGCAGAGCAGGGCGGCGGGAGGCGGCCGGTACAATGCCGCTTTCAGATCCCCCGGATTTCCCATGTCGTCTGCTTGGCAGCTGCCCGAGCACATCGCTGATGTCCTGCCTGCGCAAGCGAGGCACATCGAAGAGCTGCGGCGAGGATTGCTCGACGTGGCGCGCGGTTACGGCTTCGAGCTGGTCATGCCGCCGCTGCTTGAGCACCTAGAGTCGCTGCTTTCCGGCAGTGGTCGTGAGCTGGATCTTAAGACCTTCAAGCTGGTCGACCAGCTCAGCGGGCGCACCTTGGGCGTGCGTGCCGACACCACATCGCAGGTGGCCCGCATCGATGCACACTTGCTCAATCGGGCCGGCCTCACCCGCTTGTGCTATTGCGGGCCTGTGCTCCACACGCGTCCGCAAGGCCTGCACGCCAGCCGAGAGCCGTTGCAGTTCGGTGCCGAGACCTATGGCCATGCGGGCCTGGAGGCAGACTTGGAAATCCAGGACTTGGCGCTCGACTGCCTGCGCAATGCGGGCATCACAAGCGTCACGCTCGACCTTGGCGACGCGCGAATCCTGCGGGGGCTGCTCGCCGGCGCCCACTTGACGCCGGCTCACACCGCCGAGGTTACTCGAGCGCTGGCTGCCAAGGACGGTGCGGCGCTCCGGGAGATCGCAGCCGGGCTGGGCCACGAGGTCGAGCGCGGGCTCCAGACGCTTTTGCGCTTGTATGGCGGCATGGAGGTTCTCGCCGTCGCGCAGCGAGATCTGCCATCGCTGCCCGTCGTGCGCGCGGCCTTGTCCGACCTGGCTGCTCTGGCCGCGAGGCTGGTGCACGCGCACCCCGAGGTGCGGGTTGGTTTCGATCTGGCCGACCTGGGTGGCTATGCCTACTACAGCGGGCCGCGCTTTGCCATTTATACCGAGGGCTTCAGCGATGCGGTCGCGCGTGGCGGGCGCTACGACGAGGTCGGCGCTGCCTTCGGCCGTAATCGGCCGGCGGTGGGCTTTAGCCTTGATCTCAAGGAACTTGCCGAACTGGCTCCTGGGAGGCGCCTGCAAGCTGCCATCCGTGCACCGTGGGGCGAATCGGAGGGGTTGCGTTCGGCCGTGCGGCGACTGCGAGAGCAGGGCGAGACGGTCGTGTGCATCTTGCCGGGCCATGAGCACGAGGGCCAGGAGTTCGACTGCGACCGGGAACTCATCGCGGCAGGCGATCAGTGGGTAGTGCGCGCGCTTTAAGCGCCGCCAGCCCCGTCACTTTCTCGAATCGGAAACGTTCACATGCAGCAGAAGAAGGCGAACGCCGCCGGACGCAATGTCGTCGTCGTCGGCACCCAATGGGGCGACGAAGGCAAGGGCAAGGTGGTGGACTGGCTGACGGATCACGCGCAGGGCGTGGTGCGCTTCCAGGGGGGGCACAACGCGGGGCACACGCTGGTCATCAAGGGCGTGAAGACCGCGCTGCAGCTCATCCCCTCGGGCATCATGCGCGAAGGCGTGGCGTGCTACATCGGCAATGGAGTCGTGGTGGATCCGGCCCATATGCTTGGCGAGATCGAGCGGCTCGAAGGTATCGGTCTGGAGGTGCGTTCGAGGCTGTTGGTCAGCGAGTCGTGCCCGCTCATCCTGCCCTTCCATGTCGAGGTTGACAGAGCCCGCGAGGCGCTGCGCGAAACCAGCGGAGCGGGCAAGATTGGCACTACCGGCAAGGGTGTGGGGCCGGCCTATGAAGATAAGGTGGCGCGTCGAGCCTTGCGCATGCAAGACCTCAAGCATCCGGAGCGGTTCGCGAGCCGGCTGCGCGATCTGCTGGACCTGCACAACTTCGCGCTGGGTGGCTACCTTCATGCCAAGCCGCTCGAATTCCAGCCCATTTTTGATGATGCAATGAAGGCCGCCGAGGCGCTGAAGCCTTTGATGGGCGATGTCGGGTATGCGCTTCATCGTGCCAACCGCGAGGGCGCGAACCTGCTGTTCGAAGGGGCACAGGGCACGTTGCTGGACGTGGACCATGGCACCTACCCCTATGTGACGTCGAGCAACTGCGTCGCGGGCAGTGCGGCGGCTGGTGCTGGCGTCGGGCCTGACATGTTGCACTACATCCTCGGCATTACCAAGGCGTACACGACACGTGTGGGCAGCGGTCCGTTCCCCACCGAACTGCCGATCGACGAGCCGGGCAGCGTGGGCTACCACCTATCCAACGTGGGGCAGGAGCGGGGCACCGTCACCGGCCGGGCGCGGCGTTGCGGCTGGCTCGATGCGGCCGCGCTCAAGCGCTCCATCATCATCAACGGCGTCTCAGGCTTGTGTATCACCAAGCTCGACGTGCTGGACAGGCTCGATGAGATCAGGGTCTGCGTAGGCTACGAACTGAGCGGCCGGCAGATCGATATCCTGCCGCTGGATGCCGACGATATTGCCGCTTGCCGGCCCATCTACGAAACCTTCCCCGGCTGGAAGGAGTCCACGGCAGGCATCACCCAATGGGATGGCCTGCCTCTAAATGCGCGGCGCTACCTGGAGCGGGTGCAGCAGTTCATCGGGGCGCCTATCGACATGGTGTCCACCGGTCCTGACCGGGATCACACCATCTTGCTGCGCCACCCATACAAGGGTTGAGGGCGGTTGCGGCGCATAGCCTGCACCCTGACCCTTCCTTCTGGGGGGTATCGATTTCATAGGAATCTGACGGATGCTGACTGACGACGGCAAACACCTGTACGTCTCATGGGACGAGTACCACATGCTGATCGAGCGCTTGGCGCTAAAGATCCATGCGTCCGGGTGGGAGTTCGACCAGATCCTTTGTCTGGCTCGCGGTGGTATGCGGCCAGGGGACGTGCTCTCTCGTGTGTTCGACAGGCCGTTGGCCATCATGGCGACGAGCTCGTACCGCGCCGAGGGGGGCACCATTCAGGGCCGGCTCGACATGGCGAAGTACATCACCATGCCCAAGGGTGAACTGGCTGGCCGAGTACTGCTGGTGGACGATCTCGCTGACTCGGGCGTCACACTGCGCGCCGTGGTGGAGCGGTTGCGCGGCATGCCCGCGATCAGCGAGTTGCGCTCCGCGGTGATCTGGACGAAGGGTGTGTCGACGTACTCGCCCGATTACTACGTTGAGACGCTGCCCACGAGCCCGTGGATTCACCAGCCTTTCGAGGAGTACGACTCTCTGCGCCCGGAAGGGCTGGCGAAGAAGTTCGTGATCTGAGCAGGTGTGAACGAATCCGACATGCCTGCTCATCACGCCGGACCGCAACCACTCGGCGTTGCAATGCTCGCCGCAGCCGCCCGACCTACGGCTGTGCTTTTGCGCCTTGATTGGGCACATTCCGGCGCGCTGCGCGGGCGCACCGGATTCATTGACACCTTCTGAATGATGGCGGCCCTGCGGTGCGATAACGTGAGGGCCAATGAAAAAGGCCGCATACTGCGGCCTTCGTCTCTTTTTATGTTTGGTGCCCAGGAGAGGACTCGAACCTCCACGGTGTTACCCGCTAGTACCTGAAACTAGTGCGTCTACCAATTCCGCCACCTGGGCATCTCAGGAAGAATCGGATTCTATCATCAAAAAAAGCAATTCATACAAGACTGCCACCTCAGGTGTTGGCGCAGAGCTGATGAGCGAGGTGGAGGGCATGGTGCAAGGTCACCGCGATGGCCATGGGTTCCTCGCGAGGGACGATGGCCAGCCTGATATCTATCTCTCTCCGCAGGAAATGCGCGCAGTACTGCATCGCGACCGCGTGAAGGCGCGCATCGTCCGCTACGACCGCAAGGGTCGACCCGAAGGACGGGTCCTCGAAATCCTCGATCGGCGCAAGGCCCCGATCATCGGCAGACTCCTACACGAAAACGGCATCTGGCTTGTGGCCCCGGAGGATCGCCGTTACGGCCAGGACATCATGGTGCCCAAGAACGCGATTGCCAATGCGACCGCGGGGCAGGTGGTGGCCATCGAGCTCACGGAACCGCCGTCGCTGTACTCGCAGCCGATCGGCCGCGTCACTGAGGTGCTGGGTGAGATAGATGATCCCGGCATGGAGATCGAGATCGCGGTACGTAAGTACGAGGTGCCCCATCGTTTCACGCCCGAGACGCTGGCCCAATCGGCCGCACTGCCAGAGCGCATTCGCGCGGCCGACTGCAAGCACCGCATCGACCTGACCGACGTGCCTCTGGTCACCATCGACGGAGAGGACGCGCGGGACTTCGACGACGCGGTGTACTGCGAGGCGGCCAAGGTGGGTCGCAGCAAGGGGTGGCGCTTGATTGTCGCGATCGCCGACGTGAGCCACTACGTGAAGTCCGGGGAGGCTATCGACGACGATGCGTACGAGCGCGCGACCTCGGTGTATTTCCCTCGCCGCGTCATTCCCATGCTGCCCGAGAAGCTGTCGAACGGCCTGTGCTCGCTGAACCCCAACGAGGATCGGCTGGCAATGGTCTGCGACATGCTCGTTACGGCCTCTGGGGATATCCGTGCGTACCAGTTCTATCCGGCGGTGATCTGCTCGCATGCGCGCTTCACCTATACCGAAGTGGCTGCCATCCTGGCCAACACGCGGGGGCCTGAGGCCGCACGACGTGAAGAACTGGTGCCCCAGCTGCTCGACCTCAATGAGGTGTACCGCGCGTTGTTGAAGGCGCGCGCGAAACGGGGTGCGGTGGACTTCGAGACGACAGAGACGCAGATCGTCTGCGACGAGAACGGCCGCATCGAGAAGATTTTGCCGCGCGTGCGTACTGAGGCGCACAAGCTTATCGAGGAAACGATGCTGGCCGCCAACGTATGCGCGGCGGACTTCATCGCCTTGCACAAGCATCCGGCACTGTACCGCGTGCACGAAGGACCGACGCCCGAGAAGTGCACGCTGCTGCAAAGTTACCTGAAGGCTCTGGCCATCCCACTCACCGTCAGCGATGAGCCGACACCTGCTGAGTTCCAGGCGATTGCTGCGGCGACCAAGGACCGGCCCGATGCGCTGCAGATCCACACCATGCTGTTGCGTTCGATGCAGCAGGCGATCTACACGGCGACCAACAGCGGTCACTTTGGCCTCGCCTACGAGGCCTATACGCACTTCACCAGCCCGATCCGGCGCTATCCCGACTTGCTCGTGCATCGCGTGATCAAGGCGCTGCTGCACGGCAAGGGCTACCACCTCAGCACCGGCCAGGTCGAAGAGGCGCCTAAGGTACGACGCGGGGCCAAGGCGACGAAGGGGAGCGAGCACGAGGCCGAGCTTTGGGAGGCGGCCGGTGCCCACTGCAGTGCCAACGAGCGCCGCGCCGACGAAGCCTCGCGCGATGTGGAGGCATGGCTGAAGTGCCGCTACATGCGCGAACACCTGGGCGAGGAATTCGCGGGGACCGTGAGCGCAGTCACCGGCTTCGGGCTGTTCGTCACGCTTGACGCGCTCTACGTCGAAGGGCTGGTGCACATCACCGAGCTGGGAGGCGAGTACTACCGCTTCGACGAGATCCGGCAGGAGTTGCGTGGGGAGCGGACCGGGGTTCGCTATACCGTCGGGGCCAGGGTCCGCGTACAAGTAAGCCGCGTGGATCTCGACGGGCGCAAGATCGACTTCCGCATGGTGCGGGATGTCGTCGAGGACGCGGCCCTGCTGCGTGCACGTCGCGAGCGGCTCGTCGGTCGGTCGGCGGTATCGGAGCTGGCTGCTGTCAAGGAAATCGACCGCGCGGTGAAGGCCGAAACCAAGGGCCGGGCTCGCGGTGGATCTGTGAGGGCGACCCAACTGGGGCGCGGGGACAAAGGCCCACCTCGCACTTCGGCGGGGAAGGGAGCGCGCCGACGCTGAACGCCGGTGCTTCCGGTGTGTCAAGCCTGGGCGCGCATTGCCTCTATGAGATCGGATGCGCGCAGTACCCCGGTGCCGCACGCATCGGCCGCTGCGCCGTGGGCGTAGGCGGCCGCGCAGGCCGCCTGCTGTGCTGTCTGTGGAGATGATGCATCCGGGAACTGCGCCCACAGCCCGCCCAGCCAGCCGGCCAGCACGTCCCCGGTGCCGGCAGTGGCAAGCGCGGCGTTGCCTGTGGGATTGATGTGGGGCACGTGCCCGGGGGCGGCGATCACCGTGCCCGAGCCTTTGAGGAGCACGACACACGCGAAGTCGTCGGCCATGCGCTGTGCGGCTCCGAGCCGGTCGGCCTGCACCCGTTCCGTATCGAAGGTCATCAGCCGGGCAGCCTCCAGCGGGTGGGGCGTAAGGACTGTCATGCGACCTCGGTCGGCGCGTGAGCGCAGCAGCGTCTGCAGCGTGGCGTCGCCCGCAATGGCATTAAGTGCATCGGCATCCAGCACCAGCTGGCCAGCGTGCCCGAGCAGTCTCGGTAGCGGCTCGCGCACTGTGTCCCCTCCGCCGCAACCACATACGACAGTGCTCTTGCGCAGCACCGGCTCCGGGCTTCTCCACCAGTCGTGGCGGCACATGAGCTCTGGGCGGGTGAAGTCATATGGGGGTGCATGCGTGTCGAGCATGCTCACGTAGGTGCGACCGGCGCCGGCAGCCAGAGCGGCCCGCGCGGCGAGCAGGGCGGCTCCAGTCATGCCACGTACACCGCCGACGATGGCCACGTCGCCGAAGCTGCCCTTGTGCTGAGCATGCCTCCGCATGGGCCGCGCGATGGATTGACGCCCGGTGAGCCAGGCATCGGGCGTGCGCGATGCGTTGCCGAGCCCGAGGTCGTCGAACCACACGGCGCCCGCGAAGTCGCGTCCTTGCGCGGTAAAGAGGCCTGGCTTGACGGTGAGCAGCGTGAGCGTGTGTCTTGCGCGGACGCAGGCCTCGGCCAATGGCTGGCCGGTCCCTGCATGCAGGCCCGAGGGCAGGTCCACCGCGATGACGGGACATGCGAGCGCGTTGAGCCGGCCGATCAGCGACGCCAGGGTCTCGCCTGGCGGGCGGGTGGCGCCGATGCCGAGCAATGCATCGATCGCGAGGTCGATACCTCGCAGGTCCAATGGGGCTTCGAGTCCCACCGTCACGCCCGCGGCGCGGGCGCGGCACAGCGCATGTGCAGCATCAGGAGGAAGCTTGGAGGGGGCGCCCGCCAGCGTGACTTCCACGCGCTTGCCGGCAGCGCTGAGATGCACGGCAGCTTCGAGCCCGTCGCCACCATTGTTACCCGGGCCGGCGGCGATCCACACGCGCTCGGCATGCGGCGCCAGGGCTAGCGAGAGGCGGGCGACCGCTCGGCCAGCGCGACCCATCAGCGTGTGGGGCGGCAGGCGAGCCGCCCCCTGTCTTTCGATCTCGCGCGTGCTTTCCACGCGGAACACCGGCACGGAGTCTTCGGCTGGGACGACGTGACGCATGGAGGGCCTTTCAACGGAGCAGGCGCTCCATGCCGAGGCCCGAAGTGTCCAACGGCGGCGAACGGGGTGTCATCAGATTGGCATGCCACGCATGCTGAACGCAGGCGACAGCTCATGCGCTGGCGCCGTGGCCCAGGTTGAGCCAGATCCCAGGCAGCCCGCTGTGGCCGAGTACCCCCCAGCCAGGATCCAAGCGCGTGTGGCAATGAGGTCGGCGATCATCGGGCTGATATACTCGATGGGTTTATCCGGCAGTCGGGCCGCAGGGGCGCGGCTGCCGGGTGAACAAATCGCGAGCCCGGCTGCTGAAAGGTGTTGCGTTTGCGTCGATCATCGTCGATGGCTGTATCGCAATTCGAGCCGGATTCTAGACACAACCCTTCGGAGTTCTCATGACCGTCAGCATGCGTGAAATGCTGGAAGCAGGCGTCCATTTCGGACACCAAACGCGCTTCTGGAATCCCAAGATGGCCCCCTACATCTATGGCCATCGCAACAAGATCCACATCATCAACCTCGAGAAGACGCAGCCGCTCTTCAACGAGGCCATGAAGTTCGTGCGGCAGCTTGCAGCTCGCCGCGGCACCATTCTCATGGTGGGCACCAAGCGCCAGGCGCGCGAGGTCATTGCCCAGGAAGCCAGTCGTGCCGGCATGCCGTTTGTCGACCAGCGCTGGCTCGGCGGCATGCTGACCAATTTCAAGACCGTCAAGGGTTCGCTCAAGCGCCTGAAGGACATGCAGGCCCAGGCCGAGGCGGGCGCCGATACCCGCACCAAGAAGGAACAGTTGATGTTCCAGCGCGAGCTGACCAAGCTCGAGAAGGACATCGGGGGCATCCAGGATATGAACTCGCTGCCCGATGCGCTGTTCATCATCGACGTGGGCTACCACAAGATCGCTGTGGCCGAAGCCAACAAGCTCGGCATCCCGGTGGTGGGAGTGGTCGACTCCAACCACTCCCCCGAGGGCATCGACTACGTCATCCCCGGCAACGACGACTCGGCCAAGGCTGTGGCGCTGTACGCCCGTGCAATCGCCGATGCCGCGCTGGAAGGCAAGGCCAACGCCACCAACGAGCTGGTGCAGTCTGCATCCGGCGAGGGTGACGAGTTCGTCGAAGTCAACGAAGCGGCCTGATGCGTCGCCCCGCTCACTGAACAGTGAGTCGAACAAGGGGGCTGTCAGCCCCCCTTTTTTTCAACTGATTTGCCGTCTTGCGACGATTTGTGGGCTGCAGGACGGCTTCCTGATCCAACGGAGAAGACAAGCATGGCTGCAATCACCGCAAGCATGGTCGCCGAACTGCGGGCCAAGACCGATGCGCCGATGATGGAATGCAAGAAGGCCCTCACCGAGGCCGGCGGCGACATGGGCAAGGCAGAAGAAATCTTGCGCGTCAAGCTGGGCAGCAAGGCCGGCAAGGCGGCCTCCCGCGTCACCGCCGAAGGTGTGGTGGCAGCCTTCGTCGACGGCACCGCCGGCGCGCTGGTGGAAGTCAACTGCGAAACCGACTTCGTGTCGAAGAACGATGCGTTTCTTGCCTTCTCCAAGGCCGTGGCCGGACTGGTGGCGAAGCACAACCCTGCCGACGTGGCGGCAGTCGCTGCACTCCCCTACTCGCAAGACGGGTTCGGCCCCACGGTCGAGGATGTGCGCAAGGGGCTGATCGGCAAGATCGGTGAGAACATGACCGTGCGCCGCTTCAAGCGCTATGCCGGCGGCGGCAAACTGGCCAGCTACCTGCACGGCACGCGCATCGGCGTGATGGTCGAGTTCGAGGGCGACGATGTGGCGGCCAAGGATGTCGCCATGCACGTCGCCGCGATGAAGCCGGTGGCCCTGTCCTCGGCCGATGTGCCCGCCGATCTCGTGGACAAGGAGCGTTCCATTGCCCAGCAGAAGGCTGCCGAGTCCGGCAAGCCGGCCGATATCGTGGCCAAGATGGTCGAGGGCTCGGTGCAGAAGTTCCTGAAGGAAGTGAGCTTGTTCAACCAGCCCTTCGTCAAGAACGACAAGCAGACCGTCGAGCAGATGCTGAAGGCCGCCGGTACCACGGTAAAGGGCTTCACGCTCTACGTGGTGGGCGA
>CBINKC010000005.1:0-76022 GCA_966251135.1 uncultured Burkholderiaceae bacterium
AACCGCCTCACCGCCAAGCTGGTGCTCGAAGGCGCCAACGGACCGACGGTCTCCAAGGCCGACGACATCCTCGCCGACCGCGGCGTGCTGGTGGTGCCCGACGTGATCTGCAACGCCGGCGGCGTGACGGTGTCGTACTTCGAGTGGGTGCAGGACTTCTCCAGCTTCTTCTGGAGCGAGGACGAGATCAACGAGCGCCTCGACAAGATCATGGTCGACGCGCTGTGCAAGATCTGGGACACCGCCGACCGTCACAAGATCACGCTGCGCACGGCGACCTTCGCGGTGGCGTGCGAGCGGATCCTGATGGCTCGCCAGGAGCGGGGCCTGTACCCCTAAGCCCGTCAGCCGCCCTGTGCGGTGCGCAGGGCGTGGTCGGCGACCACGCCCGCAAACACCGCGAAGCCGACCCAGTGGTTCAGGCGGAACGCCTTGAAGCAGCCTTCGCGGGAGCGATCGCGGATCAGGGTGTAGTGCCACAGCGCCAGGGCGCCGGCGGCTGCGAGGCCGGCGCCATACGCCACCCCGTAGCCCTGCTGGGCGCCGAGCACGGCCCACACCACCAGATAGGCACCATAGAAGGCCATCACGCCGGCCACGTCGTGGCGGCCCAGCGTGATGGCCGACGTCTTGATGCCGATGCGCAGGTCGTCGTCGCGATCGACCATGGCGTACTCGGTGTCGTAGGCCAGCACCCAGCACAGGTTCCCCGCCAGCAGCGCCCAGGCCAACAGTGGCACCTCGGCGTGCACGGCGGCAAAGGCCATGGGGATGCCGAAACTGAATGCGATGCCCAGCACGGCCTGCGGCATGGAGACGACGCGCTTGGCGTAGGGGTAGGCGATGGCCACCGCGAGCGCAGCGAACGACATCCCGATCGTCAGCGCGTTGGTTGTAAGCACCAGCCCAAAGGCGGTGAGCGCCAGCACCGCGCCCAAGGTCAGCGCCTCTTTCACGGAGACCGCACCGCTCGTCACGGGCCGGTGCGCGGTGCGCTTCACGTGGCGGTCGAACTCGCGGTCGGCCACGTCGTTGACGCAGCAGCCGGCGCTGCGCATGAGGACGGTGCCGAGTGTGAACACCGCCAGCAGATGCCAACCGGGGAAGCCACCCGCTGCCATCCACAGCGCGGACAGCGTGGGCCACAGGAGCAGCAACCAGCCGGCGGGGCGATCCCACCGGATCAGGTCGAGGTAGAGCTGCAGGCGGTTCGGGGAGACAACGGTGTCGGCTTTCACAAGCCGGCGATTATGCGGACCCGTGAAACTGGTGCCGGGTGTCGCTGCTCCCCAGCCCGGTTCAGGGCAGGGTGAAGCGCCGACTGCCGAAGGCCAGGCGCTGCGACGCGCTGTCCGACACGCCGACCGCGGCGACATACGACTGCCCGGAAGTCAAAGTCACGCCTGCCGGGATGGCGACGCTGGTGGTTCCGGGCACGACGGTCTGCCACAGCACCGGGTTGCCGCCCGACTGCGCGATCGCCGGGTCCAGCACGTAAACGAGCGTGAGTTGCGCGCCCGCCGTGGACGTCCAGGAGACATCGCGGCCGTTCACGGTCACCCCAAACTCGGCCGGCACCTTTGCGTCGACCGGGAACATCTCCCAGGTGCCCTGGGGCGCGATCGTGTACTCGATGCAGGGGCGCAGGTCGCGGAACTGCTTGCCGCCCGCATTGGTGTAGGCGCCACTGTATGACTGCGTGGCGGCCTCATAGGTGCCGGTGTAGCTGCCTGACTGTGCCGAACCGTCGACCGTGCCGGACCAGTTGCCCGAGAGGGTCAGGCCGCTCTTGCTGCCGCTCACCGTGCCGACGTTGCTGCTCTGGCAGCCGACATAGGTGAAGAACATGCTGCCCGAGAAGCTGCCGTCGCCCTCCGGCAAGGTGAGCGAGTAGGCGCCGGGCATGGGATCTTCGGGGTTCGTGGCCGGGTCTTCCTGGTAATAGCCGACGTACAGCCCGCCCGGGGGTGAATCGGGTTGTTCTGGGGCGAACCCGGGGGCCGGTGCGGGGGCGGGGCTACTGCTGCCTCCGCCGCAGGCCGACAGGGCCGCGACGATGCCGAACAGGCAGGCTGCTGTTCTGATGGACATTTCTTCTCCTGGGTGTAAATGAGGCGAGCCGCGGATGCACCGCGGCTCCAAGGCGGCGCACGTTACCGGAGAGCGCTCCCGGGGCCATTCCCTGACCCTTGGGATGCGCCGGACGCCCAGGGGGGCGGAGAACCGTTAGGCGTTTCGCTGGAACACCAGCCCTGCGTGCTCGCGCATGGCGTGGAAACGGATCTTGGGCCAGTTGGATTCGATGGCGCGCAGTTCAGGCGCGTACTCGACCAGCACGGTGGGCGCGTCGACCGCGTCATAGGCCACGCGGTGCGAGTTGCCGTCGATGAATCGCTTGAGTTCGTTGGCGTCGTCACAGGTGACCCACCGGGCCACCTGGAAGCGCGAAGGCTGGATGCGCGCCTTCACGCCGTATTCGTGTTCGAGACGGTGTGCCACGACCTCGAACTGCAGCTGGCCCACGGCTCCGAGCAGGAGCATGGAGCCGGCCACGGGGCGGAACACCTGGATCGCTCCCTCTTCGCCCAGCTGGGTGAGGCCGGCCTTGAGCTGCTTGGTGCGCAGGGGGTCAGCCACCTCGACGGTGCGGAACATCTCCGGCGCGAAGAAGGGCAGGCCGGTGAACTGCAGCGCCTCGCCTTCGGTCAGCGTGTCGCCCAGCTGCAGCACGCCGTGGTTCGGTATGCCGATGATGTCGCCGGCATAAGCCTCGTCGAGCAGCTCGCGGCGCTGGCTCAGGAACGACACGACTGTGTTGGGCCGCAGTTCCTTGCCCGAGCGCACCACCTTGAGCCGCATGCCGCGCTCGAAATGGCCCGAGGCCATGCGCACGAAGGCGATGCGGTCGCGGTGCGCCGGGTCCATGTTGGCCTGGATCTTGAACACCACGCCGCTGAACTTGGGCTCGTCGGGCTGCACCTCGCGCTGGATCGCCGCCCGCGTGCCGGGCGGCGGGGCCAGGTCGACCAGCGCATCGAGCACCTCGCGCACGCCGAAGTTGTTGATGGCCGAGCCGAAGAACATGGGCGTCTGATGGCCGGCGAGAAAGTCGGCTTCATCGAACGCGGGCGCGGCCATCTGCACCAGCTCGATGTCGTGCCGCGCGTGCTCGTACTCCGCACCGAAGCGCTCGGCATACATGGGGTTGCTCAAGCCCTCGATGATCTCGTCGTCTTCGGTCTTGCGGTCTTCGCCGGGCATGAACACGCGCATCTGCTCGCGGCGCAGGTCCATCACGCCGTGGAAGCTCTTGCCCATGCCCACGGGCCACGTGAAGGGAACGACCGCCATGCCGAGCTCGCGCTCGATCTCGTCCATCAGCGCCAGCGGCTCTTGCACCTCCCGGTCCATCTTGTTGACGAAGGTGAGGATGGGCGTGTTGCGCGCACGGCAGACTTGCAGCAGGCGCCGCGTTTGGGGCTCCACGCCGTTGGCCGCATCGATCACCATCAGTGCCGCGTCCACGGCGGTGAGCACGCGGTAGGTGTCCTCGGAGAAGTCCTGGTGGCCCGGCGTATCCAGCAGGTTGATCACGCAGTCGCGGTACTCCATCTGCATGACCGAGCTGGCCACCGAGATGCCGCGCTGCTTTTCGATCTCCATCCAGTCGGAAGTGGCATGGCGCGAGGCCTTGCGCGCCTTCACGCTGCCGGCGATCTGGATCGCGCCCGAGAACAGCAGCAGCTTCTCGGTGAGCGTGGTCTTGCCTGCGTCGGGGTGGGAGATGATGGCGAAGGTACGTCTGCGCCTTACCTGTTCTGCGATTCCGTCGGTGGCCATCTCTTCCGAATTCCCGTTATGTACACAGCTATGTACGCATTCTCTGATGTGCCCATAGCGTGGTGCATATCGGCCTCTTGCCCGCGCCGATGCTGTCAGCGTTGCTCGCGAATTTTAGGTTGTGTCGGAAGGGGCTTCCCCCTTTCCCGAGCCGCGCTTGTGATCGGCCTTGAGAGGCTGCCACCCGAGAGCGGCAGAGTTCAAGCCTGCGGGTTCCTCCGCTTCGATCGCCTCGCGCAGTGTTCGCAGTGTTCGACTCAGCTCGCTTCATCGACAAAGGGCTGCACCACGTTCAGCAGTCTCGAGACGTAGTCGTCCTTTTCGCCCACAGGCGCCGCGTGCTGCAGGGCGCGATGCGCAACTTCCGCACCGGCGCGCCTGAGCATCATCCACGCGGCAAGGTACTGCGAGGCCAGGCACCCGCCCGCCGTGGCGACCGGACCCTTGGCATGGAAGGGTGCCTCGATCACCCGCACGCCGGCCTCCACCACCCAGGGCTTGGTTGCGGCGTCGGTGCATGCAGGCATGTCGGCGAGCAGGCCCAGGCGTGCCATCAGCAACACGCCTGATGACTGCCCGGCCAGCAGCTGGCGCAAGGGGTCGAGCTGCAGCCGGTCGAGCAGGGCGCTGTTTTCGGCGATGGCGCGGGCGTAGATGCCTCCGGCGAAGATGACTGCGTCGGCGTCGTTGGCGAACTCCAGCGGTTGCTGGGCTTGCACGACCACGCCGTTCATCGAGGTCACGAAGCCGGTGGGGCACGCCAGCTCCGCCTTCCAGCCCTCGGCGTTCAGTTCGTTGAGCAGCCCGGCGGCGATGAAGGTGTCGAGCTCGTTGAAGCCGTCGAAGGTCAGGATGGCAATGCGCATGGCGCCCTTTGTTCAGCGCCTATGCGCCGTGGTGGATGGGCCCGTGCGCAGGAGTGGCGGCCGCCGGGCCGGCCTGCATTCGGGGGGCGCGGCGATCACTCTTCGAGCAGCGACCGGAGCATCCAGGCGGTCTGTTCGTGCACAGCCAGGCGCTGCGTGAGCAGGTCGGCGGTGGGCTCGTCGTTCGCGCGGTCGGCCAGCGGGAAGATGCCCCGCGCCGTCCGGGCCACGGCCTCGTGACCTTCCACGAGGATGCGCACCATTTCCAGGGCCTTGGGCGGCGTGGCGGGCACATCCTTGAGCGAGGTGAGTTCGCCGAACCGGCGGTACGACCCGGGGGCTACGTGCCCGAGCGAGCGGATGCGCTCGGCGACGGGGTCCACCGCGTTCCACAGTTCGGTGTACTGCGCCATGAACATGGTGTGCAGGGTGTTGAACATCGGCCCTGTCACGTTCCAGTGGAAGTTGTGCGTGGTGAGGTACAGCGTGTACGTATCGGCCAGCAGGCGGCTCAGCCCATCCGCAATGGCCTTGCGGTCTTCGTCGCTGATGCCGATGTGGATGGCCACCGGCCCGGGGGAAGTGGTCTTGTCCATGTCAAACAGCTCCTTTCGCTCAAACTTGCGGGCCAGTCTATCGAGGGCTGGCGCCGGGCGCCAATGGCTTTCCGTCATCGGGGCCATAGCTGCTTCGATACGCGGCTTCGGACACGCCGGACTAGGCGGTGAGGCGTTTCACCCCTGCAAGCTCGCAGGCGTAGATGACATTGCGCAAGGCGGCGATCGCCTCGTAGCGCGTGAAGGTGCGGCGCCACGCGAGCACCACGCGCCGCGTGGGCACGGGCGGCGTGAACGGGATATAGACGATGTGCGGCTGCGCATCCTTGGGCACGCTCAGCTGGGGCACCACGGTCACCCCCATGCCGGAGGCGACCATGTACTTGATGGTCTCCAGCGACGAGCCCTCGAAGCTCTTGCGTATGCCTTCCGCATCGCTGGCAAGACGTGCGTACTCAGGGCAGACCTCCAGCACATGGTCGCGGAAGCAATGGCCGGTCCCGAGCAGCAGCATGGTTTCCTGCTTGAGCTCCTCGGCGCTGATGCGCTTGCGCTTGGCCAGCGGGTGGTGGCGCGGCACGGCCACCATGAAGGGCTCGTCGTACAGCGGCGCGACTGCCAGGCCGGCGTCGGGGAAGGGCTCGGCCATGATGGCGGCGTCGAGTTCGCCGCTGCGCAGCATGTCGAGCAACTTGACGGTGAAGTTCTCCTGCAGCATGAGCGGCATCTGCGGGACACGCTCGATCGCCAGCTTCACGAGGTCGGGCAGGAGGTAGGGGCCGATGGTGTAGATCACCCCCAGGCGCAGCGGGCCGGAGACGGGATCCTTGCCGCGCTTGGCGATGTCCTTGATGGCCGCCGCCTGCTCGATCACCGACTGTGCCTGGCTCACGATCTCCTCGCCCAGCGGCGTCACGCTCACCTCGTTCGTGCCGCGCTCGAAGAGCTTGACGTCAAGCTCTTCCTCCAGCTTCTTGATGGCCACGCTGAGGGTGGGTTGCGACACGAAGCAGGCCTCGGCGGCGCGCCCGAAGTGCTTCTCACGGGCGACGGCAACGATGTAGCGAAGCTCTGTGAGTGTCATCGGTGGCTCCCGTCATGGCCCAGTGCTGCGCTGTGCGCAGTATGTCAGCCACTGCCAATCGATGCACGCCCGCCGATAGCCGATGTCGCGTGGATTCGGCCGAGATCAAGCTTTCAGGTACTCGGCCCGGCCGCCCAGCCAGCGGGCCACGTGTCGCTCGGCCAGCTCGGGATGGCTGTCCAGCAGGGCCTGTGCGGCGCGGCGCGCCCTGCGCACCAGGTCTTCGTCCAGTGTCATGTCGGCGAAGCGCAGCATGGGGGCGCCCGACTGCCGGGCGCCGAGGAATTCGCCGGGGCCGCGAATCTCCAGGTCGCGGCGGGCGATCTCGAATCCGTCGGTGGTTTCGGCCATCGCCTTGAGCCGGGCCTTGCCGGTGTCCGACAGGGGGGCGCTGTAGAGCAGCACGCACACGCTCGCCACTGCGCCGCGGCCCACGCGCCCGCGCAGCTGGTGCAACTGGCTCAGGCCGAAGCGCTCGGCATGCTCGATCACCATGAGGCTCGCGTTGGGCACGTCGACGCCCACCTCGATCACCGTGGTGCTCACCAGCACCGCCATCCGTCCTTCGGTAAAGAGCGACATCGCGGCGGCCTTCTCCGCTGCCGGCATGCGTCCGTGCAGCAGGCCCACCATGACTCCGGGCAGGGCCTCGCACAACTGCTGGTGCGTGGCGGTCGCGTTCTGCAGGTCCAGGTGCTCGGATTCCTCGATCAAGGGGCACACCCAGTACACCTGCCGGCCTTGCGCTACCTCATCGCGGATACGGGCGGTGACGGCCTCGCGCCTGGCGTCGGCGAACACCTTGGTCACCACCGGCGTGCGGCCGGGCGGCAGCTCGTCGATGGTGCTGATGTCGAGGTCGGCAAACAGCGTCATCGCCAGCGTGCGGGGGATGGGCGTGGCGCTCATCATCAGCGTGTGCGGCTCCAGCGCCTGCTGCGCAAGCTTGCTGCGCAGGGCCAGCCGCTGCTGCACGCCGAAGCGATGCTGCTCGTCGATGATGGCCAGGCCCAGGCGGGCGAACTCGACTTCGTCCTGGATGACGGCATGGGTGCCGACCACCAAGCCTGCCTCGCCCGAGGCGATGCGCGCGAGCATGGCCAGGCGGCCCTTGCCGCGCCGGCTGCCGGTCAGCCAGGCGACGCCCACGCCGAGGGGTTCGAGCCAGTCGACGAGCTTGCGGAAGTGCTGCTCGGCCAAGATCTCGGTGGGCGCCATGAGCGCGCACTGCCAACCCTGGCCGATGCCGATGGCGGCGGCCAGTGCGGCCACCACCGTCTTGCCGGAGCCCACATCGCCCTGGAGCAGCCGGTGCATGGGCGTGCCCAGCGCGGACGACCCGTCTTCGCCCGGCGCCGCGCGCTGCAGGTCGCCGGCGATCTCCTCCACCACCCGGCGCTGCGCCGAGGTCAAGGCAAAAGGCAGCGCGGCGAGCAAGCGCTCCTGCAGGCCACCTGGGGCGGCTACGAGGCGCGGTGCGCGCTGATGCGCGCGCTCCAGCCGGGCCTGCAGCTGCGACAGCTGCTGGGCGAGCAGTTCCTCGAACTTGAGGCGCATCCAGGCGGGGTGGGTGTGGTCTTCCAGGGTGCTCAGGCTGACATCGGGCGCGGGCTGGTGCAGGAACCGCAGCGCCTCGCGCAGATGGGGCAGGCCGCTCGGCAGCAACTCGGCCGGCACGATCTCCGACAGGTCGGCCCGCTCAAGCCCGGAAGCCACGGCCTTGCGCAGGTAAGCCTGCGGCAGCGCGGCGCTGCTCGGATACACCGGCGTGAGCGCGCTGGCCAGGGGCGTGTTCTCGTCCACCGTCTTGAACACGGGGTGCACCATCTCTCGGCCCAGGAAGCCGCCGCGCACATCGCCGCGCACACGCACCCGCTGGCCTTCGGACAGCGTCTTCTGGTGCGAGGGGTAGAAGTGGATGAAGCGCAGCGCCAGCTTCTCGCCAGCGTCATCGGCCAGGTGCACGATCAACTGCCGGCGTGGCCGCAGCTGCACCCGGCTCGTCTGCACCGTGCCTTCGACCTGCGCGGTGTCGCCTTCGCGCAGCGCGGCCACCGGCGTGAGGCGGGTTTCGTCTTCATAGCGCAAAGGCAGGTGCAGCGCGAGGTCGATGTCGCGCTGCAGGCCGAGCTTCTCCAGGGCCTTCTGGGGGGCGGACTTTTCCTTGCGGGGGGGCGATGACGATGATGCCGGCGTCGGCGGCGTGAGGGCCATGGGACAATTCTGCCCTCCTTGGCACGGGTCTCGTCCGGCCCTCAACGGCATGTCATCTCCTGCTGCCCCCCTGCGCCTCGCCGACTTCGATTTCGCGCTTCCGCCGGAGCTCATCGCGCAGCATCCCGCCCCCGAACGCAGCGCCTCGCGGCTGCTCGATGCCACAGGCCCACAACGGGTGGATCGCGTGTTCCGCGAGCTGCCCGCGTTGCTGCGGGCGGGCGACCTGCTGGTGTTCAACGACACGAAGGTGATCAAGGCCCGGCTGCGGGGCCACAAGGCCACGGGCGGGGCGGTGGAGGCGCTGGTCGAACGCGTGCTGCCGGGCCATGAGGTGTGGGCGCATCTGCGAGCGAGCAAGTCGCCGCGCCCGGGGGCGGTGGTGCATTTCGAGTCGGCCCGCGGCGAGCGTTTCACCGCCGAGGTGCTGGGCCGCGCGGGGCCGGATGACTCGCTCTTCCACCTGCGCTTTCCCGACGAGCCATTGGCCCTGCTCGAACGCTGCGGGCACGTGCCGCTGCCCCCGTACATCACCCATGCCGACGGCGCCGACGACGAGCGGCGCTACCAGACGGTGTTCGCCCGCACCCCGGGGGCGGTGGCCGCGCCGACGGCGGCGCTGCACTTCGATGAAGCCCTGCTGGAAGCAATGGCCGCGGGCGGCATCGGCTGTGCGCACGTCACGCTCCATGTGGGCGCGGGCACCTTCCAGCCGGTGCGCTCCGAAGACCTCTCGCAACATCACATGCACAGCGAGTGGTTCGAGGTCGGCGCAGCCACCGTCGCCGCGATCGAACGCACGCGGGCAGCCGGCGGGCGTGTCGTGGCCGTGGGCACCACCACCGTGCGGGCGCTGGAGTCGGCCGCTCAAGGTGGGCCACTCGTGGCCGGGGCACGTGAGACCGCCATCTTCATTACGCCCGGCTTCGAGTTCCGGGTGGCCGATCTGCTCGTGACCAACTTCCACCTGCCCCGAAGCACCTTGCTGATGCTGGTGAGCGCCTTCGCGGGCCATGCGCGGATCCGCGCGCTGTATGAGCACGCGGTGCGCGAGCGCTACCGGTTCTTCAGCTACGGGGACGCCATGCTGCTGCGCCGGGAGACCGCCGTTTCCTGAGGCGCAGATGGCACGCCGGGCGCATCGCGCGCCGGTCGGGGCAGGCGCAGGCCGAGCTGCGCTGCCGCCAGCACTGCCTGCGTGCGCGAATTGACGCCCAATCGCCGGAAGATGGCGAGCAGGTGGGTCTTTACGGTCGACTCCGAGAGGTCCAGCTCGCGGCAGATGAGCTTGTTGCTCTTGCCTTCGATCAGCAGCCGCAGCACCTCCAACTGCCGAGGCGACAGGTCCAGCGTCGCCTCGGGCTGCGCATCATCTGGAATCGCGAGCGCGGCCTGCGGCACGTAGACCCCGCCGTCGAGCACCTGGCGCAGCGCGTGGACGAGGGCCGAGCCCTGTGCGGTCTTGGGCACGAAGCCGGCCGCGCCCGCATCGATGGCCGCGAGCACGATCTCTCGGGAGGGGTCGGCCGACAGGACGATCACGGTCGTGAAGGGGGCTGCTTCCCGCAGCTTCACTACGCCCCCCACGCCATCGCTGTCGGGCAGCCCCAGGTCGAGCAGGGCGAGCGGCACATCGGCGTGGTGTCGCAGCACGGCCATGGCTTCAGCCAGCGTGCCGGCCTGCAGCAGGGTCAGGCCGGGCCACTCGCGCTCGATGAGCAGACAGAGCGCATCGCGCAGCAGTGCATGGTCGTCGATCAGCAGCAGCTTCATGGGATCGCGAATTACAGCACGCGGCCACGGCGTGACTCATCCGTTCGGTCGATGGCGCGTGTGAAATCCACTGCAAAGAATCCGACACCTGCGCACCATGCGCGGACAGCAACAACCTTTAAGCGGAGTGGATTCAATGCAGCAACGTGCACTGTGGGCCGCCATGTTGAGCGCCGGCCTGTTGATGGCCTGCGGGGGAGGCGGCGGCGACGAGCAGACGGCGTCGAGTACGGCCCAGGTCTCGCTCAGCGGGGTGGCGGCCAAGGGGTTGATGGCCGGCGCCGTCGTCACGGTGCACGCGGTGGCCGCCGACGGGACGGTGGGCGACCCGATCGCCACTACGCCGGCCGAGGTGATCACCGATGCCGAGGGCCAGTACACACTGAGCTTCGCGGGCACGAAAGACCAACCCTATGTGGTGAAGGTCACGGCCCGTGCCGGGACCACGCACCTCGATGAGGTGGCCGGCGCCGCGGTTGCGCTGCCGGTGGGATTCACGATGCGCTCGATCGTCGTGCCGGCGGCGACCGGCGCGGTGTCGACTTCCGCCGGCGTCACGCCTTTCAGCGAAATGGCCGTGGCAGCGGCCGAGCGCACGAGCGGCGGCATCACCTCGGGCAACGTCCAGCAGGCCGTGTCCACCGTGAAGCAACTGGTCGGGTTCGACCCCACCACCGCGCTTCCGTCGCTCACTGGGACGCCCGAGCAGCAAAAGCTGTCGATCATGCTCACGGCGGTGGCGAAGCTGGCCGACGGCGGCGCGCTGGGCTGCGATGCGGGCACCAGCGGCGAGAAGACCCAGTGCGTGGTGGACGCGCTGGCGGATTCGGCCTCGGCCACGTCGCTCAAGCTGAACCGCACGGAAGGCGAGACCACCCTCGATGTGTCCGCTGCGCTCGGCACGGCGCTGTCCGAGGTGCTGGCCGACGACACCCTGAACGGCGACGTCGATGCCACGCTCCTGGCCTCGGTCACGGACGGCCTGGCGTGCTCGGGCGATGACTGCGTTGCCGCCCCCGTGGAGGGCAGCACCTCGGTGGCTGGGGCCATCGCGGCGGCCAAGACGCTGTTCGTCAACCTCAAGTCCGACTGGTCGTCGATCTTCAGCCGCGGCGGCGCGAGTTCCATCGCGACCGGCGCTGCCAACGCGGAAGTGTGGAAGTTCCGACAGGCGATGACGGGCGTGCAGGTGCCGGCCGAGGTGATGGTCAAGGACAGTTCTGCGCTGTTGATGGGCATCGACCTGTACAACGACTACCACGCCGGACGGGAAACTTCGATGAAGCGAGGCCGCGCTCCCGGGGCGACCGCGAACGACGGATCGGCCCCCGATTTCAACGCCGTTGGCTGCACGCTGTACCAGGACAGCAACACCAGCGTCCCCGCGACCTCGACGGACAATGCCTCCTTCATCGGCTGCCGCGGCACGTACTACGTGCAGCAGTCAGTCGTGGGCGACACCAAGACCACCACCGAGTGGCGTCACGGCTTCACCATCACCCCCGGTACGAATGGCAGCTACACCTACACCACGCGGGCGCGCAGGCGTGTGGAAACGTGCGTCGGCAGCTCCCCGTGCACGATTACGACAAACGAGGCCCTGCAGACCAGCGGCTACAGCGGCACGGTAAGCACCACGACGACCAACGGGCACGTGACCGCCTTCACCATCGAAGGCAAACTTCCCGGCGCATTCGAATCGGGCGGCACCACGGTGATCAGCGATCACCACGATGTGTCGCTCACCGGCACGCGCACTATCGACGCGCAGAACATGTCGTCGACCACCTTCTCCGGCAGCCTGGTGGCCTACAGCAGCGCCGACGTCGTGGAGGGCACGCTGGCTGTCACGCAGGGTTCCACCAGCGAAACGCCGGTCTGGCGCGATGCTTCCGACAACGAGGTCGAGCCCAACTCGCCCACGGCGGTCTCGCCTTTCGGTGGCACGCTCTCCGGCGCTGCGCTCACGTTGAAGTGGACCACGGCCGCGGCTGAGTTCGAAGGTTCACTGTCGCTGGCCGACTCGCAGTGGGATGCGAGCGGCACGGAGATCCTGCCCACGAGCGTCACGCTGGCCGGCGCCCTGCGCAACCTCAGCGCCGAGGCTGCCCAGGAGTTCCTGAGCGGCAGCCTCACCGCCACGCTCGCCGGCTTCGAGACCTACGACGCGACCCAGCCCGATTCGGCGAGCAACTTCAACACCGTCTCGCTGACGTTCCTGGGCAAGGTGAGCGCGCCGAGCCGTCCCGTGCTGGACCTCACCCTGGGCGTTTCGCAGAAGAGCTACGAGGACGAGCCCTCGGCCATGAGCATGCAGTACCGCTCGCTGGTGGCAGGGACCCCGAAGCACGTGATCGCCGTGGCCGGCACGCGCGGCACCGACGGGATGATGAACTTCACTTTGACCGAAGCAACATCCAACCTGTCCCTGGCTTGGGCCGACGGCGCTGTCAGCGGCGATCTGAAGTGGGGCACCACGAAGATCGGCGAGGTCGGCAAGGAGGCCAAGGGCGTGACCTTCAGCAACGGCGAATTCATGTCGCTCGACATCGGTCTGTGACGCGCGAGCGCCACACATGAGCAAAGGGCTTGCGCGGTGCGCAAGCCCTTCTCCTTTCCAAGTTCAAGTGAAGCTGTACTCGACCGTATGGGCGCCGTCGCGCCTCATCGCCGGCCTGCTGCTGGCCGGCATCGGTGCTGCCTGCGAGGCCGATGCGCCCCCCCACGATGCGTGGACGCTCTCCCTGCGCACCGACCACCACGTGGATGCCGTCCCGCTCGGCGCGCTGGGCGACGATGAGACCGCGCGCCGTGCGCTGTCGCCGCGGCCCGGCCGCAACGTGGCCTATGTGGACGACGAAGCCCGCCTCGGGCGCCGCCTCGGTCAGTGGCAGTGGAGCCTGGTCGCGCGCAGTCATGCCACGCTGGTGAGCAGCGAGGATGCGCTCGATCTCGCACGCAGCCTCGAACAGGACGCCGTGCCCGCGAGTGACCGCACCTGGCACACGCGGCTGCGCTACCAGGCGTTCCAGGGCGCGGGCGTCGAGCTGGCGCAGGTGCTGGCACCACGGCCAGGCTGGCATGCCTCGTGGTCGGTCCAGTTGCTCAAGCTGCGCCACTGGCGCGAGCGCGACATCGATGGGCCGGTACGCTTCGATGCGGCCAGCGGCACCTACACCTTCGACCTCCAATCCACCGAGCTGGACGACCGTCTCGACTTCCCCTTTCGAACGCCCTACGCGAACGCCGGACTGGGTGTGCTGGCGGGCGGCGAACTGGGCTTTCGCGGCGAGGCCGTGTCGCTGGCCGTCGGCGTGCGCGACGCCGGGCAGCTGCGCTGGCGCGGCTTGCCGCAGCAGCGCGCGACGCTGTCGACCGAGACGAGCCGCTACGACGAGGACGGCTTCCTCGTCTATCAGCCACTCATCCAGGGCCGCAACAGCCAAAGCGGGTACCGCCAGTCGCTGTCCGGCCGCTGGTCGGTGCGCGCGTCCTGGCGCCACGAGGCGCTCGGCGAGCTGGAGGCGTCGAGCACATGGATCCGCGGCTTCGGGGCGCTGCCCGCGCTGGCCTGGTTCACGCCCGTGGCCGAGGGCCGCCTGGGGCTGCATTGGCGCGTGCACGAACGGCGCGCGACGGTCTCTTTCGACTGGGCCGGTTGGCAGCTGAGGCTGGGCACAGACCGCCTGGGCAGCGGGGCGCATTCGCGCGAGGTGTCGATGCGGGGCGCCATGGCGTTCTGACATGCGCACTTCATCATGCGCCGCGGGCCGGTACGCGACACGACTCGTCTTCTGGTTCGCGATGGCCCTGTGCGGCGTGCCCGCCGGGTTGCACGCCGCCGAGCCGCCCGTGCAGCACGTGGATCAGGCCGTTTTCGAGGGCGGCGATGGACAACCGGCCGCGGTGCCGCTTCCCGACACCTGGCACCAGCGTGGCCTTGCGCCGGGCAACGGCCGCTACCGTGCCCGGTTCACGCTGGACACGGTGCCCGAGGACTCCATCGCCCTCATGTTCACGCGGCTGAGCACGCAACACCGCGTCTACGTGAATGGGACGCTGGTTTCCGGGGAGAGCGGAGCCTCGCTGCCGCGCTCCGACCGCGGTTTGCCCGCGCCCGCGCTGATCGCGGTGCCGCCCGTGTTCCTCAAGGCGGGGGCGAACGAGGTGACGGTGGAGGTGAACTACGCCAGGCGCGCTGGCCTGTCGGGCATCGACGTCGGCCTCATGCCGGTCATGCGCGAGCGATTCCAGCGCCACGTGCTGCTCAACGTCTCGCTGCCCCAGGCGATGAATCTGGCGTGCGCCGGTGTGGCGCTGCTGCTCATCCTCGTGTGGTGGCAGCGGCGCTCGGAGGTGGCGCTGGGCAGCTTCGGCGCGCTGGCGCTGATCGGCTCGCTGCGCAACTACGGCTACTTCGTGCCGCTGGCGATGGGATCGGTGCAGGTGTGGGACTGGGTCTTCTTTGCCGTGCAGGCCTGGACGCTGGTGCTCTTCGGCATCTTCGCGCAGGGCTTTGCGCAGGTACGCTGGCCTCGCTACACGAGGGTCCTGGTGGCCTGCTCGGCTGCGGTATCGCTGATCGGCTGGCTGGCTGCGATGCACGGACAGCTGCAGGCCGTGCGCGGCTGGGCCTATCCAGTGATGATCGCGGCCAGCCTGCCCGCCTTCTGGCTGTGCATGGCGCGTGCGCGAACACAGCCGGTGCAGGGTGTGGTGCTGCAGTCGCTGGGTGTCGCGGCCTTGCTCGTGGCCGTGGCCCACGACTACGCCTTCCAGACGGCTGCGCTGCTGCCCATCACCGAGAACTTCTGGCAGCCCTACGCCATGCCCGTGCTGCTGGGCGCGATCTCGCTCGCGCTGATGCAGCGCACGGTCCATGCGCTGAACGAGGTGGAGCGGCTCAATGCCGGGCTCGAAGCGCGGGTGGCCGAGCGCACGCGCGAGCTGGAGCAGGCCAATGCCGCGAAGAGCCGCTTCCTGGCCGCCGCAAGCCATGACCTGCGGCAGCCGCTGGTGACCATCGGCCTGCTCGTCGGCATGGCGAAGGAGGGCACAGGCTCGGTCACCCTGCGGGTTCTCATGGATCGCATCGACGGTGCCGTCGGTGCCATGGAGCGGCTGCTGACCGGCCTGCTGGACCTGTCGCGGCTGGAGGCCGGTGCGGTCCGGCCGAGGCCGGCACCGGTGCCGCTGGACGCGCTGCTGGCCGCCATCGAATCGCACGAGCAGGCTACCGCCGCCGTCAAGGGCCTGCGCCTGCGGTGCCGGCCCACGCGGGAGGTGGCGCACACCGACCCGGTGATGCTCGAGCGCATCTTGCGCAACCTCGTCAGCAATGCCATCCGCTACACCGAGCGGGGCAGCGTGCTCGTGGCCGTGCGGCGCTCGGGCGGTGGCCTGCGGTTGGAAGTGCGCGACAGCGGCATCGGCATCGCGCCCGAGCATCAGCAGGCCATCTTCGAGGAGTTCGTGCAGGTGAACAACCCGGCACGCGAGGCTGCGCGCGGCCAAGGTCTGGGCCTGGCCATCGTGCAACGGTCGGCCGGCAAGCTGGGCCACAAGCTCGGGCTGCGGTCCGCGCCCGGCCGCGGCTCGTGCTTCTGGATCGAGCTGCCGCGCGCTGCTGCCCAGGCGCCGGCCGAGTCGCTGGCGCAGGCCCCGCGGCCCACTTTGCAGGGACGGCGCGTGCTCGTGGTGGAGGACGACGCGTCGGTGCGGGCCGCGCTGCGCGACCGCCTGAACAGCTGGGGCGCCGAGGTCCATGAGGTCGACGGCCTGCCGGCGCTGCGACAGTGGCTCGCGCAGGCGCCCGGGCGGCCCGACCTTGTGGTCTCGGACTACCGGCTGCCCGAGGGCGATGGCCTGCAGGTGCTGGCGGCGGTGGCCGAGCGATATGGCCATGTGCCGGCCGTGGTGGTCACGGGCGACACCGCCCCTGCCGACCTGACCCGTCTGCACGCGGCAGGCGTGCGCGTGCTGCACAAGCCGTTCCGCCCCGAGGCGCTGCTCGATGCGCTGGGCGCTCCGCAGCCCGCTGAGACAATCGCGCCATGCTGAGCTTTGAACTGCTGAAGACCGAGGGCCTTGCCCGGCGCGGCCGATTGACACTGAACCACGGCGTGGTCGAGACCCCCGTGTTCATGCCCGTGGGCACCTATGGCACGGTCAAGGGCGTGATGCCGCAGTCGCTGGAGGCGATGGGCGCGCAGATCATCCTCGGCAACACCTTCCACCTGTGGCTGCGCCCCGGGCTCGATGTGCTGGGCCAGTTCGGCGGCCTGCATCGCTTCGAGGGCTGGAGCCGCCCCATCCTCACCGACAGCGGCGGCTTTCAGGTCTGGAGCCTGGGCGACATGCGCAAGATCAGCGAGGAGGGCGTCAAGTTCGCCTCGCCCGTCAACGGCGACAAGCTCTTCCTCACGCCCGAGGTGAGCATGCAGATCCAGCACGTGCTCGACAGCGACATCGTCATGCAGTTCGACGAGTGCACGCCCTACGAGACGCGCGGCCACCTCACCACCGAGCGCGAGGCGCGCGAGTCGATGGAGCTGAGCCTGCGCTGGGCGCGCCGTTGTCGCGACGAGTTCCGGCGGCTGGAGAACCGCAATGCGCTGTTCGGCATCGTGCAAGGTGGCATGTACGAGCCCCTGCGCGAAGCCTCGCTCGCCTCGCTGGTCGAGCTGGACCTGCCGGGGTATGCCGTGGGCGGCGTGAGCGTGGGTGAGCCCAAGGAGGAGATGCAGCGCATCATGGCGCACACGCCGCACCGCCTGCCGGTGCACAAGCCGCGCTACCTCATGGGTGTAGGCACGCCCGAGGACCTTGTCGACGGGGTGGCGGCGGGCGTGGACATGTTCGACTGCGTCATGCCCACCCGCAACGCGCGCAACGGCCACCTGTTCACGCGCTACGGCGACCTGCGGCTGCGCAACACGCGCTACAAGACCGACGAGCGGCCGATCGACGAAACCTGCACTTGCCCGACGTGCGCGCGCTTCTCGCGCGCCTACCTGCACCACCTCGACCGCTGCGGCGAGATGCTCGGCCCCATGCTGGCCAGCATCCATAACCTGCACTACTACGTGAACCTGATGCGCGAAATGCGCGAGGCGCTGGAGGCGGGCGACTTCGCGGGCTTCGTCAAGCGCTTCCGAGAGGACCGCGCGCGCGGCGTGTGAAGCCGGCGCTTCACCAGAAGCCCCAGTTCCCTGTCGCCACCACCCAAGTGCCCAGCGCACCGTTGGTGGCTGCATGCGAGACGATCGGCACCCAGAGCTTGCCGGTGCGCACGTACAGCCACGCATAGGCCAGCCCGGCGATCACCGCGGCCAGCCATAGCGTGTGGGCCAGCGTGAACACGAAGGTCGACAGCACGACGGCCTTGGTGCCTACGCGCTGGGGAGGCAGGCTCTCGAACTGCGCGTGCTCCAGCCAGCGCATCAGGAAGGACCGCCAGAAAAGCTCCTCCATCACGGGCACGAGCAGTGCGGCGCCGACGAAGCGGATGGACACCAACGCCCAGTCGACTCGCCCCTGTCCGTCCAGCGGCACGAAGTTCGCAGTGGCGTGGCCGAGCTTCATCCAGGGCGCATCGAGCGCGATCCACAGGCCGAAGACGGCCACGCCGACGGCCAGCGCGAGCAACGCCTCCCCCCGGCTGGGCCGCATTTGTGCTGCCAGCTCGCCGTACTCGCGCCGGAAGCACCACAGTGCCGTGCCGACCAGCAGCACGCCCACGCCGTAGACCCAGCGCGGGTCGACGCCGGCCGAGCCGTCTTCGGGCAGACTGCCCCGCAGCGCGAGCAGCAGCATGAACAGTCCAAATGGGACCACGCGAGCCCATGCGCCATGGCTCAATCGCATGAAACGCCGCCTCCTTGCGGTGCTGCCCTGCGGGGCCAAGACCCGGGCAGGCGGGATGGAATGTTTCTCGCCGCGATTGTGTCCAAGCCGGCCGGCCCGGTGCACCGCACGTTGGCATTCCCCCTCGGGCGCAGGCCCTTGCGCGTGCGGTTGGCGCTCAATGGGTGAGCAAGGCGTCTACGCGCTCGCGCAGCAGATCCGGCGTGACCGCCGCCGCCGCGACTGGCGCGCCGGCCACCAACGCGACGCGGGTGAGCGCGCCGCGGCGGAACGGCCGGGTCATCGCGCTGCCCTCGATGCGGGAAAAGAACGATCCCCAGAGGTTCTGCAGCGCCAGCGGGATCACGGGCACCGGGTGCGTCTGCAGGATCTTCATCACCCCGCCCTTGAACTCGCCCAACCGGCCATCGCGTGTGATCGCGCCTTCGGGAAAGATGCCCAGCAGGTCGCCCTCGTCCAGCACGCGCCGCGCCTCCTCGAAGGCCCGCTCGTAGACCGCCGGGTCGTCGCGCTGCGGCGCGATCGGGATCGCCTTGGCCAGCTTGAACAGCCAGCCCAGCACCGGCACGCGGAAGATGCGGTGGTCCATGATGAAGCGAATCGGCCGCGGGCTCGCCGCCATCAGCAACACCGCATCGACGAAGCTCACGTGGTTGCATACGAGGATGGCCGCGCCCTGCGCCGGGATGTGTTCGTCGCCGCTCACGCGGAACCGATAGACCACGCGGCTGGCCACGAACGCCACGAAGCGCAGCAGGTACTCGGGCACCAGCAGGAAGATGTAGCCGGCCACCAGCGCGTTGAGCAGCCCCACCGCGAGGAACACCTGCGGGATGGTCAGGCCCAGCTTGAGCAGCAGGCCCACGATCACGGCGCTGGCGATCATGAAGAGCGCGTTCAGGATGTTGTTGGCGGCGATGATGCGTGCCCGGTGCGTCGGCTGCGCGCGCAGTTGGATCAGCGCATACATCGGCACGCTGTACAGCCCGGCACAGAGCGACAGCAGCGCCAGGTCGGCCATCAACCGCCAGTGCGCCGGCTGCGCGAGGAAGCCGCCCAGTGTCCAGCCGTCCGAAGGCGGCAGGCCGCGCGAGGCGAGGTACAGGTCGACGGAGAACACGCTCATGCCGATGGCGCCCAGCGGCACCAGGCCGATCTCCACATGCCGGCGTGACAGCACCTCGCACAGCAGCGAGCCTGCGCCGATTCCTGCCGAAAACACCACGAGCAGCAGCGAGGCCACCTGCTCGTCGCCGTGCAGCACCTCCTTGGTGAAAGAAGGGAACTGCGACAGGAACACCGCGCCGAAGAACCACATCCACGAGATGCCCAGCAGCGAGCGGAACACCGTCACGTTGCCATGCGCCAGCTTGAGGTTGCGCCAAGTCTCGGCGACCGGGTTCCAGCAGATGCGCAGGGCAGGGTCGGTGGCGGGAGAGGGGGGCACACCCTGGGCACACGCCCGACCCAGCACCGCCAGGCCGATGCAGGACCACGCCACGTAGTGCGCACCGTGGACGGGCAGGGCGATGAGCAGGCCGCCCGCCACGTTGCCCAGCAAGATGGCGACGAAGGTGCCCATCTCCACCATGCCGTTGCCGCCTGTGAGTTCTCGCTCGTCCAGGTGCTGCGGCAGGTAGGCGTACTTGACCGGACCGAACAGGGTCGAGTGCAGGCCCATCAGGAACACGCAGGCCAGCAGGAGCGGCACCTGCTGCCGCATGAAGCCCCACGCGGCCAGCGCCATGATCGCGATCTCCAGCGTCTTCACGAAGCGGATCAGCCGAGCCTTGTCGTGCTTGTCGGCGAGCTGCCCGCTGGTGGCCGAGAACAGCAGAAAGGGCAGGATGAACAGCGCGCCGATCACCAGCCCGGCCATGGCCGGCGGCAACCAGCCCACCTGGAGCTGGTAGGTCACCATCACAGTGAAGGCGAACTTGAACAGGTTGTCGTTGCCCGCGCCGAGGAACTGCGTCCAGAAGAAGGGCGCGAAGCGGCGCTGCGACAGGAGGGCGAATTGGTTGGTGTCGTGGGCGGTGCTCACGGTGTCTCCTGCTCCCTGAAGTTGTGGCGAAGAATCTATCGCACTGGCCGCGATGATGGCCGGGCTGCTGTGCGGGTTCAATCACGCCCTGCGAGGTGGTGCACGCTCGGCTCGCCGGTATCCTGCCGCGATACTTCTTGCGCCCATGCAATGAGCACCACTCACGATCTCGTCATCGCCCTCAAGGCCGAGCTGAAGGCGGCCGGCGTGACCTATGCCGAGCTTGCACGGCAGCTGGGCATGTCGGAATCGAGCATGAAGCGCGTCTTCTCCAAGGCCGACATGCCGCTGTCGCGCATCGACGATGTGCTGCGCGTGATCAAGATGGACTTCGCGGAGCTGGCGCGCAAGGTCGCCGATGCGCAACCGTTGATCCGCGAGCTCACGCTGGAGCAGGAGCAGGCCGTCGTGGCGGATCGCCGCCTGCTCTTGCTGGCCATTTGCTGCCTCAGCCAGTGGACCTACGAGCAGATGCTCGCCACCTACACATTCACCGAGCCGCAATGCGTGGCCCACCTGGTGCAGCTCGACCGGCTGGGCATCATCGAGCTGCGCCCGCTCAACCGCTACCGGCTCAAGGTCGCCAAGGGCTTCCGATGGCGTCCCCACGGCCCCGTGATGCAGTACTTCCGGCAGCATGCGGTGCACGACTACTACGCCGGCGGCTTCGACGGCGAGGGCGAGATGCTCATGCTGGTGCACGGCGAAATCAGCCCGGGCCAGGCTGCCAGTTTCGTGGATCGTCTGCAGCGTGTCGGGCAGGACTTTTCTCAGCAGCACCTGGCCGACCAGAAGCTGCAGGACGTGCAACGCCGTGCCTACACCCTGGTGGTAGGCATGCGTTCATGGCTGTTCGCCGCGTTCCGCGACCTGAAGCGAAACCCGGACGACGACTGAGGAAGGGGTGAACGCCTCAGCGTGCAGCCTCGGCGGGCGTGACCGCCGTCAAGGTGCTGATGGGGGCCGGTGAGCGGCCGCCCACCGTGGCGATGGGCGGGTCGAGCAGCGACAGCAGCGGGCTTTTGAGCCGGCGCGCGTACGTCACGACGTTCTGTGAGGCGTCGTGCGGCAACGGTCGCCACGGGTCGGCGCCGCGCGACATCAGGTAGCTCACGAGATCGGCCTGCCGCTCGGGCTGTGTCAGGTAGCCGGGCGTGAGCACGCGCGCCAGGGGCACCCAAGACAGTTCAGTGCTCTGGCGCGGCGGCACGCGGTTCGCCAGCTCGGGCACGTGGTCGAACCACCAGTCCAGCGCTGCACGGTTGGCCTCCCGCAACGCGAGGTCGAAGCCGGAAGGCAGCTGCCCGACATAGGCGCCCAGGCCCGAGCGCGCCGTATGCCCACGAACCTGCAAGGCGTGGGTGAAGGGCGAGCCCAGGTGGCTGGGATGCAAAGCCCCCAGCACACCGAAGGGCAGGCCTTGCGCTGGCAACTTGCCGTTGGCCAACCAGACCTCCAGGATGCCGTCCATGCCTGCCTCCCGGGCGGCAGGGCAGCTGAGCAGCCGCACCACGTCGTGATGGACGGCGCGCGAGTCCTTGAGGGCCAGTGCACGCAGGGCTCGCAGCTCCTCGGCGGAGGCCCGCGGGAAATCAGGACAGGCTTGCGCCTGGGCCAGCGCGACCATGGGGGTTTGCTCGCATTCCTCGAACGACGCGCCCTTGTCCAGCAGTTCCGGCAGCATCGGCCAGAACTGCGGGTCGCGCGCGGCCAGCGACAGCGGGCAGCGGGGCAGGCCGGATGCGGTGACGTCTTTCGTCAGCAGGCTGCCCGGTTCGTAGTCGCCGCAACGCGGGCTCAGCGCCCGCTCCACGGTGTTCAAGCGGTGGCACGGAGTGGGGTCCCCCTCCGTAGCCTTCTCCAGCGCGTGCATCAGTACCGCTTTCGCCGCGCAACCTGCACTCAGGCATTCGCCTTCGTGCGTTTGCTCGTACACGAAAGTCAGCACCGACGTCGCCGCGCAACCACCGAGCAGCCCCAAAGTGGCTGCCAGCGTCGCGGCGAACCCCAGCGCACGCCCCCAACGCCCCCGACTTTTCTTCATCTCGCTCCTCCTCACACAAGAAGCGTGCCGTAGGCGTTTATGACAGTTTGTGTCTGTCAGCGGTGACCCACAGTGTTGGTGCGCTGCGTCATGCCGCCTGATGCTCCAGCAGGTAGCTCGCGTCGTCGACCTGCCCCAGCACCTCCACCAGCCATGGCAGCAGCCCGGCAAGGCGCTCGTGCAGGGTATAGGGCGGGTTGATGATGAACATGCCGCTGCCCGCCAGCCCAAAGCCCTGGGCATCTGTGGCCTGCACCGTGAGCCGGGCGTGCAGCCAACCCTTCGGAGACAGCCCTTCCAGTCGCTTGGGCAGTTGGGCGGCCTCGAGCTTTTGCACCTGCGGATACCACACCACGTACACGCCCTCTGAGAACCGATGCAGTGCATCGCGCAAGGTGGCGACCACGCGCGGGTAGTCGCCGTGGCCTTCGTAGCTCGGGTCCATCAGTACCACCGCGCGCCGCGAGGGGGGTGGCAGCTGGCCGCGCAGGGCATCAAACCCATCGACATTCGTCACCTGCACGCCCTTCTCATGGCCCAGGTAGGCCTCCAGGATGCGGTGGTCGGTCGGGTGCAGTTCGAACAGACGCAACTGGTCCTGCTGGCGCCGCAGCATCTGCGCGATGGCCGGCGAGCCCGGGTACTGCATCAGCTCGCCGGCAGGGTTGAAGCGGCGCACCAGCGCCACGTAGTCGGCCAGCTCGGGCGGAAGGTCGGTGCGCTCCCACAGCCGGCCGATGCCGTGCTCGAACTCGCCCTTCTTCTGCGCATAGCGGCCTTCCAGCGAATACCCGCCGGCACCGGCGTGTGTGTCGACATAGCGATAGGCCTTGTCCTTCTGGTTCATGTATTGCAGGACCAGGGTCAGGACCAGGTGCTTGAGGACGTCGGCGTGGTTGCCCGCGTGAAAGGCATGGCGATAGGCGAGCATGGTGAGGCAGCGTAGAAGGCGAGAGGCGACTGTATCCCGCCGGGGGTCAGCCCCGGTTGCGTGCGCGGAAGAGCTCGGCGATGCCCACTTCGCGGGGGCCGGGGATGAGATCGAAGGGGTCGCCGGCGGCGATGCGGCCGGGCTGCCGTACCGCAAGGTAGTAGCCGCACCAGCCGCTCTGGATCATCAGCTTGCCCGCCTGCGCGAACCCCATCGCGGCGTTGAACTTGAAGCATGGCTGGCGCGGCTCGCTCACCACCAGCTCGCAGCCGGGAAACCGCAGCACGTCGCCGATGCACGCCTCGCTTTCAACGAGCCCGGACAGGGTGAGGTTCTCGCCCAGCGAACCCGGCGGCAGCGGTTCGTCCCACATCGCCACCCGGGCCTGCGCCCGCACGGTCTGCCAGAAAGGGTAGTGCTCCACAGGGTAGGCATACACCGCCTTGCTCAGCCCTCCGTGGACCGACTGGTCTGCCTGCTCGTCGCCCTCCAGGCCCATGGGCTTCACCTCGACGGGGCCCTCGACCTGATGCTTGGCATAGGCCGTCATGACCCGCCGGCCGTGGATCTGCACAACGACGGCCCGGCCGACGTTGACGCTGTGTACAGCTCGAGCACTCATGCAGCCATCATGCCGCAGCGGGCTCGTCGCCCCCGTGCCGGCGGGGCATGATGTGCACGCCCTCGGCGTCGAGCTGCAGGAACAGCGGGCGCCCGGCCGCCAGCTCGCCACGCTGCAGTCGAGCGGTAGGTTGGTGCAGCTGGATGGCCTCGTCGGTGCCGGTCACCTCGAAGCGGCACAGCGCGATGTCGCCCAGCGGTAGCGCTTCGGCCAGCGTGGCGGGCAGTACGTTGGCGCCCGCTGGCGGGGCATCGTGCACGCCCACGTGCTCGGCCGGCACCACCCATGTGACCGGCGTGGCATCGGCAATAAGGCCCTTGTCGCGCACCCGCAGCTGCACCGCACCGCGCCACTGCAGCCGGCCCCAGCCCGGCTCGCCCGTGCGCTGGAACACGCCCTCGAAGTGGTTGCGGATGCCCACCAACTCGGCCACGCGCGCGTTGCGCGGCTGGGCCAGCACCTGCTGGGGCGCGCCCTGCTGCAAGGTGCGGCCCCGGTCGAGGATCACCATTCGGTCGGCCAGGTGTCGCGCTTCGTTCAAGTCGTGCGTGACCAGCACGATCGGCATGGCCGTCACGCGGTGCAGCTCGGCCAGCTCGCGATACAGCGCGTGGCGCGCCGGCTGGTCCACGGCTGAGAACGGCTCGTCGAGCAGCAGCACCTGCGGTTCGCGGGCCAGTGCGCGGGCGAGGGCCACCCGCTGTTGCTGGCCCCCGGAGAGCTCGCCGGGCCGCCTGCCCGCGAGGCTGGCCAGCCCCAGGCGAGTCAGCAGATCGGTGGCATGCGCACGGGGTTGAGCCCGGCCGGAGGCAAGCGCCACGTTCGCCTCGGCACTCAAATGGGGAAACAGCGCGTAGTGCTGGAACACCAGGCCCACGCGCCGCTGCTGCGCGGGTTGTCGCACGCCGGCAGCCGTGTCGAGCCACGTTTCGCCACGGCATCGGATGCGGCCCGCCGGATGCATCAGCCCGGCCACGCAACGCAGCAGCGTGCTCTTGCCGCTGCCCGAGGGGCCGACTAGCGCCACCAGCTCGCCGGGCTCGCACTCGAAGCGGGCAGCCAGCGGCACCGGCGCGGCCTGCTGCACGTCGACTTCCAGCATCAGCGATCCTGCAGCGGATGGCGGCGGTTCAGCGCGAACACCAGCGCAAGCGCGCCCAGGGACAGGCCTACGAGCGCGAGCGACATCTGGGCCGCCGCCTCGTTGTCGAATGCCTGCACGCGGTCATAGATGGAGATGGACAGCGTGCGCGTCTGCCCCGCGATGTTGCCGCCGACCATCAGCACCACGCCGAACTCGCCCAGGGTGTGGGCGAACGTGAGCGCCAAGCCTGCCAGCACGCCGGGCCAGGCCAGCGGCAGCTCGATGCGCCAGAAGGTGCGCCATGCGCTCAGCCCCGACACCCATGCCGCTTCGCGCACGCTGCGCGGGATGCTGGCGAAGGCGCGCTGCACCGGCTGCACCATGAACGGCAGGTTGACGAGCCAGCTCGCCACCAGCAGGCCTTCGAAGGTGAACACCAGCTGCACACCCAGCCGCTCCGACAGCCAGGCACCGGTTGGGGATGCGCCGCCCAGCGCGGTGAGCAGGTAGAACCCGATCACCGTCGGGGGCAGCAGCAGCGGCAGCAACAGCGCCGCCTCCATCGCCGGACGGGCCGGTGAGGCGCTCGTTGCCAGCCACCGCCCCAGCCACAGCGCGATAGGCAGGAGCGTGAGCGCCGTCAGCGCCGCCAGGGTCAGGGAGATGCGGGCCGCCTGCCAGTCCATCGTCGCGGATGACTTTAGCGCGCGGCCGCCGGCAGCGCGAAGCCGTGCCGCTCCAGGAGGCGCCGCGCTGCGCCGCTGGTCAGGAAGTGATGGAAGGCCGCAGCGGCCGGGCGGGCGTGCTTAAGGAGGACCATGGCCTGCCGCAAGGGTTGGTGCAGCGTGTCGGGCAGGCGCAGGTGCCGGGTACGCCTCGCCACAGCGCCGGCTCGAGCCAGCGACAGCGCAGTGATGCCCGCCTGCGCGGATCCGCTGGCCACGTACTGCGTGGCTTGCGAAACGTTCTCGCCCAGTACCAGCCGCTCGCTCAGCATCTCCCACAAGCCCAGCCGTTCGAGTGCCTCGCGCGCAGCGCGGCCGTATGGCGCATGCGCGGGATTCGCGATGGCGAAACGGCTTACCGCGGCCGCGTGTGTGCGCAGGCCCTCCAGGCGCTCGTCCAGCGGCAGTTCCGAGCCGGCTGGCACGATGAGTGCGATCCGGCCCAGTGCGTACAGCGTCCCGCGGTCGCGTGTCAGTCCCGCGTCGGCCAGGCGCTGGACGTAGGTCATGTCCGCGGAGAGAAAGAGGTCCAGCGGCGCTCCCTGCAAAATCTGCCGGGCGTAGTTCCCAGAGGAGCCGAAATTCAGTAGTACGCGGTACGGCGTGCTTGCATGAAACGCCTCGGCGATCTCCGGCAAGGCGAACTGCAAGTCGCTGGCAGCGGCCACCCGCGCGGGCTCCGCGGCGCGCACACCGGGCAGAACGCCTGCTGCCAAAGTGCCCAACAGCCAGCCGCGGCGTCGCATCGGTCTGCTCAACGATAACCTCGGTGCTGCGCGACGATGGCTTGTCCGCGGCGTCCGGTGATCCAGCTTACGAACAGCTTGCCAGCTGGATGCTGGCGCTCTGCACGGAACGTGCGCATGACGTGGACATCGACTCCCATGCGCGCATCGCCCTCGCACAGAATGCCGAAATCCTTTCGGGTGCCCTTTCCATGATTCTGGGCCGCCCACACCCCGCGTTCCACCAGGGCGCAGGCACGGCGTTGGCGTGCCTGCGTCACGAGCGCCTTCTGAGGATCGACGCGCACGTACCATTCCCCGCTGGGTGCTGTCTTCGCCTCGCGCCATGCGGAAAGCTCGGCCAAGTGCGTGCCGGAGCCGTTGGGCTGCGACAGGAACAGCACCTGCGCCTGGGCCAGCCGGGCCAGGGCCAGCCCGATGTCCCGCCCGGCGGCCAGCGGCTTGGCCAGCATGGCCGGGCCCACCAGTACGAACTCGCTGCGTGCCACGCGCTGGCGCCCGTGCGCGAGGCCGCGATGCTCCAGCGCGATCTCCTCTTCCGGCGCGTTGGTCAAGGAGACGTCGTGTTCGCCGCGCTCCAGGCCCTCGAGCACCGTGATCGCCGTGGCCCGCAGCAGCCGGACCGCCACTCCCGTGTCGCGGCCGAACGAGGTCTGGAGGGCGCCCGCGAGGCCGGAGTCGACCAGCGCTTCGTCGGACGCGACGCGCAGCGGGTCGGCTAGCGAGCGCGCCTGCGCAGCCACGAGCAGGTCAGGGATAGCCAGCGCGACAGCGCTGGCGCCGAGGCCGAGGATGGTGCGACGACGAGTCATGGCCAAATCTTACGGGTACCGGGCCCGTGGATTGCCGGGGTGAAACCAGGGGACTGACGAAGCCGAATGCACACATTTGATCCATGTTCCAACTGCAAAACCCCCCACCTCGGGGTGGTCACGACGCCGGTACACTGAACCAACAATCGTCCACGAGTGGACTGCTATCCCTACCGGGGCAGCCACAGGTGGGTAACACGGCGCCCCCACCCGGTGTGCCGGGCTCCCAAAGCGGCATTGGGCAAGTCTTGACAGAGAGGGCGTGAGCCCTTGGCTGCAAGCTTTGCCCAATCCCGCTTTTTTCACTTGAATGGAGCTGCCATGAACCGTCCTGCCATGGAAGGCCTTCCTTTGAATGCGCCCGCCTATGTGCGCAATGCCCGACTGCTCGAGTGGGTGGCGCAAATCGCAGCACTCACCGAGCCGCGGGAGGTTTACTGGTGCGACGGCAGCGATGCCGAATACGACCGGTTGTGCCAGCAGCTCGTCGCGGCAGGCACGCTGCGCAAGCTCAACCCCGAGTTGCGCCCCAACAGCTACCTGGCCTTGAGCAGCCCCAGCGATGTGGCGCGCGTGGAGGACCGAACCTTCATCTGCAGCGCCAGGAAGGAAGACGCCGGTCCGACCAACAACTGGCTCGACCCCCAGGAGATGCGGCAGGTGCTGCAGGGCGGCGAGAACGCCCTCTTCAAGGGCTGCATGCGCGGGCGCACTCTGTACGTCGTTCCCTTCAGCATGGGACCGCTCGGGTCCCACATTTCGCACATCGGCGTGGAGCTGACGGACAGCGCCTACGTCGCGGTGAACATGAAGATCATGACGCGCATGGGGCGCCGGGTGTTGGAAGTTCTGGGCGCCGACGGCGACTTCGTGCCTTGCGTGCATAGCGTGGGTGCACCCCTGGCGGCGGGCCAGAAGGACGTCGTCTGGCCCTGCAACACCACGAAGTACATCGTCCACTATCCCGAGACGCGAGAGATATGGAGCTACGGCTCGGGTTACGGCGGCAACGCCTTGCTGGGCAAGAAGTGCTTCGCGCTGCGCATCGCGAGCAACATGGGCCGCGAGCAGGGCTGGCTGGCCGAGCACATGCTGATCCTCGGCGTGCAAGGCCCGGGCGGCATCAAGCGCCATGTCGCGGCGGCGTTTCCCAGCGCTTGCGGCAAGACCAATTTCGCCATGCTCATTCCGCCCGCAGCGTACGAGGGCTGGAAGGTCACCACCATCGGTGACGATATCGCGTGGATCAAGCCGCACCCGGATGGACGGCTCTATGCGATCAACCCCGAGGCCGGTTACTTCGGCGTGGCGCCAGGGACCAACGAGAAGACCAACCCCAACTGCATGGCCTCGCTCAAGCGCGACGTGATCTTCACGAACGTGGCCATGACGGACGATGGCGACGTGTGGTGGGAAGGTATGACCAGCGAGCCGCCCGCGCACCTCATCGACTGGCAGGGCAAGGACTGGACGCCCGCCGTTGCCCGGGAGACTGGTGCGAAGGCTGCGCACCCGAACGCCCGCTTCACGGTGGCCGCCACCAACAACCCGGCGCTCGATCCCGATTGGGACAACCCGGACGGCGTGCCCATCGATGCCTTCGTCTTCGGCGGCCGGCGCTCCACGACGGTGCCACTTGTGACCGAGGCCCGCAACTGGGTGGAAGGGGTGTACATGGCTGCCACGATGGGCAGCGAGACCACGGCGGCAGCGGCAGGTCAGCAAGGCGTGGTGCGCCGCGACCCCTTCGCCATGCTGCCGTTTGCCGGCTACAACATGAGCGACCATTTCCAGCACTGGCTGGATCTCGGCGCCCGGGTGCTCGTGGGCGGGGGGACGCTACCGAGAATTTACTGTGTCAATTGGTTCCGCAAAGGTGCGGATGGCAAGTTCGTCTGGCCGGGCTACGGCGACAACATGCGCGTGCTGAAGTGGATGCTGGATCGCGTAGAGGGGAGCGGCCAGGGTGTGGAAAACCCGTTCGGCATCACGCCGCGTTATGAAGACCTGAATTGGGCCGGGCTGAACTTCAGCCGCGAACAGTACGAGATGGTGACGCACATCGACAAGGAGGCCTGGAGGGCCGAGTTGCGACTGCACGGTGAACTGTTCGAGCAGCTCGCCTATCACCTGCCGGCCGAACTGCTCACCACGAAGGCCGCCATCGAGACCCGCCTGGGTTTGTGACGTCGCGCTGATCCCGGCACGAAAAGGCCCGCATGTCGCGGGCCTTTTTTCTCTTCGCCAGGCGTTCGGGGCAGATGTCAGTGAAGTTCGGCCGAGTGGTCGGCTACGGCGCGCACTTCGGCCGTGAACTCCGGCTCCGTATGGGTGTCGGCCAAGCGCTCCGCAGCTTCAGCCGGGCTCTCGGCGCGCGGCCGAATGAGGGCAGCCAGACCCGACAGCATCCAGGCAGCTGCCTCGCCGATGGGGTGTGCCAAGCGAGGGGCGCGACCCTGGACAGCTTGAACGGTAGAGGTGGTCCTCATATTGTCGACTCCTTGTGGGTTGGGTCAGGGTTAACCCGTAGCCAGAGTATAGGTGTTAACCCTAGACCACTGCAACACTTTCCCTTTGATGCAGGTCATGCACCGAGCTGGGGCCGTCCATGCCGCTCTTCGGTGCGGCGCCGGGCGATTCGGAAGCCTGCTGGTGTCGCCTGTCGGTGGGGCCCATGGTGTGGGTCCCAGCCAGCCGCATGTTGGGCCGTCTTCGCTACACCCGTATGACCGTGTGCCTGCGCAACACGCGCTCCGCCGACAGTCAGTCACTGCAGGCACGAGCTGCCGGGATGTCGCGGTGATCGGCAGCGGTCTTCTGTGCGCTATACGCGTGTTAGTCGAAAGGGTGCGCGCGCGGCGGCAGTGCGGGGGTTAGACCTACTTGCCCTGGGCCAACCCGGGGCAGACAGTGGTTCGCGCATCGCGGCCCGGGCGCAAGGATGCCGGGGACAAATGCCAAAGGAGACAAGCATGAGCACGACCTCACCGGCTGCGCGCCGGCGCTTTCTTCTCAAGACGGCGGCAACGGGTACCGCCGGCGCCTTGGCTGCCCCGATGGTGGCCCGAGCGCAAGGCGTGACGACGTTGCGCTTCCAGAGTACCTGGCCAGCCAAGGACATCTTCCACGAGTACGCCAACGACTTCGCCAAGAAGGTGAACGACATGGCCGGCGGCCGGCTCAAGATCGAGGTGCTGCCAGCCGGCGCGGTGGTACCGGCATTCCAGCTGCTGGAAGCGGTCAACAAGGGCACGCTCGACGGCGGCCATGGCGTGGTGGCATACCACTACGGCAAGAACTCCGCGCTCGCGCTGTGGGGTTCCGGCCCGGCCTTTGGCATGGACCCGAACATGGTGCTGGCCTGGCACTACTACGGCGGTGGCAAGGCGCTGCTGGAGGAGATCTACAAGGCGATCAACATGGACGTCGTGTCGTACCTGTACGGCCCGATGCCCACCCAGCCACTGGGCTGGTTCAAGAAGCCCGTGGCGCGCGTCGAGGACATGAAGGGACTGAAGTTCCGCACGGTGGGTCTGGCGGTGGATGTGTTCAACGAACTGGGCGCTGCCGTCAACCCGCTGCCCGGCGGCGAGATCGTGCCGGCACTGGATCGCGGCCTCATCGACGCGGCCGAGTTCAACAACTCGTCCAGTGACCGTGCGCTGGGCTTCCAGGACGTGGTGAAGAACTGCATGCTGCAAAGCTTCCACCAAAGCGGCGAGCAGTTCGAGATCCTTTTCAACCGCGCCAAGTACAACGCGTTGCCTCAGGAGCTGAAGGCCACCATCGACTACGCCGTGCAGGCGGCCAGCGCCGACATGAGCTGGAAGGCGATCGACCGAAACACCAAGGACTACGAGGAGCTGAAGAAGCAGGGCGTACGCTTCTATAAGACGCCGGACGCCATCCTTCGCGCGCAGCTCGATGCCTGGGACAGGGTCGTCGCCAGGAAATCGAAGGAGAACCCGCATTTTCAGAAGGTGATCGCCTCGCAGCGCGCCTTCGCGGAAAAGGCCGGGCGCTGGCAGGCCGACTACATGGTCGATTTCAAGATGGCATGGAACCGGTACTTCGGCCGGCAACAGCCGGCGAAGAAGGGATAGGTTGCAAGGGTAGTGCGGGGCGCCAGGGCGGCGCCCTTTTTTCATGCTCCAGGAGGCGCGATGCAGAAGATCCTGCTCGCTGTCGATCGCCTGTCCACGCTGATCGGCAAGGCCAGCGCGTGGACCGTGGCCGGCCTGACGCTGCTCATCAGCTGGGAGGTGTTCTCCCGCTATGCATTGAACCGCCCGCATGCCTGGGTGCTGGACATCCAGATCATGCTGTACGGCACGCTGTTCATGGCCGCCGGCGCCTACACGCTTTCGAAGAACGGCCACGTGCGTGGCGACGTGCTGTACGGCTTCTTCCGGCCGCGTACGCAGGCAGCGATCGACCTGACGCTGTACATCCTGTTCTTCCTGCCCGGCGTGGTGGCGCTCATCTGGGCCGGCTGGACCTTCGCGCAGGAATCGCTGGCGATCCGCGAGACCACCTTCAACGCGGACGCGGTGCCGCTGTACCCGTTCAAGTTCGTCATCCCCGTGGCTGGAACGGTGCTGTTGCTGCAGGGTGTGGTGGAGATCGTGCGCTGCATGCTGTGCCTGCGCACGGGCGCCTGGCCCTCGCGGGAGGAGGACGTGGAGGAGGTCGACATCGACAAGCTCAAGGAAATGGTGAACGTGAAGGACGAGGACATCTCGGCGCTCGGCGAGCTGGCCGTGCCGCCAGCGCAGCGGCAGGAGGGAGCGTGATGCTGCGGCTGCGCAAGGAGTTGTGGTTCGGCTTCAGCCTGATGGCGATCATCGTCGCCGGTGCGCTGTACATGCTGCTTTCGGCTCCGGTCATCACCAACGGCCACATCGGCCTGCTGATGCTGTCGCTCGTGGTGGTGGCGATCATGCTCGGCTTTCCCACCGCCTTCACGCTCATGGGCATGGGCATGGTGTTCACCTGGCTGGCCTACGAGCACAACACCGAACTCACGCTCGACCTGATGGTGCAGTCGGCCTACAAGGTGATGTCCAACGACGTGCTGATCTCCGTGCCGCTGTTCGTCTTCATGGGCTACCTGGTCGAGCGCGCCAACCTCATCGAGCGGCTGTTCCGCAGTTTGCACCTGGCGCTGGCGCGCGTGCCGGGGTCGCTGGCGGTGGCCACATTGGTGACCTGCGCGGTGTTCGCCACGGCCACCGGCATCGTGGGCGCGGTGGTCACGCTGATGGGCCTGCTGGCGCTGCCCCAGATGCTGCGCGCGGGCTACTCGGTCCCCGTGTCGGCGGGTGCCATCACCGCAGGGGGCTGCCTGGGCATCCTGATTCCGCCCTCGGTGCTGCTCATCGTCTACGGCGCGACGGCGGGCGTCTCGGTCGTGAAGCTGTATGCGGGCGCCTTCTTCCCGGGGATCATGCTGGCGGCGCTGTACGTGATTTATGTGATCGTGATAGCCAAGCTCAAGCCGAGCCTGGCCCCGCCGCTCACGGCCGCGGAGCGTTTCGTACCGCTGCCTGCGCCGCTGCTGGCGGTGGGAGCCACGCACACGCAGCGTGCCGTGCCGGCTCTGCTGGCCGCGCTGAAGGGGTCGCGCAACGCCCAGGTGTCCGCGGGCTATCTGCTGCGGCAGCTGTTCATCGCCCTGTTGCCGCTGCTGGCGTTTGCGACGTTGTCGGTGGTGAGTTGGGAGGCCATGACGCGGCCAGCCGGGATGGAGCCGGCGTTCGAACTGCAGGAAATGGGCGCCGACACGGGCGAGCAGCCCCGAGACGAGGGCGCGTTGCAGGAGCCCGGCATGGGCGGACTGCAGGAGCCGCCAGCCGAGGAGAGCCCGGCGGAGCCGCCCGGGGCAGCGGAAGGGCTTGCCGAACCGGCGGCCGGCGCCGAGGAGCAATCCGAGTCCGGGCCACCAGGTGGGCTGGCGCCGCCGCCGGGCGCCGAGCCCCCTGCCGCCACGCCCGGGACAGGTTCGTCCACGTCTTCAGCGACGCCGGCAGCACGCGGCCCTACCCCACAGGGCTACTGGATTGGATTCGCCGTCGGCTTGGGGGCGCTGGCCCTGTTCTACGCGCTGCTCAGCTATGCCCGGCTGGAAGTGTTCAAGATGCTCCTCACCAGCTTTTTTCCGCTGTTGCTGCTGATCTTGGCCGTGCTGGGCTCCATCGTGTTCGGGCTGGCCACGCCCACGGAGGCGGCGGCGGTGGGGGCCCTGGGCGGGTTCCTGATGGCGGCGGCCTACCGGCAGCTCACCTTCGGCGTGGTGAAGGAATCGGTGTTCCTCACCGCCAAGACCTCGGCGATGGTGTGCTGGCTGTTCGTGGGGTCGGCCATCTTCTCCGCAGCCTTTGCGCTGCTGGGCGGGCAGGAGCTGGTCGAGCAGTGGGTGCTGGGGATGGAGCTGTCCAAGACAGAGTTCCTGCTGCTGAGCCAGGTCATCATCTTCATCCTTGGCTGGCCGCTGGAGTGGACGGAGATCATCGTGATCTTCATGCCGATCTTCATTCCGTTGCTGGACAACTTTGGCGTCGATCCGTTGTTCTTCGGGTTGCTGGTCGCCCTGAACCTGCAGACCGCGTTCCTCAGTCCGCCGGTGGCCATGGCGGCGTTCTATCTCAAGGGCGTGAGCCCGCCCCATGTGACGCTCAACCAGATCTTCGGCGGCATGCTGCCCTTCATGGGCATCCAGGTCATCGCGATCGTGATGCTGTACGTGTTCCCGGAGATCGGGCTGTGGCTGCCGCAGCTGCTGTATCGCTGAACGGCGCGAAATGACAACAGCCCGGGTAGACCGGGCCGCATGTCCTGTACAGCGCGGGAGTCAGCCGACCAAGCGTCCGTAGCGGTCGATGGCGAGCAGGTCCACGTAGCGCGAGCCCTGCGTGCCGCCCGCGAACTCGACCTTGTAGCCGCCCAGCTCGGTGCGCAGGCCGCCGAGGGCCTCGCGCAGGCGCGAGCGGGTGATCGCGCCGTTCCTCAGCACGGCCTGCGTGGCCTCCACGGCGGTGCGGCCCGCGATGTAGCCTTCCAGCACCGTCAGGCCCATGCGCACTTCGGAACCCAGCGCAGCCAGGTCGTGCTGGCAGCGTTGCACCACGTTGACCGACATCGCCGTGGGTCGGGGCACGACGGTGCTCATCACGCAGCTCTGCTTCTTCTGCACGAGGGTGTCGATGAGGTCCTGGCCCGCGAACGACGAGGCATAGAACAGGCCGGGGTACTTGGCCGCCACCATCTTGTCGATGATGCTGGCCACGGGGGCGGCGTTGGTGGTGAAGAGCACGCAGTCGGGCTTCGATTCGAGCAGCTGCGTGGCGACGGGGTCGAAGTTCGGCGCATTGCGATCGATACGCAGCGACGCCTGCGGCGCGATCGACATGGAGTGCAGCGCGAGGTTCATCGCGTCGAGGTTGGCGCGCGAGGTGTCTTCGAGCGTCACGACACTGACGCGCCGCATGCCGAAGTCCTTCACGTAGGAGATCATGCGCTGGTATTCGAGGTCGTACCCGGCACGCACGTGAAAGGCCGAACCCACGCCCTGTGCGCGGATGCCCATGTTGCCGCTGGCCGTGCCCAGCATGGCCATCTGCGCCTTGTCGACGGTGGCCACGCAAGCCTCGGCGCCTGCGCCGCTGGTGAGCCCGATGATGGCGGTGACGCCCAGCTCGACCAGCGTGTTGACGTTCTGCGCGCATCGGGACTTGACGCCCCCGTCGTCGAGCGTGACGAGCTCGAACCGGGGGCCGCCGGCCTTCGACGCCGCGGCGAAGGCGGCGGCAATGCCGTCTCGCACATCTCGTCCGTAGTTCGCTTGCCCGCCGGTGAGCGATGCAGACTGCCCGAATCGGACCACGGGGCCGGTTGCCGCGAGGGCACTTGCCCAGCCGCCCGCGAGGCCGGCGGCCATGCAGGATCCGCGCAGCAGCAGAGTTCTTCGCTTCATTGGTCGCCTCTCCTTGCTCGCGCCAGACGCCGGCGCGTGGCGGGATATCGGTCGGTGGTGGAGCGGATGAAGGCGCCGTTCGTAACGGCATATTTCACGAGCCAGCGACCCCCAAGGCGGGGGGGGAGGCCGCGTAGTTACTAATGGACACCTTTGGGGCGCGGTTTCGACACTGAGGGCTCACGCAACACCCCGGGAGACTCCATGAATTCGGTCGTGAACCTGACGAGGCGTGTGCTCTTGTCGGCGCTGGGCCTGGCGGCTTGCGCCGGCGCGGGTGCGGTGGAACTTGTCGGCTTCCGTGGCGTGCCGTGGGGAGCAGAGCCGGACAGTGTCGAGCCGGCCCAGCTGGTGTCGGCGCAGGGCGAGTACCGCTGCTACAAGCGCGAGCGCGAGAACATGCTGTGGGGCGAGAGCCCGCTGTCTGAAGTGCGCTTCTGCTTCCACCGCGACCGCTTCTACATGGCGGTGCTGGAGTCGAAGACCGACGTGCACACGCTGGCGACGGAGTTCAAGTCGATGTACGGCGCGCCTACAGCGGAAGCACCCACTCGCGTGCAGTGGGGCAACGGGTATGGCGCGGCGCGAGCCGAGATCTTCGCGGCCGGGCCTGACGGCACCGCCACGATGCGCCTGACCTCCAACGAATTCGAGCCGCGCCAGGTGGTGGGCAGCGCCAGGCACTGAGAGCGCGCAAACGGCGCGCTGCTCGGACACGCCGGATTCATTCATACCCCCTGACCTTCTTGCGCAGGCGCGCGGAACGCCGATTGCTCCGTCAGGCTGTCATCAAGGCAACGCACGGAGGCGTGTCCCGGCCGTCCGCTCCCGCGGCCGGGACCTGGATGGGATGTCGGGTCCGCAACGCCGCACGCCGCGGGCTCGCCCGGGCGACTTTCCTGCCGCAGCTTTTTCTGCGTGCCGGCGCTCGCCGGCATCGAACGGCGTGCCGGCCCAAGGACACGCGCTGCGTCGGCGCAGTGAGTGTGTACGCACTCAGATTCAGCGCGAAGCGCTGGCGCCGGGCACGCAGCTGGAGAATTTCGAGATCGTGCGCGCGCTGGGCTGCGGCGGGTTCGGCACGGTGCATCTCGCACACGACCACCAGCTGCAGCGCGATGTCGCGATCAAGGAGTACCTGCCGCTGCAGCTGGCCTACCGCGCTGAGGGCCTGCGCGTGGCGGTACGTTCGCCCGAGCTTGCCGCCACCTATGCCGCCGGGCTGCGTTCGTTCGTGAACGAGGCGCGCATCTTGGCGCGCTTCGATCATCCGGCGGTCGTGAAAGTGCATCGCTTCTGGGAAGCGAACGGTACCGCGTACATGGTCATGCCTTGGGTGCGTGGGCCCACGCTGAGCGAGATGCGCCGCCAGATGAAGCGCCCGCCCACCGAGGCCTGGCTGCGCGGCGTGATCGATCCGCTGCTGGACGCCCTGGCGATGCTGCACGCCCAGGGCATCTACCACCGCGACATCGCGCCGGACAACGTGCTGCTGCCCGGCGATCAGATGCCGGTGCTGCTCGACTTCGGTGCGGCGCGCAGGGTGATCGGGGACCGCACGCAGTGCTTCACGTCAGTCCTCAAGCCGAGCTTCGCGCCGATCGAGCAGTACGCGCAGGCGCGCGGGCTGCGCCAGGGGCCATGGACCGATCTATATGCGCTGGGGGCGCTGTGCGTGTACATGCTCACTGCTGTGCCCCCGCCTCCGGCGGCCGCACGGGCGGTGCATGACGAGCTGGACCGTCGGCTGCTGCCCGCGCCGGCCGGCGTGTCCGACAACCTGTTGGCGGTCATTCGATGGGCGCTTGCGGTGCGTCCGCACGATCGGCCGCAAAGCGTGCACGAGTTCCGGGCTGCGCTCGATGGGCTGATCGCGGTGCCGGCGCAGCAGCCGGGGCCCGCGGCCGTGCCGGAGGCCGCCCGGGTACGTTGGCCGGTTGACGCAGCGCCGGAGGCTGACTCCGAGGGGGCGACCGGGGACGCTATGCCGTGCACCGTCGCGTCGGCCGCGCCCGTCACGGATTTCGATGCCGCGCAGGCCGCAGCTTGCGTCCGGGCCTGGGAACCGACCTTGCGGCTCGGCGTGCCCACGCCGGCCATGCCGCGCCTTCAGGGACCGCCGCCACCTGCATCGCGCAGCGTGTGGTTCGCATCACTGGCGGCTCTGGCCGTGGCCGCGACCGGCTCGGTCCTCTTCCTCTCGCGTGGACCGGCCGACCCGGGAGCGGCCACGTGGCGGGCGCTGGCAGAACACGCGGCCGCACAGGCGCAGGCGGAACCGTCGGCCACGGCTGCGGTGACCGCCGATGGCGGGCCGGTGGCGGGGAATGTGATGCAGGGTGTGCATCAGGCGCTGGGACGGGCCGCACCGGTGCTGCACACGTTCGTGGCACCGTCGGCAAATCTGCCCGGCGCGCCTGCACCCACCCGCCGCTTGTCGGCGGTACCGTCACACGCTGGCGACAGGCCGACACAGGGTGCTGGGCCGAAGCGCAAGCCGGCGTCCATGGCGCGCTCGAAGTCGCTGCCGGGACCGCGTGAAGCGTGTGCGAGCCGCAACGTCTTCCGCATGGCGGCGTGCATCGAGCGCCGCTGCAACAGTGCGCGGCTGCGCCAGCACCCGCAATGCGTCGAACTACGCAGGCCACCCGAGTTCAGCTGGCTGCAGCACGAACGGTCCTGAGCGCCTGTGGTGTGCCGGGGCGGTTGCATCGCGCAGCAGTTCACGCGGCCGGGCCTGCTGGGGTGCGCCGTTGGCCCGGCGGGCATGAGAGCATGATCGCTCGGCCCCTGTACGCGGCGTCGACTGTGGCGGGAGTCTGAATGCACGCGTCATTCTTGAAGCTTGAAGCGGGAGACTGAGACTCCATGAGCATCGATCTATGGCAAGCCGTTGCGGTGGCGCTGATGGCCGGCGTGCTGGGAGCCTGGGGCACCCGATGGTGGTATCGCCGCAATGCGAAGACGCTGGCGGGTGAGGTCGCGAAGCTCGAATCCGAGGTCCAGGCGGGCGCCAAGATGCTGGCCCGATCGCGCAAGCAGGCCGACGAACTCCAGCGGCTGGTGGCGGAGTATCGGCGCCGGCTCAACGCGGCCGAAGTCGCCCGCCGTCGCGAAAGCCGCCCGACGACCGAGGAGCCGCCGGCCCGTCCTGCGGTGCCCCGGCCCGAGCCGGAACCCGATGCACAGGAAGGGCCCATCATCGGCCCGCGCGGATGGGCTGACACGCAGCCCTTCGAGGCCTGAGCAGGCCGAGAGGCTGAGAAGCAATCCGACATGACCGCTCGTACCCTGCAAATGGCGCCACTAGTCTCTGCAAACGCTCGCCGTAGCGCGAGCTACGGCTGTGCTTTGCGCCTTGATTGGCACCATTTCCAGGGCCCGCTCGGCCACGCCGGATTGCTTCCCAGCCTCTTGAGAGCGCTTCTTCGACTGTCCTGGTGGCGTACCGCGGCGCACGGTCGCGAACTGCCCTGATGCGCGGATGGTTGCCGTGCGCGCTGCCTTGCCCCGCCTCATGATCAGGTGTAGAACCACCTGACCGTTAAGTCGTCGCTCGCTTGGTCTTTCGCGCCGGCAACCTGCTGGGGTGCATGAGGGCGACGAAGGAGGCAAGGCATGCGCCGTCGCATTTATTGGCTGTTGCCTGATCTGGCCAGTGCCAGACGCACGATGGACGATCTGCTGCTGGCTCGCGTCAGCGTGAATCAGATCCATTTCCTCGCGCGCGAAGACGTCGATCTCAGCGGGCTTCACGCAGCCAACATCCTGCAGTCCTCGGACCTCGTGCGTTCCGCTCAACTGGGTTTGCTCGTGGGCGGGGTCGTGGGCGCCCTGGCCGGGTTGGGCGCCGCGATGTTTCCCATCGTCGGCGACGAGCCGCAGTGGGCGATGATGGCCGTGCTGGGGCTGCTGGGCGCGCTGTTTGGTGCGTGGGCGTCGAGCATGATCGGCGCCTCCACGCCGAGCCACCGCCTCAAGCGCTTCGATCGGTCGATCGAGCAAGGCCAGATCCTGCTGATGGTGGACGTGTCGCGTTCCCGCGTGGAAGAGGTCGAGGCGCTGCTGCAGAAGCGGCACCCCGAAGGGCATTTCGAGGGCGTCGAACCCGATATTCCGGCGTTTCCCTAGAGCGCCTCCAGGAAACGTCTTCGACTCTTCGATGTTTGCGCGAGGCGTGGCCGCTGCCGGTGGGGCCGCGCTTCCTCGGCGGTCGCTCATGTCGCGGCATCGCCTGCTCCCCTTGAAAGGAGATGTGCATGGAACTCCGTCTTCCGTCCTGGCGCTGGGCGCGGCATCGCCCTGACTGGAAGGCCGCGCTCGTGTCGGGCCTGCTGGCGGGCGCGGCGCTGATGGTGCTGGAGTTGCTGTGGTCGGCTACCGTGGGCGAGGGGCCGTGGCAGACCTCGCATCTCGTGGCGGCCATCGTGATGGGCCCGCAGGCACTGGAGTCGCCGCTGTCGTTCAACGCCATGATCGTCGCCGTGGCCGTGCTCACGCACTACGCGCTGGGCGTGGTGTTCGGCGTGATGCTCGCGCTGCTCATCACGTGGCTCCACTACGAGACGAGCCCGGGCAGGCTCGAACTCGTGGGGGTGCTCTTCGGCGCCGTCCTGTACCTGGTGAACTTCCACGCGCTGTCGGCGCTGTTCCCATGGATGGCGCAGCTGCGGGGCTGGGACACCTTCATCGGCCACCTGGTCTTCGGGCTGATGCTCGTGCTTGCGTACTGGCGCCTGCAGGAGCGGCCGGGGAGCGAGTAGAAGCACGCGGAGACGCACGCGGGGGAGCGCGATGGTGATCGCCCTGGTGCTCGTCGCCATCGTCATCGCCTCGGTGCTGTTCCACCTTGCCAGCCCATGGTGGATGCAGCCACTGGCCTCGAACTGGGGCCGCATCGACACCACGCTGGCCATCACGGTGGTCATCACGGGCGTCTTCTTCGTTGCCATCAACCTGTTCGTGGCCTGGGTGGTGTGGCGGTACCGTCACCGTAGCGGCCAGCGCGCGGCGTACGAGCCCGAGAACAAGAAGCTGGAACGCTGGCTGATCGGCGTGACGACCGTGGGCATCGTGGCACTGCTCGCGCCGGGCCTGCTGGTCTATGCCGATTACCTTCGGCCGCCGAAGGACGCGCTGGTGCTGGAAGTGGTGGGCCAGCAATGGCAGTGGCGCTTCCGCTTTCCCGGCATGCAGGGAAAGCTGGGCGCGAGCGACGCGCGTTTCGTGACGCCGCTCAACCCCTATGGCCTCGACCCGGATGACCCGAACGGGCAGGACAACATCCTCGTCGATGGCAATGAGGTGCACCTGCCGCTGTACCGGCCCGTGAAGGTGCTGCTGCGTGCGCAGGACGTCCTGCACGACTTCTACGTTCCGCCTTTTCGCGCGCGCATGAACATGGTGCCCGGCATGGTGAGCACCTTCTGGTTCACGCCGACGCAGGCGGGACGCTTCGAGGCGATGTGCGCGCAGCTTTGCGGCGTGGGGCATCCCAACATGCGTGGCGTGGTGGTGGTGGAGGACGAGGCGGCCTTTGCGCAGTGGCTCGCCCGGCAGCCGACCTTTGCACAAACGCGGGCGCGGGCCAGCGACGTGCCCGCCAGTCCGCTCGCGGCGCGTGGCCAGCAGGTTGCGCAGAGCAAGGGTTGCGTGGCCTGCCATTCGACCGACGGCAGCCGCGGCGCCGGCCCCACCTGGAAGGGCCTGTGGGGCAAGACCGAGTCGTACACGGATGGCAGCACCGTGCGGGTGGACGAGACGGTGATCGCGCATGAGATCCGAGAGCCGCAGGCGCGCGTGGTGCAGGGCTATCCGCCGATCATGCCGCGCATGGATCTTTCCGACGACGAGGTGGCCGCGCTCACCGCCTACATCAAGTCGCAGGTCGCCGCCGAACCCGCCGCCCCGCCCCCGCCGGGACAGCGCTGAGAAGGTGCGAACGCAACGAGGCACGCCATGGCGTATGCGGATGACTTTCAGCACATAGGGACTGCCCACCACGAGCCCCAAAGCTTCCTCACGAAGTACGTGTGGAGCCAGGACCACAAGGTGATCGCGGTGCAGTACGCCTGCACCGCGATCCTCGTGGGCTTGGTCGGCGTGGTGCTGTCCAACCTGATGCGACTGCAGCTGGGCTTTCCCGGCCGCTTCGAGTTCATCGACACGCAGAGCTACTACCAGTACGTGACCATGCACGGGATGATCATGGTGATCTACCTGCTGACGGCGCTCTTCCTCGGCGGCTTCGGCAACTACCTGATCCCGCTCATGGTGGGGGCGCGCGACATGGTGTTCCCCTACATGAACATGCTGAGCTTCTGGGTCTACCTGCTGTCGGTGATCGTGCTCATGGCCAGCTTCTTCGTGCCCGGCGGCCCCACCGGCGCAGGCTGGACGCTCTATCCGCCGCAGGCCATCCTGGCCGGCACGCCTGGGCATGACTGGGGAATCATCCTCATGCTGGTGTCGCTCCTGATCTTCATCGTGGCGACGACCATGGGCGGCCTGAACTACGTGACCACCGTGCTGCAGGCGCGTTGCGAAGGCATGACACTGCTGCGCATGCCGCTGGCGGTGTGGGGCATCTTCGTGGCCACCATCCTCGCGCTGCTCGCGTTTCCTGCGCTCTTCGTGAGCGGCGTGATGATGCTGCTCGACAAGACGCTGGGCACGAGCTTCTTCATGCCAGCGCTGGTGTCCATGGGCTCGGTGACGCAGTACCAGGGCGGCAGCCCGCTGCTCTTTCAGCACCTGTTCTGGTTCTTCGGCCACCCCGAGGTCTACATCGTCGCGCTGCCGGCCTTCGGCATCGTGTCGGACCTCATCAGCGTGCATGCGCGCAAAGCCATCTTCGGCTACCGGATGATGGTGTGGGCCATCGTCGTGATCGGCGGCTTGAGCTTCGTCGTGTGGGCGCACCACATGTTCGTGAGCGGCATGAACCCGTGGTTCGGCTTCTTCTTCGCCACCAGCACGCTGATCATCGCGGTGCCCACGGCGATCAAGGTCTACAACTGGGCGCTCACGCTGTGGCGCGGCGACATCCACCTCACCCTTCCGATGCTGTTCGCGCTGGCCTTCCTGTGCACCTTCCTGATCGGGGGACTCACGGGCCTGTTCCTCGGCAACGTGAGCGTGGACATCCCGCTGTCGGGCACCTATTTCGTGGTGGCGCATTTCCACATGGTCATGGGCGTGGCGCCGCTGCTGGTGGTGTTCGGTGCGATCTACCACTGGTTCCCCAAGATCACCGGCCGCATGCTCGACGAGCGCCTGGGCCAGGTGCACTTCTGGGTGACTTTCCTGGGTACCTACGCCATCTACTTCCCCATGCACTACCTGGGCGTGCTGGGCATGCCGCGGCGCTACTACAACTGGGAGGGCTACGCCTTCGTTCCGCCCTCGGCCCAGTCGCTCAACGAGTTCATCACCGTGGCGGCGCTGATCGTGGGTGTGGTGCAACTGGTGTTCGTGTTCAACCTCGTGTGGAGCGCGTTTCGCGGCACGGCGGCCGGCCCCAACCCGTGGCGTGCGGCCTCGCTTGAATGGTTCACGCCCGACACGCCGCCCAGGCACCTGAACTGGGGGCCCACGCTGCCGGTGGTGCACCGCTGGGCGTATGCCTACAGCGTGCCAGGAGCCAAGGAAGACTTCATCGCGCAGAACGCGCCGCCCGAGGCCGGCGGGCATGAGCCCGAGCCCGAGGCGCGGCCCAGGGAGGCGGTGGCATGAGTGCCCCAATAAACCCCGCCGGCATGAACAACGCATGGCGGGCCGTGCCACGCGACGGCCACGACGGCGGGTTGCCGGGCGCGCTTCCGTCGGCCATGGCGTGGCCGGCGCCGCCGGGGGCCGTGCAAGGCGTGGGCCTGTGGGTCTTCATGGGTGTGGCGACGGCGCTCTTCGGGCTGTTCATCACGGCGTACGTCTTGCGCATGAGCGAGCGTGATGCGGCGGCGATCGTGCTGCCCTGGCAGTTGTGGCTGAGCACGGCGTGGCTCGCGGCCGGCAGCCTCGTGCTGCAGGCGGCTTCGAACGTGTCGAGGCGGCCTGCGCCGCAAGCGGCGCGCCTGGGCCCGGTGCTCACCGCCGGAGGCCTGTGCGCGCTGGCTTTCCTTGCCGTGCAGTGGTGGGCCTGGCTGGAACTGCTGGCCCGGCAGGTCACGCCGGTCGGCAATCCGGCCGGGAGCCTTTTCTACCTGCTCACCGCGATGCACGGCCTGCACGTTATGGGCGGGCTGGTGGCCTGGGGCGTGGTGCTGCGCCGGCTGGGGCGTGAGGACGCGGTGGCCTTGCGTTGGCGCGTGGCGCTGCTCGCGCGCTATTGGCATTTCCTGCTGGCGGTGTGGTTGGTGCTGTTCGCCACGATGGCGTGGGTGACGCCCGAGGTCGCGCGCATCATCTGCCGCACGGCATGAGGGACGCAGGAGCATCCGATGAACTCCGCAGTACCGGCATTGAAGACCGAGTACGAACCCGCCTTGCCCTCGTCGGCGCCGCCCGGCACTCACGCCGCAGGGGGCGGCCGCTGGCGCCAACTGGTGTCCGACTGGTCGTCGGACAAGGAGACGTTCCACGTGTCATGGGGCAAGGCCATGATGTGGATCTTCCTGCTGTCCGACACCTTCATCTTCGGCAGCTTCCTCACCGGCTACATGACCGTGAGGACGTCGACCACGGTCGGCTGGCCCAACCCCAGCGAGGTGTTCGCGCTGGAAATCGCGGGCCGGCAGATCCCGCTCATCCTCATCGCGATCATGACCTTCGTGCTCATCACGAGCAGCGGCACGATGGCGATGGCTGTGAATTGCGCCTACCGGCGCGACCGCATCAACGCCGCGGCGCTGCTCTTCGTGACGGCAGGGCTCGGCGAGATGTTCGTGTGCATGCAGGCCTTCGAGTGGACCAAGCTCATCCTCGAAGGCGTGCGGCCGTGGGGAAACCCCATGGGCGCGGCGCAGTTCGGCTCCACGTTCTTCATGATCACGGGCTTCCATGGGCTGCACGTGAGCGCCGGCGTGGTCTACCTCCTCGTGGTGGCCACGCGCCTGCTGCGCGGCCGCTACGAACAAAGCGGCAACTACCAGATCGTCGAGGTCGCCGGGCTGTACTGGCACTTCGTCGACCTGGTGTGGGTGTTCATCTTCGCGTTCTTCTACCTCTGGTAGCGGCGCGCGGAAAAGGGGATGCAGCGATGAGTACCGCCACCGGTCACCAGGAGCACCCGATCGGCCTGTACCTCAAGGTCTGGGCCCTGCTGTTCGTGCTGAGCACGTTGTCGTACATGGTCGATCTCTTCCATGTGCAGGGCCTGCTGCGCTGGGCACTGATCGTCGCGCTCATGCTCGCCAAGGCCGGGCTCATCGTTGCGGTGTTCATGCACATGGCCTGGGAGCGCATCACGCTCGTGAGCGCGATCCTGCTGCCCCCGATTGCGCTGCTGGTGCTCGTGGGCATGATGTCCTCGGAAGCGGACTACACCTTCCTCACGCGGCTGGCTTTCTTCAGGTGAGTGCCCAGGTGAGTGCCTCTTCAGAGTTCCACGATCGCGCGGAACCCACCCCAGAACATGCGGGCGCCGTCGAAGGGCAGGCTCTTCGGGTCCATCATGTCCTTCAGACGCGGGTCTTCCATGACCTTCGCGTTCACTGCGTCGCGCTGCTCGCGCGACTCGAAGACGATCCACGAGAAGATGACCGTCTCGTCTTCCTTGGCCTGCACGGCCTGGGGAAACGACGTGAGCTTGCCAGGCTTCACGTCGTCGGCGGCGCACTCGCACACCTGCAAGGCGCCGTGCTCCTTCCAGATGCGGCCGGCGCGCTCCGCGATCTCGCGGTAGGCCTCCAGGTTGCGGGTCGGGACGGGAACGACATAACCATCTACGTAGTGACTCATGGCGAATCCTCCTTGTGAGGGGGCGGGCAGGGGTCAGCGGTTGCCGTCGGCGAACATGGCCTTCGCGCGGCGCTCGATCTCCTGCGGCGAGGGGTCTTCGATGTGCGTGGCGATCATCCACTGGTGGCCGAACGGGTCGACGACGTTGCCGGCACGGTCGCCCCAGAACTGGTCGGTCATCGGCATGACGGCCTTGGCGCCGGCTTTCAGTGCGCGCTCGAACACGGTATCGGCATCGGGGACGTAGATCACCGTGGTGGTGCTGGAACCGCCGAGCGTGGCGGGGCTGAGCGCGCCGTACTGTGGCTGCTCTTCAGTGAGCATGAAGTGGGCGGGGCCCACCTGCAGTTCGGCATGCATGACGTGGCCGCCGGAGGCGTCGAGCCGGAAGAGGACTCGAGCGCCGAACGCGCGCTCGTAGAACGAGATCGCGTCGGACGCGCCCTTGACGACCAGATACGGCAAGGCGCCGCGGGGTTCGGGAACGGGGGTGACCGGCATGGCGTGCTCCTTGGAGAGTGGGGGGGAGTGGAACGATGGCGCTCCGTAGGCACGACGAACGGGGGCGAGGGGGATCGACAGGGCGGGGGCGGATTTTTGTAACGGGTGAATTCGGCTGGGAGCGGGGCTTCGACAGGCTCAGCCCTGGGGAGGGCGGTGCCACGTGTGGGCGGCCCTTCGACAGGCGAACGGGAACGGTACTGGAGCCTGCACGACGACGAACGGCACGCCCCAAATCCCCGTTCGGTCAGGGAACCCCGCTTGGCGTGGGCTTTTCCCGTCTGGCGTGGGCTTTTCCCGTCTGGCGTGGGCGATCCCCGTCTGGCATGGGCGATCCCCCGTCTGGCGTTGGCAACCTCCGCCTGGCAAGAGCAAACCCCGCCTCGCAAGAACACCCGTTCGGCCTGAGCCTGTCGAAGGGCCCGCACAACCCGCAACCCGGGTATCAGCGCGCGCCCCAACTCACTCAGCCACCGCTTGCCGCACCGCCCGTTCCCACCGCGACATCAGCTCCGCAGCCCGCTCGCGCGGCATCGTGGGAAGGAAGCGGCGCTCCACCTGCCACTGCGCCGCGAGTTCGTCCAGCCCGCCATACACCCCGCACGCCAGCCCTGCGAGGTAAGCCGCGCCGAGTGCGGTGGTCTCGATCACCTGCGGCCTGACCACCGGCACGCCCAGCAGATCGGCCTGGAACTGCATCAGCAGGTTGTTCACGCACGCCCCGCCGTCCACCCGCAGCTCGCTGACCGGCGAGCCGCCGGCGGCCACCGTGTCGCGGCTCATGGCCGACAGCAGCGAGGCACTCTGGAAGGCGATGCTCTCCAGCGCGGCACGTGCGATGTGGCCCACCGTGCTGCCGCGCGTGAGGCCCACGATGGCGCCGCGCGCATCGGCGTTCCAGTACGGCGCGCCCAGGCCGGTGAACGCCGGCACGAACATCACGCCGCCACTGTCGGGCACGCTCTCGGCCAGGCGCTCCACCTCGGCGCTGCCCTCGATCGCATGCAGGCCATCACGCAGCCACTGCACCACCGCGCCGCCGATGAACACGCTGCCTTCCAGCGCGTACTCGGGCGCCACGGTGGCCTGCGCGGCGCTGGTGGTCACCAGCCCGTTGCCCGAGAGCTGGAACGCGTTGCCCGTGTGCATGAGCATGAAGCAGCCCGTGCCATAGGTGTTCTTCGCGAGCCCGGCGCTGAAGCAGGCCTGGCCGAAGAGCGCGCTTTGCTGGTCGCCCGCCACGCCGCCGATGGGCAGCGCAGCGCCCAGCAGGCCCGGGCGCGTCATGCCGTACACGTGGCTGGAGGGATGCACCGCCGGCAGCACCTCGCGCGGCACGCCAAGCATCGCGAGCAGCTCGTCGTCCCACGCATCGCGCCGCACGTCGAACATCAGGGTCCGCGAGGCGTTCGTGACGTCGGTGGCGTGCAGCGCCTGGCCGCGCGTGGCGTCCTCGCCACCGCCGGTGAGCTGCCACAGCAACCAGCTGTCGACGGTGCCGAAGGCCAGCTCGCCGCGTTGCGCCGCCTCGCGGGTGCCGGGCAGGTGGTCGAACATCCACTGGAGCTTGGTGCCGGAAAAGTAAGGGTCGATCACGAGGCCCGTCTTCTCGCGCACCATCGGTGCGTAGCCGCGCTCCCGCAGCCCGGCACAGAGGGGTTCGGTTCGCCGGTCCTGCCAGACGATGGCGGGGCCCACCGGCTCGCCGGTGCGGCGGCTCCACAGCAGAGTGGTCTCGCGCTGGTTGGTGATGCCCACCGCGGCGACCTGCGCCGCGCCGATCCCGGCCTTCGCGAGCGCTTCGCGGGCCGTGGCCAGCTGCGTGTCCCAGATTTCCTTCGGGTTGTGCTCCACCCATCCCGGCTGCGGAAAGATCTGCCGGAACTCGCGCTGCGCCATCGAGACAATGTGGCCGTCACGATGGAACACGATGCTGCGCGAACTGGAGGTGCCCTGGTCCAGGGCGAGCAGGTATGGCTTGTCGCTCATGTCGGGATCCACGAATATCGGGCGATTCTCGTTCTTTGCAGGGAGCAGCTTCCTTGGTCCCCTCAGTTTCCCGTGCCGCCGTTGCAACCCCGCCGCACGCTGCCGAGGACGCGGCGTGTGCTGGCAAGGATGGGCAGCGCTGCGTCGACGCCGTCGATGTGCTGGTCGTCGGCGGCGGCATCAACGGCGCGGGCATCGCACGCGACCTCGCCGGCCGTGGCCTGTCGGTGCTGCTGGCCGAGAAGGACGACCTTGCCCGGCACACCTCCTCGGCCTCCACCAAGCTGATCCATGGCGGCCTGCGCTACCTCGAGCACTTCGAGTTCTCGCTGGTGCGCAAGGCGCTGGCCGAGCGCGAGGTGCTGCTTCGGAGCGCGCCGCACATCATGCGTCCGCTGCGCTTCGTGATGCCGCACGACCCGGGCATGCGGCCGGCGTGGCTGATCCGCGCAGGCTTGTTCCTCTACGACCACCTGGCCCGACGCGAGGTGCTGGGCGCTTCCCGCGCCGTGGATCTCGGCGTCCATCCTGCCGGCGCGCCGCTCCAGCCCGGTTACTTGCGGGGCTTCGAGTACGCCGATGGCTGGGTGGACGATGCCCGGCTGGTGGTGCTCAGCGCGGTGGACGCCGCCGAACGCGGCGCGACCATCCTCACGCGCTGGCGCTGTGTGGAGGCCCGACGCGGCCCCGCGCACTGGCAAGTGCGCCTGCGCCATGAGCCTTCCGGCGAGGAGCGGGGGGTGCAAGCCCGAGCGCTCGTCAACGCCGCCGGCCCCTGGGCATCGGAATTCCTCACGCAGCACGCCCACTTGCCGGGACGAGCGCTGCGGCTCGTGAAGGGCAGCCATATCGTGGTGCGCAAGCTCTTCGACCACGAGTACGCCTACATCTTCCAGAGCCCCGATCGCCGCATCATCTTCGCGATCCCCTACGAGGGCGACTACACGCTCATCGGCACGACCGACGTGGAGCACCCCGGCGCGCCGGACCGCGTGCGCATCGACGCGGACGAAGCGGCCTACCTGTGCGAGCAGGCGAGCCGCTACTTCGCCCGCCCGGTGACACCCGACGACGTGGTGTGGGCGTACTCCGGCGTGCGCCCGCTGCTCGACGACGCGGCCGGCCATCCTTCGGCCGTCACACGCGACTACGAGCTGGAGCTGGACACGCGGCAGGCCCCGCTGCTGTCGGTGTGGGGCGGCAAGATCACCACTTTCCGCAAGCTGGCCGAGGAAGCCGGCGACCGGTTGGGCCAGGCGCTGGGTGCCGGGCGCGGCGCGTGGACGCGCGATGCGTATCTGCCCGGCGGCGACCTGCGCCCGTGGATCGGCTCGCCGCAGCGGCCCGACACCGACATCGCGCGCTATGCACTCGGGGTGGCGCAGCGCCACCCCGAGCTGCCGGCCGCACTGTGCCGGCGTCTGGTGCGCGACTACGGTTCGCGCGTCGAGATGCTCCTGTCGCGCGGCCTGGGCGAGGCGGTGGCGCCGGGGCTGCACGAGGCGGAACTCGACTACCTGCGTCGTCATGAATGGGCTCGCACAGCCGACGATGTGCTGTGGCGGCGCACCAAGCTCGGCCTGCACCTGACGTTCGAGGCGCGTGAAGCGGTCGTGCACTGGTGTGCGAGGCACTGGGGCGACGCCGCCGACGGCACGGGCCGCGGGCCGGCCCCCGACATGCACGCGGAGGTGGCGTCGAGCTGATGTTTGGTGTTGTGCGCGCAACGTATCGTTCTGCGCTGCGCGCGATGGGGCTGGGCGCCGAGCAACGGCGCTGGCATGCGTGCGGAATGCCACTGCCCTGCCTGGGCGGCCGGCGAGGGTGGAGGGCCTATAGTGGCCGGTCCTCCTCAGCCCGAACCCGCTCGCCGTGGCGCTCAAATCCACCATCTTCAAGGCCCACCTGCAGGTGGCCGACATCGACCACGGCTACTACGCCGACCACGCGCTCACGCTCGCGCGGCATCCCAGCGAAACCGACGAACGCATGATGGTGCGGCTGGCCGCACTGGCGCTGAACGCGCACCAGGTCCAGACCCTGTGCCAGGGCGACGGCACGCTCGCCTTCGGCGCAGGCCTGTCCGACCCCGACGACCCGGATGCCTCGCTCACCGACTTCACCGGCCGCAAGCGGCTGTGGATCGAGGTGGGGCAGCCCGAGGAGAAGCCGCTGGTGCGGGCCTGCAGCCGCGCCGACGCGGTGTGCGTCTATGCCTTCCACCACGCGGCCGAGGTCTGGTGGCGCGGCCTGCAGCACAAGGTGTCGCGCCTGGACAAGCTGCAGGTGTGGCGGCTGCCGGCCGAATCCACCGAAGTGCTGGCCTCGCTGGCCGAGCGCAGCATGCAGCTGCAGGCCACCGTGCACGACGGCATGCTCACGTTGAGCAGCGCGGCGAACTCGGTGCAGATCGAGGCGCAGCGCTGGAAGTAGGGCAGGGCGAGCGCGGCGGAACAGCGGAAGGCCCGCCACCACCATCAGCGGATATGCACGTACTGCCCCGGTGCCGCTTCCAGCGGCGGCAGGCCCTCGCTCGGCGCGCCCATGCCCGGCGGCCGCACGCGCGGCGGCGACGAATGCGCGTCGAGCCACTCGAACCAGGGCGTCCACCACGATCCGGGCACCGAGGGCGTGGCGTCGTACCACTCCTGCGGCGTCTCGCGGCGCTGCCCGTGGCGCCAGCGGTCGATCCGGTAGCTGGCCTTGGGGTTGCCCGGCGGGTTGACGATGCCCACGTTGTGCCCGCCGGCCGCGAGCACGAGCGTTTGCTCGACGTCGGTGAGTGCGTGCAGCTTGAACACCGAGCGCCAGGGTGCGATGTGGTCCTGCACCGTGCCCACCAGGAACAGCGGCACGTCGATGTCGCGCAGGTTGATCGTCGAGCCCTCCAGCACCATCTCGCCGCGCGCCAGTGCGTTCTGCAGGTACAGGCGGTGCAGGTACTCCGAGTGCATGCGGTAGGGCAGCCGGGTGCCGTCGGCGTTCCAGGCCATCACGTCGCTCACCGGCTGGCGCTCGCCCATCAGGTAATTGAGCAGACGGTACGACCACACCAGGTCGTTGGAGCGCAGCATCTGGAACGTGGTTTTCATCTGCCGCTTGTCGAGGTAGCCGCGCGTCCACATCCGGTCTTCGAGGTGCGCGACCTGGCTGTCGTCGATGAACAGTGAAATCTCCCCCGGGTCGGTGAAGTCGGTCTGCGCCGCCAGCAACGTGAGGCTCTTGAGGACCTTGTCGCCGCGCCGGCCCATGGACGCGGCCGACATCGACAGCAGCGTGCCGCCCAGGCAGTAACCCAGCGCATGCACCTTCTGGTCCGGCACGATGCGGGTGATCGCGTCCAGTGCATGCATCACCCCCAGGCGGTGATAGTCCTCCAGGCCCAGGTGCCGGTCGCCCGAATCGGGGTTCTTCCAGGAGATGGCGAACACGGTGTAGCCCTGCTCGACCAGGTGGCGCACCAGCGAGTTGTTCGGCGACAGGTCGAGGATGTAGTACTTCATGATCCACGCCGGCACCAGCAGCACCGGCTCCGGATGCACGGTGGGCGTGGTGGGCTCGTACTGGATCAGCTCGATCAGGCGGTTGCGCAGGACCACGCGCCCCGGCGTGACGGCCAGGTTCTCGCCGACGCGGAACTTCTCGACGCCCGCCGGCGGGTGGTCCAGCGCCTCGCGCACCGTGTCATCGATCGCATGCAACAGCCCGCGGGCCAGGTTCACGCCGTTCTCACGCGCCGTGCGGCGCAGCACGGTCGGGTTGAGTGCTGCCACGTTGGAGGGCGCCAGCATGTCCTGCCACTGCCGCACCGAGAAACTCATCATCTGCTCGTGGTGCGGCGTCACCCCCGGCACGCCGGTCGTTGCGCGCTGCCACCACTCCTGCCGCAGCAGGAAGGCCTGCGCGATCCAGGAGTACGGCGGCTGACGCCACAGCTCGCCGTCGAAGCGCTTGTCCTGCGGCAGCGGCTCGATGCACCAGGGGCGATCCGGCGGCGTGACGAAGGCCTGCGCCAGCCGGGCAAACTGCCCGACGGCCAGCTCGCCCAGTTCCCAGCGCTTGGCGGCCGAGCCCGCCAGGTGCAGCGCCCAGTCCATCCATGCGGAAAGCGGCGTGGCGAGCGCGATGGGGGTGCCCAGCCCGCCGCCCAGCGCGCTGCTCATGCGCCGCTGCAGATCCTGGTAGCGCAGGAAGGCGTCGGACGGCCGGATACCGCGCCCGAGCCAGGGGCTGGCCTCTCGCTCGCGCACCTCGGCCGGCGGCGCGGGCGCGGTCGGCGGTACTCGGGAGAGGGGGCTAGGGAGAGCAGCCATGGCGTCAGGGATGGATGGGGAAGCCAGCCGCATGGTGCGCTGCGTCATGAAGACGGTCAACGCAACGGGTCGTCATCCGTGATATCGACTCGCGTGAAAACGTCGAGTTCGCTCGTTTTCCACGAATTGCCTTCGCCCGGGCCAGCTCGACGAACCCAGTCGGGCCACATGGCTTCCGGCCAGAATGACGGGAGCCGACAGGACGAGAACATGAGCCAAACATGGAACTACCCGGGTGCTCGTTGGTGGAAGTTCGACTTCCACACGCATACGCCTGCTTCCAAAGACACTGCCTGGCAGGCAGCCATCGGTACGTCTGAAGAGTTAACGCCAGAGGCTTGGCTGCTCAAGTACATGGCTGCAGAGATCGATTGCGTAGCCGTGACCGACCACAACAGCGGTGAATGGATCGATAAGCTGAAGACGGCGTATGCCGGGATGAAGCGTGAGGCCGAAGAAGGCAACAGGCCTTCAGGTTTTCGCGAACTTCACCTGTTTCCTGGCGTCGAAATCTCGGTCCAGAGCGGATTTCACCTGCTTGCAATCTTTGGCCCCACCGCCTCCAGCCAAACCATCAGCGACCTGTTGGCCAAGGTGGATTACTCGGGCACGCGCGGTCACAGTGACGGAGTGACGCGGCGAGGGGCTGCCGAGGTCGTCAGAACGGTGCGGGACCAGGGGGGCATTGCCATTCCGGCTCACGTCGATGGCGACAAGGGCCTGCTTCGAACCGAGGGCGGTACGCGCAAGTGCCTGCTGGATGCGACGACCGTCAAGCAGGTGCTGCAGGAGCCCGGCATCCTCGCCATGGAATGGATTGCGCCGAGCAGTCCCAAGCCTGCGGTGTTGGATGAACTGAAGGTTTCGTTCGCCAGTGTGGTGGGCAGTGACTGCCACAGCTTTCAGGGCACGGCTGTTCCTGGCTCGCGCTACACACTGATCAAGATGGCGAGTCCAAGCCTGGAAGGCTTGCGTCTGGCGCTGCTTGACGGCCAAGACGTTTCTGTTCGCCGTAGTGACGATAGCGGCGGCTTCGCGCCTTTCAACAAGCCTGAGCACTTCGTCGAGTCGATCGAAATTCGCAATGCTCGCTTCATGGGACGCGGCAAGAAGCCCGAACTGCTCAAGCTCAGCCCGTACTTCAATGCGTTGATTGGCGGGCGAGGCACCGGCAAGTCAACCGTGGTCCATGCCCTGCGCCTGGCATACCGTCGAGAAAATGAGCTGTTGCCGTCCTCGGAAGCCGGTCAGACTTTCAATCGTTTCAACAAGATCGCGAAGACCCGAAGCGATGACGGTGGCCTGCGGGGCGACACTGAACTTTGCATCCAACTCCACCGCGATGGCACCTCCTACCGCCTGCTATGGCCGCAAGACGGGCAAGGGCACGTTGTAGAGGAATGGGACGCTTCCAGTCAGTCCTTCAAACCATCTTCGAGCCAGGCCGTCACTGCGCAGCGCTTTCCAATTCGCTTGTTCAGCCAAGGGCAGATTGCAGCCTTGGCGGGCGATAGCCAACAGGCCTTACTGAACGTGATCGACGACGCTGCCGGTACGAGCGCACAGCAAGAAGCGCTCGAAGAGGCGAAGCGCGCCTTCTTCGCGACGCGTGCGCAGATGCGAGAGATCGACGGCAAGCTGAAGGCGCGCGATCTCTTGAATATCTCGCTGCAAGACGTGCAGAGAAAGCTGGCTCGATTCGAAGGGGCCGATCACGCGGCTGTGCTGAAGAACTACCAGCGGACCGGCAGACAAGGCCGCGAACTGGATCGTCAGTTCGAAGGCGTGGCCGATCTTGCTGCGCGTCTCAGGCGCTACTCGCAAGGCCTGCTGGCAGAAGACGTGCAGGAAGGCTTGTTCGACGTTGGCGAAGACGGCGCGGCGCTTCAGATCGTTCACCACCTGAAAGCCGCTGTTGACAAGGCGCGAGAACATGTGGAGCAAACAGCCTCGGCGCTGGAAGAGCAAGGTCACTTGCTCAGGAGCCAGCTGAAGGCGTCCCCGTGGTCCTCTCGAATCGCAGATGCAAAGTCAGCCTACGAAAAGCTGAAAACCGACTTGCAGCAACAAGGGGTTGGTGATCCGAATGAATACGGCCGGCTCGTACAAGAAAAGCAGCGCATCGAAGCAGAGGTCAAGCGACTGGATGCCTTCCAGAAACAGCACGAGGCTTTGAACGAGAGGGCTTCACTGCAATGGGAACAGGTGAAGGCCGCACGTCAATCCATCAGCGCCAACCGCATTGCGTTCCTGAAATCGACTTTGCGCGACAACCCCTATGTGCGCATGGAACTCGTTCCGTACAGTCGCGATGCGCGCAATATCGAGCGCTCCCTCCGTGATGTGCTGGGGGTGGCAGATGATCGGTACAAGGATGACCTGTACCTGGAGGCGGAAGACGGCACACCCGCAAAGGGCTTGATCGCTGATCTGCTGGACCGGGCCGATTTCTTCGCCACGCCGGGTGGGTGGGACAGCTTGGATTTCGAGGGGCGCTTGCAGGCACAGAAAGACCGTCTCGCGCAAGCGAGCCATGGCGATGGCGACTTTGGCGGATGGTTCAACAAGTTCTTGATGGGCGAGGCCGACAAGCGGCCTGAGTACATCGATCACATCCTTTGCTGGTTCCCGGAAGATGGCCTGCAGGTGGAGTACAGCCGCAAGGGCGATGGCAAGGATTTTCAGTCCATCGGACAGGCCTCAGCCGGCCAGAGATCTGCCGCAATGCTGGCTTTCCTGCTGGCACATGGCCATGAGCCACTGGTACTGGATCAACCTGAAGACGATTTGGACAACCACCTGATCTATGGTTTGGTTGTTCAGCAGATTCGTTCGAACAGGCTGCGTCGCCAGCTCATCATCGTCACGCACAACCCGAACATCGTCGTCAATGGCGATGCGGGGCTGATTCACGTGCTGGACTTCAATCACCAGTGCCGAGTCAAACAGACGGGGTCACTGCAAGAGCAGGAGATCCGCAAGGAGGTGTGCCAGGTGATGGAGGGGGGCGAAGAGGCTTTCAAGCGCCGCTATCAACGATTGGGAAGGGAGGTCTGAGATGTTCGATAACGTCGCTGATCTGATCGGGAAGATCCGCTTGGGTGAAGATTCGTTCCTTGAGCTGAAGGAGGTGCGCTTTGCTGGCCAGAGAGTGTCTGCGCCCCACCGTGATGCCTTGGCGGACGAGCTTGCTGCATTCGCGAACAGTCGCGGTGGTGTCTGCATTCTCGGCGTCGATGACGCGCGTGATGTGCTCGGGATCCCCCTGGAGCGTCTGGATTCGGTGGAGGACTTTGTGCGACAGCTTTGCGTCGACAGCATCAATCCTCCGCTTGCTCCGGTCATCGAGCGCTTGACGCTGCCAAGTAGCATGGGTGAGCAAGTGCCGGTGTTGAAGGTGGATGTGAGCGCAAGCCTGTTCGTGCACCGCAGCCCTGGCGGCTACCTGCATCGAGTGGGTAGCGCAGGGCGTGAAATGGCTCCGGACTATTTGGCTCGACTGTTCCAGCAACGAAGCCAGGCCCGAATCATTCGCTTCGATGAGCAGCCCGTGCCCAGGGCGACACTTGATGACCTGGTCGACGAGCTATGGCAGCGATTTGCCGGCTCTCGCGTGCAAGACACGCGAGAGGTGCTACTGGACAAGCTCGCGATGGCGCGCCCTGATTCGGATGACTCGGTTCGGCCCACTGTCGCAGGCGTACTGATGGCAGGCAAGGACCCACGGCGGTGGTTGCCCAACGCATTCATTCAGGCGGTCGCGTATCGCGGGACCGAGGTGCGGCCGCAGGGCGACTCGGCCTACCAGCTTGATGCGCAGGACATCACCGGACCACTCGATGCTCAGGTACTTGCCGCCTGCCACTTCGTAAAGAAGAACATGCGGGTCTTTGCGACGAAAGACGAAGGTCGGCGTGATCTACCCCAGTTCGATATGACGGCTGTCTTTGAAGCGATCGTGAATGCCGTCGCTCATCGGGACTACTCGATTCACGGGGCGAAAATTCGGCTGCGGATGTTCGCGGACCGGCTCGAGTTGTACTCGCCCGGAGCCATCCCCAACACGATGACCGTCGAGAGCCTGCCGTACCGTCAAGCCGCACGGAATGAGGTCATCACGAGCTTGCTGGCGAAGTGCTCTGTTCCCGATGGGGAGAGGGCAATCACGGGCCGCAGTGCGATGATGGATAAGCGGGGCGAAGGTGTTCAGATCATCCTCGACCAAAGCGAACGCCTGTCAGGTAGGCGTCCCGTTTTCAGTTTGGTGGATGAGTCGGAACTGTTACTGGTCATCTATGGCGCTCCCCACCCGGAAGCGGGCCATTGAGAGCTGTACCAAGGGGCGGAACACGTCAGTGCGCTGAATACCTTCCCCGCCTTGCATGCTCATCGGCACCCTTTTTGCCCTCGCCGCCGGCCTGATGTGGGGGCTGGTGTTCATCGCGCCCTCGCTGCTGCCCGGCTATCCGGCTCCCCTGCTGTCGTCCGCGCGCTACCTGGCCTTCGGCCTGATCGCGCTGCCCATCGCGTGGCTCGACCGGACGCGTCTGGCCGGCCTGTCCCGCGCCGACTGGGTCGAGGCACTCAAGCTCTCGCTGGTGGGCAACCTGCTGTACTACCTGTGCCTGGCCGCGTCCATCCAGCGCGCGGGCGTGCCCCTTCCGACCATGATCATCGGCACGCTGCCGGTCGTGATCGCCGTGTGCTCCAACCTGCGCGATGCACGGCGCGATGGCCGGCTGCCGTGGGGGCGGCTGGTCCCGTCGCTGGTGCTCATCGCGGCCGGCATCGCGCTCGTTCATCGCGCTGAAATCGCCCACCTGCGCGACAGTGGCGGCGTGGAGCCCGCCCGCCATGCGGTCGGTGCCTTGCTTGCCGTGGGCGCTGTCGCCTGCTGGACCTGGTATCCGCTGCGCAATGCCGACTGGTTGCGTCACCACCCCAGCCGCAGCCCCCGCACCTGGGCCACGGCGCAGGGGTTGGCCACGCTGCCCCTGGCCGCGGCCGGCTTCGCGGCGTTCTGGGCTTGGAGCCGGGGGGCCGCATCCTTTCCTATGCCGCTGGGCCCCACGCCGGGCCTGTTCCTCGGCCTCATGCTGGCCATCGGCCTGCTGTCGTCGTGGGTCGGCACCCTCTGCTGGAACGAGGCCAGCCAGCGGCTGCCCGCCACGCTGGCCGGCCAACTCATCGTGTTCGAGACGCTGTCGGCGCTTGCGTATGCCTTCGTGCTGCGCGGCACCGTGCCATCGCCCGCTGCGCTGGCCGGCATCGCGCTGCTGGCGGCGGGCGTCGTGTCGGCGTTGCGCGCCCGGCCCGTGCCCGTGGCCGAGGGGCACGCGGCCTGAACAAGAGTGAACGAATCCGACATGCTCCCTCATCACGCCAGAGCACCCGGCATCGCAAACCGGCCATCAAACCGATTGAAACGCCTTTGCCCAAGCCCGCGCTGAACTTTTCCGCGGCGAGGTGAGCCGAAGGCTCGCGCGGCCTGCGAGGGCCGGCCACACAGCAAGAAGGGATGCCCGTGAACCGTCGACGCTTTTTCCTCACCACCACCGGCGCAGTGCTGGCCGCGGCCGGCTTCGCCGGCTGCGACCGGCAGGCCGCCGCTCCATCTGCCGACGCTCCGGCGGCCAAGCCCAGCGCCCAGGACGCCTACACCCTGGCAGCGCGCGGCAACGGCTTCACGGTCGGGCCCGTCATGGCGGCCAATACCGTGTATGTGTTCTTCGATCCCACCTGCCCGCACTGCGCGGCGCTGTGGGACAACGCCAAGCCGCTCTCCCACCGTCTCAAGATCGTGTGGATTCCCATCGGCTGGCTGCATCGCTCGTCCGAGCCTCAGGCCGCCACGATCCTGTCGGCTCCTGACCCCGTGGCCGCCATGACGGAGAACGAGGCGAGCGTGAAGCAGCGCGCGGGGGGCATCACCGTGAGCCGATCGCTCAGCGACGAGGTTATCGCCAAGGTCAAGGCCAACACCGACCTGTTCAAGAAGCTCGGCGAGGAGAGCGTGCCGCTCATCGTCTTCAAGAACGGCAAGACCGGCCAGTACGGCACGGTCGCAGGTGCGGTGCCCACCGAGCAGCTGGCCGCCATGGCGGGCGTTTGAGATCAAAGCTTTGAGATGAGTGTCACGAGCTGCGGCCTGGTGCTTTGCAACCCGCAATCCGAACTGCTGCTGTGCCATGCGACCGGCACGCCGCGCTGGGATCTCCCCAAGGGACTGGCCGAGCCGGATGAAGCGCCCGAGGACGCCGTGTTGCGGGAGACGGCCGAGGAGACCGGCCTGCGTTTCAGTCTGGACGACCTGCTCCCGCTGGGCCGCCACGCCTACCGCCCGGGCAAGGACTTGGTGCTGTACGGCGCCCTGTGCGGGCGTTTCGATGCGGCGCGCTGCCGCTGCCGGAGCCTGTTCCAGGATCGCCACGGGCGCCTCGTGCCCGAGATGGACCGGCATGCCTGGACATCTTTCACGGCCGTGACCGAACGCTGTGCCCCGGCCATGGGCAAACTCCTGACCGTGACGCTGTCGCTGCCAGACACCCTTTCCCGCCTGCAAGCGCGCGGGCACATGGCCGAGCCGCAATGGATCGCGGCATGAGGCGGTGCGCCGTGCGACACCTGGGCCCCGTGCTCGCGCTCGCGCTGCCCCTGTCGCTGGCCGCCGAGCCGGCGACGCCGGAAGACCCGATGTTCGCCCGCTCGGCCACCTGTGTGGCGGCACTCAAGGCCCGCGCCGAGCCGCTTGCACAGCGCGTGCGCCACGGCGACGCTGCCGCGGAAGGGCCGCTGACGCCCATCGTGCAAGCCTCCTTCGCGTTCATTGCCACCGCGTACAAGCATGGCCTGCGCCAGCCCCAGGCCGACGAGATGCTGCAGCGCGCGGAGCAGGCCCAGTCGGGGCTGCCGCCCGAGGCCCTGGCCAAGCTGCAGGACGGCTGCCAAACCGAGGGTGACCGCCTGCTGGCCGAGGCGACCGGGCTCGAGCGCATGCTGGTCGGCGTGGCGGTTCGCAAGCGCATCGCCAAGCTGCGCAAGCCTTTGTGATGCCCTCAGGGGCGCTGTGCGTATCGCCGACCCTGAGGGTCAAGCCAGCGCCTCGTCCACGACCTCGATCCAGTGCCGCACAGGCGTGGGCGTGCCGCTTTGCAGGTGCTGGATGCAGCCGATGTTGGCCGAAACAATCGCATCGGGCTCCAGCGCACCCAGATGCCCGAGCTTGCGGTCGCGTAGCGTGCGCGCCATCTGCGGCTGCAGCACGGAATAGGTGCCCGCAGACCCGCAGCACAGGTGGCTCTCTTCGCGCGTGACCTGCACCTCGAAGCCCAGCTCGGTGAGCCCGCGCTCGACCACCCCACGTATCTTCTGCCCGTGCTGCAGCGTGCAAGGCGGATGGAAGGCGAGCCGCGTCACCCGGCGCTCCCGCAGCTTGCCTGCCAACAAGGGCGCCAGCTCGGGCAGCATTTCCGAGATGTCGCGCGTCAGCTCGCCGACGCGCCGCGCCTTGTCGGCATAGGCCGGATCGCGCGCCAGCGCGTGGCCGTAGTCCTTGACTGTCACGCCGCAGCCCGAGGCATTCATGACGATGGCCTCCACGCGGCCCGATTCCACCTGCGGCCACCAGGCGTCGATGTTGCGGCGCATGTCCGCGAGGCTGCCCTCATGGTCGTTCAGGTGCATGCGGATCGCCCCACAGCAGCCCGCGTCCGGGACCACCAGCGTCTGGATGCCGGCGGCGTCGAGCACGCGGGCGGTGGCGAGGTTGATGCGCGGCATCATGGCCGGCTGCACGCAGCCCGCCAGCATAAGCACCTTGCGCGCATGCTCGCGCGTGGGCCAGCGGCCGGGGTCACTGTCGCGTGCCGGCACCTTGTCTTTCAGCGCCGCCGGCAGCAGGCGCCGCACGGCTTGCCCCAGCTTCATGGCCGGCGCGAACAGGGGCGAAGTCAGCCCCTCCTTGAGCAGCCAGCGCTGCACGCGCTCGCTGGCCGGGCGGCTCACGCGGGCCTCCACCACCTTGCGGCCGATCTCCACCAGATGGCCGTAGTCGACGCCCGAGGGACAGGTCGTCTCGCAGTTGCGGCAGGTCAGGCAGCGGTCGAGGTGGATCTGCGTGCTGCGCGTGGGCTCGTGCCCCTCGAACACCTGCTTCATCAAGTAGATGCGTCCGCGCGGGCCGTCCAACTCGTCGCCCAGTACCTGGTAGGTGGGGCAGGTCGCCGTGCAGAAGCCGCAGTGCACGCACTTGCGCAGGATGGCATCGGCCTCCCGGCCCTCGGGTGTGTCGCGGAACTCGTCGGAAAGTCGGGTTTGCATGACGGGGATCACAGCCCCGGGTACAGCCGACCCGGGTTGAAGATGCTGGCCGGGTCGAACGCCTTCTTCAGCTCGCGGTGGATGCGGTCCAGTGGCGACTGCAGCGGCGCGAAGACGCCGGCGCTCTTGTCGGCCGATCGAAACAGTGTGGCGTGGCCACCCGCACGGGTGGCGGTGTCGCGCACCGCGGCGGCCGGGGCGTCGGTCACCCACCAGCGCTGCGCGCCACCCCACTCGATCAGTTGTTGCCCCGGAAGTTCAACCGGCGCGGCGGTCTGCGCCACTGACAGCCGCCACAGCGCGCCCCCGGCCGCCACTGCGCGCCCGGCCACCTGGAAGTACTCGTCGCGCTGATCGCGCAAGCCCTGCCAGAAGGCACCGGCCCAGTGCGGATCGATCAGTTCCCCGCCCAGGAAGGCGGCTGCCGCCTGCACGGCCGCCTGCGCGCCGCGCAGGCGCACCACCAGCGTGCCGTCCCACCAGGCGCTCGCATTCAGCGGCAGGGGCCGGCCGGCCCATCCGTGCAGCCGCTGCAGCGCGCTGCCCTGGTCCATCTCGAATCGCAGTGTTGCGGTGGCCGGTGCCATCGGCAGCACCTTGAGCGACACCTCCAGGATCACACCCAGGATGCCGAGCGAGCCCGCCAGCAGCCGGGCCACGTCGTAGCCGGCGACGTTCTTCATCACCTGCCCGCCGAAGCTCAGGACCTCGCCGCGGCCGTTGAGCAGCGTGGCGCCGAGCACGTAGTCGCGCACCGAGCCCACTGCCGCGCGCGACGGCCCGGCCAGGCCCGCGGCCACCATGCCGCCCACCGTGCTGCCCGCGGCGTAGTGCGGCGGCTCGAAGGGCAGGCACTGGCCGTGCTCGGCGAGCGTCGCCTCCAGCTGCGCCAGCGAGGTGCCGCAGCGCGCGGTCACCACCAGCTCCGTGGGTTCGTAGCTCGAGATGCCTTCAAGCACCCGGGTGTCCAGCACCTCGCCTTGCGGCAGCTCGCCGTAGAAGCGCTTCGTGCCGCCGCCGCGGATCTCCAGTTGCGCGCCCGCGGCGTGCGCCGCCTGCACGCGGTCGACGAGTAGCTGCAGGGCGGGGTCGGCCACGTTAGAAGCGCGGGAGGTCCGCGTAGGGCAGCAGGCCCCGGCGCACGTGCATCTTTCCGTACTCGGCGCAGCGTGCGTGCGTGGGGATGGCCTTGCCGGGGTTGAGCAGCTGCTTGCGGTCGAAGGCGCGCTTGAGCGCCATCATCTGCTCGAGCTCGGCCGTCGAGAACTGCACGCACATCGAGGAAAGCTTCTCCACGCCCACACCGTGCTCGCCGGTGACCGTGCCGCCGAGCGCCACGCTGGCTTCCAGGATCTCCGCGCCGAAGCGCTCGCAACGCTCCAGCTGATCGGGGTCGTTGGCGTCGTACAGGATGAGCGGATGCAGGTTGCCGTCGCCCGCGTGGAAGACGTTCGCGCAGCGCAGCCCGTACTTGTGCTCCATCTGCGCGATGGCCGTCAGGATGTCGGCCAGCCGCCGCCGGGGGATGGTCGAATCCATGCACATGTAGTCGGGGCTGATGCGGCCGCTGGCCGGGAAGGCGTTCTTGCGCCCGCTCCAGAACTTCAGGCGCTGCGCCTCGTTCTCGCTGACCTGGATGCCCGTGGCGCCGCTCGCGCGCAGCACCTGCACCATGCGGCCGATTTCCTCTTCCACCTCCTCGGGCGTGCCGTCGCTCTCGCACAGCAGGATGGCCGCGGCATCGAGGTCATAGCCGGCATGCACGAAGTCCTCGACCGCCGCGGTCATGGGCTTGTCCATCATCTCCAGCCCGGCCGGGATGATGCCCGCCGCGATGACATGGGCCACCGCTTCGCCGGCATGGCGGATGTCACCGAAGCTCGCCATGATGCACCGCGCCGTCTGCGGCAGCGGGATCAGTTTCACCGTCACTTCCGTGATGACCGCCAGCATGCCTTCGCTGCCCACGATCACGGCCAGCAGGTCCAGGCCCGCCGCGTCGAGCGCCGCGCCGCCGAACTCGACCGGCAGGCCCTCGACCGTGTAGCCGCGCACGCGCTGCACGTTGTGGAGCGTCAGTCCGTACTTGAGGCAGTGCACGCCGCCGGAGTTCTCGGCCACGTTGCCGCCGATGGTGCAGGCGATCTGGCTGCTCGGATCCGGCGCGTAGTACAGGCCATGCGGTGCCGCGGCCTCGCTGATGGCCAGGTTGCGCACGCCGCATTGCACGCGGGCCGTCCGCGCCAGGGCATCGACCTCCAGGATCTGGTTGAACTTGGCCAGGCTCAGCGTCACGCCCAGCGGATGGGGCAGCGCGCCGCCCGACAGCCCGGTGCCCGCGCCGCGCGCGACCACCGGCACATCGAGCCGGTAACAGGTGCGCAGCACCGCGGCCACCTGCGCCTCGTCCTCGGGCAGGGCTACCACCAGGGGTTGCTGGCGGTAGGCGGTGAGGCCGTCGCACTCGTACGGGGTGGTGTCCTCTGGCTGCCACAACAGCGTATGCGCCGGCAGGTGCTCGCGCAGCTCGGTCACCACCATCGCCCGCCGTTGACCGCGATCGGGCAGGGCTTCCATCGCAGGTGCGGGTCGGGTGGGGGCGTCCACGGCAAGCTCCTTGGGCGGCGCGCGTGGCCGCGTCAGAGACGAAGAATGTACCCCGCCTACTTTGTGAAGACCGTGAGCACGCCTGTGTAGCCGTACAGATGATGCCGGGCAATCTCGCCGCTGGCGAAGAAGCCCGCCAGCGGCACATCGCCCAGCGCGCGCCGCACGATCGCCAGCTCGGCCGACGGCCCGCCGAAGTGAGGCCCGCCGCGGCCCGCGCAGCTCACGTACACCGCGCCGGCGACCTTGCGAGCCGCGCCGGGGGTGCCGTGATCGGCGCGGACCTGGCGGGCGAGGGCGCCCTCCGTGGCGATCGGCTCCGACTCCAGCTCCTCGCGGATCTCGGTGCAGATACGCACCAGGTCGCGCCGTGCCGCTTCCGCGTGGCGGGCGCAAAAGGCGAGCTGCGTGCCTTGCGCCACCATGTTCTCGCACACAGCGAGGGCGCGGCGAGTCGGTTGAATGCCCATGATGTGGCGCACGCGGGTGTCGTTGCCGAACTGCCCGGTTCGTGCGAGCACGTGGTCCTGCGCATCCGACAGCCCGACCAACGTGGGACGCACCCGGGACAGGGAACCCATCAGGTCGGAAGGATCGATGGCCAGGTCGTGCAGCAGGCAGTCGAGGGCCGGCTGGCCATCGAGCGAGATGACCAGGTTGCGCTCCGAGGCCGTGACCCGGCGTACCGGGCCCACCGGCTGGCAGCCCTGCGTCACACGCGAGATCAGCGGCACTGCGCAGGAGAAGGCCACGCCGGACAGCCCGCCCTGGAGCACGGAGCCGGCGATGTGCAGGCACCGCCCCGGCACCTGCTCGCCCTCGCCTCGCGCGCTCGCCAGGCCTCCGAAGAGGTAGCCAGTGCGCACCCGCGCGGCCAGTTCGCCAATGATCTCGCCGAGGTCGTTGGTTGCGGGGTCGGCGTGCACCTGCGCGGTGGCCGCTTCGAACCCCGGCGCACTGCCACCCAGCGGACGCACCCCGGAGAACACCCTGAAGTTCTCGACCGGCACGTCCGACAGCATCAGCGACACAGCCGGTTCGTTGAAGTACTCCACGCCGGTGCCCGCGATGCCGACGCCCACCGCACCGACCCATGCCACGCCCGGCCAGCGCCGGCCGGCGTCGGCCAGCAGGGCCTCGGCTGCCCGCCCGAAGTGGTCAGTCAGGTAGAGCCACCCGAGGGTTGGCGCTTGCACCCGGCCCGGCTGCCCGCGCTGTCCATCGATCTGCGCGGCGGCGAGCGCCAGCGCCATGTGCGGCTCGGGATGAGTCGCGTGCCCGTGGAGGAATGTGCTCATGACGTCAGCGACCCGGGGCCGCAAGGTTCAGCCTGGGCTCTTGGCGGCCCGCTTGCGCGCAACGGTCTTGCGCGCGGTCCCTGCCGCGGCCGCAGGGACCGTGGCGGCCTTTTTCAGTGTCTCGCTCGCCGCATCCACGCCTTGCTTCACCATGGCGGTGGCCAGATTCCGCGCCGCGTCGCCCGTGCTTTCCTTGATGGCGCTGGCAGCCAGCTCCGTGAACTGCCGGGTGAGCGCGCCCCACCACTGCATCGGATCTACCGCGGCGTTGCCGGCCGGCTCCTGCGCCTTGGCCTTGGCCGGCTTGCGCGGCACCTTCGCTGCCGGCTTGGCTGGGCTGCTCTCGGAGGCCGGTTCGCTGCCGGTCTGCGCCGCAGGCGCGGCCCCCTCGGCCTCGCCCGGCAGCCGGATCTTCAGCGACTCGCGCAGGTCTTCCATGCGCACGTTCATGTTCTGCAGGGTCGACAGTGTCATGCGCTGCACTTCCAGTGCCTGGATTGTCGCGGCGAGCATGCGTGCGTTCTGCTCCAGCCAGAACTGCACGGTGCGCAGCTCTTCGATGCGCTTGCCGAGTTCCTCGGGGTTGAGCGTGGGCGCCACCCACTGGCCGATGTTCGGCAGCGCGGCACCGGCGTTCTTCACCAGGCCCTGCAGGAACTCGAAGCCCGGAACCAGCTTGGTGAAGGAGGAAGCGTCGGTCATGTCGTCTCCGTCGCGACTGTAGTTGTTCCAAGAATTGTGCATGCGTTGTGAGGCCGGCGCACGCCGCTCGCACGGGCTGTCCCGATGTGCGGCCCGCAAGTCACGCCGGTGTCACGTCCTGGTCGATCGCCCCGAAGATGCTGGCGCCGCTGTTGCCCTTCATCTCGATGTGGATGGTGTCGCCGTGCTTCATGTATCCGGTCTTCGGGGCGCCCGATTCGATGGTTTCGATGGCGCGCTTCTCCAGAATGCAGCCGTAGCCGTGCGACTCTTCCTTGTTGCTGACGGTGCCGGAACCCACGATGGTGCCGGCGCGCAGGTTGCGCGTCTTCGCTGCATGCGCGATGAGTTGCCCGAAATGGAATGCCATCTCCGGGCCCGCGTCGCAGAGGCCGACACGCTTGCCGTTCCATACGGTCTCCAGCTTCAGGTGAACACGGCCGGCCTGCCAGGCATCGCCCAACTCGTCGGGCGTGACGGCCACCGGGCTGAAGGCGGTCGCCGGCTTGCTCTGCAGGAAGCCGAAGCCCTTGGCCACCTCTGCGGGTATCAGTTCGCGCAGGCTCACGTCGTTGGCGAGCATCACCAGCCGAATGCCGTCCAGCGCGCGCTCGGCCGAGCAGCCCATCGGGATGTCACCCGTGATGACGGCGATCTCGGCCTCGAAGTCGATGCCCCAGGCCTCGTTCGGGCAAACGATGGGGTCGCAGCAGCCAAGCAAGTCGTCGCTGGCACCCTGGTACATGAGCGGGTCGCTGAAGAGGCTTTCCGGCATCTCGGCACCGTAGGCCTTGCGGACCCGTTCCACATGATGAAGGTAGGCCGAGCCGTCGAGCCACTGGTAGGCGCGCGGTAACGGCGCCGCGCATTGCCTCGGATCGAAGGCGAAGGCGTGCCGCGCCTTGCCCTGGTTGAGCGCCTGGTACAGGTCTTCGAGCTGCGGCGACATGAAGTTCCAGTCGTCCAGAACCTGCTGCATGCGGGTGGCAATGCCGGTCGCATAATGCGCCGTGCTCAGGTCGCGCGAAACGACGAGGAGCTGGCCGTCGCGTGATCCGTCCTTGTAGCTGGCGAGTTTCATCGTTCTGTCGGGAAGGGCGCCGAAGCGCCGGGTCGGGTCAGGGCGGTCCATTGTCGATGCTCACAGAAGAATCCCCGCCGCCGGCCCCTGCACGCCGGGGCCCAGGCATCAGGGCGCTCCTGCTCGCTGCCGGTGCCACTGCGGCCTTGCATCTGCTCGCCCTTGGCGCGGGCACGGCGCGTGTGGACGCGCCTGCCCCGGAGCCGGTCGTGCGCGCTGCGGCCGTCACCCTCGCGGCCGCGCCGGCACCCCTGCCGGCCGAGGCGCCTGCCGCCGCAGGCGAGCGCCGCCCTGAGGGGCGGCGGCTGGCCCCGCGCCCGGCATCGCCGCGGCCCGCGGCCCTTGCCGCTCCTGGCGCTGGCGCTGGCGGGCCGTCCGCAATCTCCCGCGAGCCCTTAGGCGCGAAACACCTGGCCGAGCAGGACAACGACGTGGCTCGTAGCGTGCACCCCGCGGCCGCCGTCGCCGACCCGGACACGGAGGACGTGCCCCTGTATCGCACCGTGCTGCCGCCCGATGCACGCCTTCACTATGAGATGCAGCGCGGCGTGTTTTCCGGCCGCGGCGACCTGCTGTGGCAGCGCCACGGCGCGGCTTACGAGGTCCGCTTGCAGGCGGAGGTGGCCGGCATCCACGTGCTCACGGAAACGAGCATCGGATACATCGATGCCCACGGCCTTGCTCCGGAGCGCTATACCGACTCACGGGCGCGCCGGGGCACGCAGGCGGCGAACTTCCTGCGCGACCAGGGGCGCATCACCTACTCCGGCCCGCAGGTGACGCACCCGCTGCCCCCGGGCACGCAGGACCGCCTGAGCTGGATGGTGCAGATCGCGGCCGTGCTCAATGCCGAGCCGCGGCATGCCACGCCCGGCGCCCGGCTGGTGTTCTTCGTGTCGGGCGCGCGCGGGGACGCCGACGTGTGGGCGTTTCGCTGCGTGGGCGTCGAGACGGTGAGCGCGGCGCAGGGCCCGATCCATGCCGTCAGATTTACACGGGAGCCGCGCAGGGTCTACGACCGGCAAGTGGACGTGTGGATATCTCCTGCGCACCACTATCTGCCCGTTCGCGCACGCTTTACGACCAGTTCCGGCGGTGAGGTCTTCGAACTGCTGCTGCGCGACATCGGCGCGCCTTGAGCCTGCAAGCCTGCCGCAGCGCCGCAAAGGGTGCACTGCATCACGAATGCGGCGCGGTCCTGCGCGCCATGCGCGCTTGCCGGGCGTCCGCGGGAATGCGGGGTCGTCTACTGGCTTGAAATTTGCGTTAATGCACTCAGCTACCACCGCCAAGGAGTCCCTGATGCAAATGCTCTACAACTCGGACAGCTTCGCGGTCGTGATGTTCGACGTATCGGACGAATCGGCCGGCGCAAGCGCCGGCGGCCTCAATCGTGGTGGCTACGAAATCGTCGACAAGTTCGCACGCAAGGAAATCTTCATCGAGGGCGCGCTGGCGCAAAGCTTCAAGGAAGGCGTGGAGGCACTCATCGAGACCGAGCCTTCCGAAGAGGAGATCGACGAGTACCTGGGCCGCTTCAGCTCGCTGATGCAGCACCCCGTGATCCTGCACTGAAGAAGGTGTTGTCGCCGAGCGTCGAAGCGCTGGCGTGCGCGCCGCGCACGCGCTCCACAATTTCTCACGGCCGTTCCTGACCCGAGCAAGCCCGCACTCACAGGGGCTTGCCGCTTGGTGCATGCTGCGCCAAGATCTTTTGGAGGACTCCCCCGCGGAGGTGCCATGGTCAAGAACGTGAACGACACGCGAGTGGTGCTGTCGCCCGGCCTGAAGGATGCGCCGGTGCTCGATCGCATGTGTTCGCAGTTCGTCCTCACGCTGACCATGCGGCACGTGGGGCGCTTCAACCTGCGGCGCGACTGGAACAGCCTGCTGTCGCTCACCGGCCGGCATCTGGTGTGGCCGGTGTCCGTGCTGGCGCGTCTGCGCGCCTTCCTTGGTGGGCGCTGCAAGGGCAACGAGCAGTGGCGCGGGCATGAGTCGCTCAGCTACGAAGCCTTCATGGAGCGCCACGGCGGCTGGCGCGGCCCGTACGAAGAGGGCACGCTCTTCTTCTACGTCGACGAGTACATCAAGGATGCGCCCAAGGACCTGCTGGCTGTCCTGGGTGCGACCGCCGACTGGCTCGACAGCAGCCTGAAGAAGGAGTCCACGCTGGTCGAGAAGAACATCGACGCGCTGGGCAACCTGCTGCAGCTCAACCCCGCCGAGCGGGCGCTGCTGCTGTACGGCACGCTGGCACGCTACCAGCGCGACCTGCGCGGCCTGCTCGTCGAATTCAAGGTCTCCAACGCGCAGGAGGCCTATGCGGCCATCGCGTCGGTGGCCGGCGTGAACGAGGCCGAGGTGGCCGAGGCGCTGCGCGCGGGCTCGCGTCTCGAACGCATCGGCATGGTGGAGAACCTGATCTCCGAGCACAACATCACCGACCTCGCCGACCTCATGAAGGTGAGCGAGCAACTCCCGCCGGTGCTGATGCGCCACTACGAGGGGCCGTCCGACCTGATGGCGGTGTTCACCCGCCCGGCCACACGCAGTGAGCTTGCTCCCGCCGATTTCGACTATGTGCGCGACGACCAGCGCGTGCTCACCGCCTTGCTCAAGAACGCGGTGGCCCACAAGGAGCCGGGTGTCAACGTGCTGTTGTATGGGCCGCCGGGCACCGGCAAGACCGAGTTGGCCAAGGTGGCTGCGCAGGCGGCTGGCCTGGAGCTGTACGAGGTCGAGTACGCCGACCGCGACGGCAACTCGCTGTCCGGGCGCGACCGCTACCGCTCGCTGCAGATCAGCCAGGTCTTCCTCAAGGGCAGTCCGCATGTGGCGCTGTTGTTCGACGAGGTCGAGGACGTCTTCCCACCGATCTCCACAGACGCTGCGCAGTTCATGGCGCGGCTCGATACGAGCGATTGCACGCCCACCGGCAGCGTGAGTGGCAAGGCCTGGGTTAACCAGATTCTCGAGACCAACCCGGTGCCGGTGATCTGGGTCACGAACCGCATCGAGCAGATCGACCCGGCGTTTCGTCGCCGTTTCCAGTACCACCTGGAGCTGAAGAGCCCGCCCCCGGGCGCGCGCGAGCTGCTCGTGGCGCGGGCGCTGTCGGGCGTGCCGGTGTCCCCAGGCTTTGCCGCGAAGCTTGCCTCCCGCAAGGCCCTGACACCCGCGCAGTTGCGCACCGCGGTCAAGTTCGCCCGTCTGGCCGGCGATGCCAGCGAGGTGGAGGCCCTCATCGAGCGGCAGATCGGCAACGCCGACAAGGCGCTGGGCACGGCCTTCGCCGGATGCAGGCCGCGGCCCGTGGTCACGTCCTACGACCTGGATCTCGTCAACGCCGAATCGAGATTCCCGGTGCCCCGCATCATCGAGGCCCTGCGCCGCCGCGGCGCCGGCACGCTGTGTTTTCACGGCGCACCGGGCACTGGCAAGACGGCACTGGCCGAGCACATTGCCCACGAGATGCAGCGCCCCTTGTTCGTGCGCCAGGCCTCGGACATCGTCAGCAAGTTCGTCGGCGAGACCGAGCAGAACATGGCGGCCATGTTTGCCGAGGCCGAGGCCGAGCATGCCGTACTGCTGCTCGACGAGGCCGACAGCTTCCTGCGCAGCCGCCGCATGGCCGAGCGCAACTACGAGGTGAGCGAGGTCAACGAGATGCTGCAGGGTATGGAGCGCTTTGCCGGTGTCTTCATCTGCACCACGAACCTGTTCGACGAACTCGACGAGGCGGCCCTGCGGCGGTTCACCTTCAAGATCCGCTTTTGGCCGCTGACGGTCGAGCAGCGCCTGCGCATGTTCGTGATGGAAGCCCTGAACGGTGATCCGCAAGCGCTCACCGACGAGCAGCGCGAGCGTCTGGCCTCGCTGGACCAGCTCACCCCGGGCGACTTCGCCGCAGTCAAGCGGCAGGTGGACATCCTCGGCATTTCATTCGATCCCGACGAATTCCTCTCGCAGCTGGAGACAGAGCACGGCGTGAAGCCGGAAGTCCGGCAGCGTCGCGCCATCGGCTTTCGGCACTGATGGCACGTACCCCCCGGTGGTTGCGGGCCTGCACGCACCTCAAGTCGGTGCCCTCTCGGTCGAAGTAAGTCAAAACGCCATATCTGCACGGTGCAGTTGGCGCGTGCCGGCGCAGACTGGCACCAGCACACGTCTTGCTCCCTCTCCCTTCCATGACCGTCGACGCCAGCTCCCTCACGTTGTCCGGTGCCGTCGTCCTCGGCTGGCGCCTAGCTGTGGCGTTGGGGCTGCTGTGGATCGCGGCCCTGGGTGTCATCGTCACGGCGCAGCGCACCGACGGGGGCGATGCGCGGCTGCGCCACAGCTGGCTGGTCATCGGCAGCGTCCTGACCGGTGCCTGCATCTGGGCTGCGGGCCTGTCGGCCATCGCTGCCATGGGCGACCAGGAGCGGCTGCCGCCTCTCGGCGCGGCAGTGGCGTGGGTGCTCACGCTCGCGGCCAGCGCAGCCACGCTTGCCGCAGCCAGCCGGCCCTTGCCGCTGCATCGCTGGTTCGGCGGCGGCGTGGGCGCGCTGTTGCTATTCGCTGCCATGGCCGTGTGGGTGCATGAGATGGGATGGAAGGTGCCCGTGTGGCTGCCTGGCGCCATGGTGCCCGCAGTCGTGCTTGCGCAGGCCGAGACCATCTTCATGCTGCGCCGCTGGCGCGGACGCAACGCGCCGGTGCGCCGCATCGCACGGGAGGCCGTCTTCCCTGCCGTCGCCCATGCCATGCCACTGGCGCTGCTGGCGTTTGCCGCACCGCTTCCGCTGCAGCAGCAGCCCGGCCTCGACATGCTGTGTGCCGCGCTCGCCGGTGCCATGGCGGCCCTGACGACGCAGGTCGGCTACATGGAGCGCCACCTGGTGGGACAGCGTCGCAGGCTGGGCGACCAGCTCAAGCAGGCTCATCTGCAGCGGTCTCCGCTGGCCGATCCCCTCACTGGGCTGCTGAGTCGCCAGGGCATCGAAATGGCTTTGCGCAAGGCAGGCATGGAGGCCGAGGCGCAAGGGCAGCGAGTGACCCTGCTGGCCATCGGGCTGGACGGGTTTCGCACCGTCAACGACTCCTACGGCCATGCGCTGGGCGACAGCGTGCTGCGTGAGGTGGCCCGGCGCCTGGCTGGCGAGGCTCGCCAACTGGTGTCGCCGCCGAAGATCGACGGTCACCACGTGGCACGCCTGGGCGGCGATGAGTTCGCCCTCATGCTGCACGGTCAGGTTGACCGCCAGGCCATCGGCCGCGCGGCGGGCGCGGTGCTGGAGCGCCTGACCGGCCCGCTGGTCTGCGAGGAACAGGAAGTCACGCTGGCTGCATCCATCGGCATCGCCTGCTTTCCCGAGGACGGTGGTGCATCCAAGCTGCTATCGCGCGCCCAGGCCGCCATGCATGCGGCCAAGGAGGCCGGCGGCTGCACCTACATGTTCTTCGAGCCGCGCATGGAAGACAGCCTGCGCGACCGGCACGAGCTGCTGCGCGACCTGCGCGTGGCCATCGAGAACCAGCAGCTGGAGCTGTTCTACCAGCCCAAGATCGACGCCAAGAGCGGCAAGGTCACGGCGGCCGAGGCGCTGCTGCGCTGGCACCACCCGGTGCGCGGAACGCTCAGCCCCGACGTTTTCGTGCCGCTGGCCGAACGCCACGGGCTGATCGGTGCACTGGGCAACTGGGTCATCGAGGACGCTTGCCGCACCGCCAAGGTCTGGCGCGAGCGCGGGCTGAAGATGCGCGTGGCGATCAACCTCTCGGCGTTCCAGATGCGCCAGAACGACCTTGTGGAGCGCATTCAGACCGCACTCAGGCGTTATGGCGTGAACCCGCAGCGGCTCACCTGCGAGATCACCGAGTCGGTGGCGATGGAAGACACGCAGGTCACGCATCGCACCTTCGATCGGCTGGGCCAGGCCGGCATCCACCTGTCGATCGACGACTTCGGCACCGGCTACTCCAGCCTGAGCTACCTGCGCCGCTTGCCGGCCACGGAGCTGAAGATCGATCGCAGCTTCACCATGGACCTGGAGACCAGCGAGGACGCCCGTGCCATCGTCGATGCGGTGCTCAAGCTCGCCCACGCCATCGGCCTGAAGGTCGTTGCCGAGGGTGTCGAGACCTTGCGTCAACGTGACATCCTGCTGCAGCTGGGCTGCGACGAGTTCCAGGGGTACCTCTTCGCGCGGCCCATGTCGGCGCGTGCGCTGCTCTTGTGGGCCGTGGACGACAAGTCGGCGAAGAAGGCGTTCCGGCCCTCGCTGTTCGCCGAATCCGACATGTCGAGCGCGCAGGCATCGCGCGCTGCGCCGCCCAGCAGCAACGTGCAACCGATCCCGCTGCGCCGCCGCGGGAGCTGAACGCGAGGGATGGCGATGGCCGGCCGGGCGCGCTTCCTAGAATGGTGGCCATGAACCCTCCCGCCTACACGCGCGCCCAGGCGCTGCCCGACATCCTGACCCGACGTATCGCGGTGCTCGACGGCGCCATGGGGACCATGATCCAGCGCTACAAGCTCGGCGAGGCCGACTACCGCGGCGAGCGCTTCCGCGATCACCCCAAGGACCTCAAGGGCAACAACGAGCTGCTGCAGTTCACACGGCCCGACGTGATCCGCGAGATCCACGAACAGTACCTCGCGGCCGGTGCGGACATCATCGAGACCAACACCTTCGGCGCCACCTCGGTCGCACAGGAGGACTACGGCCTCGCGACGCTCGCGCACGAGATGAACGTCGCCGGCGCACGCCTGGCGCGCGAGGCCTGTGACCGCTACACCTCCGCTGACAAGCCCCGGTTCGCGGCCGGGGCGCTCGGCCCCACGCCGCGCACCGCCAGCATCAGCCCGGACGTCAACGATCCGGGCGCGCGCAATGTCACGTTCGACGAGCTGCGCGCGGCCTACCGCGAGCAGGCAGCCGGGCTGCTGGAAGGTGGCTGCGACCTGTTCCTGGTCGAGACGGTGTTCGACACCCTGAACTGCAAGGCGGCCATCTTCGCGCTGGATGAGCTGATGGAAGACACCGGAGAGCGCCTGCCCGTCATCATCTCGGGCACGGTGACCGATGCCTCCGGGCGCATCCTCTCGGGCCAGACGGTCAGTGCCTTCTGGCACAGCGTGCGCCATGCGCGGCCGCTGGCCGTGGGCCTGAACTGCGCTCTCGGCGCGACCCTGATGCGGCCCTACATCGAGGAGCTTTCCAAGGTGGCGGGCGACACGTTCATCAGCTGCTACCCCAACGCGGGTCTGCCCAACCCGATGAGCGAGACCGGCTTCGACGAAACGCCCGAGATCACCGGCGCACTGGTCGAGGAGTTCGCCCGGTCGGGTTTCCTCAACATTGCGGGCGGCTGCTGCGGCACGACTCCAGCCCACATCGCCCAGATCGCCGAGCGGGTCGGGCGTTACCGGCCGCGCTGCGTCCATGGCGCGGCGTTCACCTCGCTGCTCGGCGACGCTACATCAGCGCAAGCAGCCGCGGCAGGTTGATCCGCAGCTTCACGTCGTGCGGCGCCACGCCGGCCGTCACTTCGTGCGGCGGCTGGCGGGTGTTGCGCAAGACGGGTTCGCCCAGCGGCGTGCCACTGCGGCCGACCACGCTCGCCACCAGCGGCTCGTTGGCCCGCCGGCCGCGGCGCAGCACCACGCCCACTTCGTGGCTGGCCAGACGCACGAAGCTGCCCGGCGGGTAGATGCCCACGGCCTTGATGATCGCGCTGCCCGCCTCGTCGGCCTGCCGGTTCTCGTCGAGGTAGGCCGCCTTGGCGGCGGCCGTGGCGGCCATCGGGTCGCGCCGTCGCCGCGGCGCCAACCGAGCGGCGAAGATGTCGCTGCGCTGGATCAGCCGTGCGATCTGCAGCGAGGCCTGCAGATCGGCCAGCGGACCGGGGACCGACGCGTGGTGGTGCTCCACGGCCTGCAGCCACAGCTCATCGGTCACGCCCAGCTCGCGCATCTGCTGCGCTCCGCGCAGCGCGTGCCCGTCGATCACCTCGCGCTGGCGTGGCGTGACGGCCGATTCCTGCCGTGCCAGCTGGTCCTGCAGCGAGGTCATCGCGAGGTTCATGGACAGCGCGGCGCGACGCAGCGCCGGGCGCCAGTCGGCCGGCCAGGTGAGATGGCGCGCTGCCAGCTCGCATACCACCATCACCAGCACCGCATGCTGGGCGCTGTAGCCATGCAGCTCATGGGTCGTGGCATGGATCAGTGCGAGCAGTGACGCGTCGGCATCGACGGCCAGGAGATCCAGGGCGTCCTGTTCCAGCCGGTCCAACCGGGCCATGAACTCCCCGCCGGGCGGGTCGCGCAGCAGGGCGCTGGCGCGCAGCACGATGCTGCTCCATGCATTGGCCGGATCGGCCAGCCGCTGCGGGCGTTCGGGGGCGCAGTCCTCGGCATCGGGCAGCGCCTGTGCAATCTGCCCGAGCAGGGCGTTGCTGCGGACCATGGAGTCGACCTTGCCCGCAAGGGCCCGTCGGAACTGCTCGGTGTCGGCCACCGCCACATAGATGCCCCGCGCGATCAGTTGCTCGCGTTGTGCCTCATCGGCCACCAGTGCGCCGCGGGGCAGCAGAAGGTGGCCTGCGGCGTCGCGTAGCGACACCGGCAGCGGTCGGCCGACGCGCAGCACGTTGGGGGGGATCGGGATCATCTCCATGTTCGGTCGCCGGGGCCGGCAGATGCCCCCGCGTACGCTCATTTCGGCGGGATGGGCATGAACTTGATGCCCCTACAATCCGCCCACGCCCAAGGAGCGTTGCGACGGCCTCCCTACGGGGCCGCCAGGCTTGGGCTTTCGACTCCAACGGCGCTCACCGACCCTCCGGGGCCGCGGTGAGTTGCGCGGCCCCTCCCACGTCCGACGACGACCCGCCGCCCGCCATGCAGACTGCCGCCGCCCCCACTTCCGTGCCGCCCATGAGGCTCTCGGGCCTGGAGCCCGTGACCATCGGCGCGGGCACGCTCTTCGTCAACATCGGCGAGCGCACCAACGTCACGGGTTCCAAGGCCTTCGCCAAGCTCATCTTGAACGGCGAGTTCGAGCAGGCGTTGGCGGTGGCGCGTCAGCAGGTGGAAAACGGCGCCCAGGTCATCGACATCAACATGGACGAGGCCATGCTCGACAGCAAGGCCGCGATGGTGCGCTTCCTCAACCTGATCGCCGGCGAGCCCGAGATCGCGCGCGTGCCGATCATGATCGACAGCTCCAAGTGGGAGGTGATCGAGGCGGGCCTGAAGTGCATCCAGGGCAAGGGCATCGTCAACTCCATCTCGCTCAAGGAAGGCGTCGAGGCGTTCAAGCGACAGGCCACGCTGGTGCGGCGCTATGGCGCGGCGGCCGTCGTGATGGCGTTCGATGAAAAAGGCCAGGCCGATACCTATGCGCGCAAGACCGAGATCTGCGAGCGCGCCTACCGCATCCTGGTCGACGAGGTCGGCTTCCCGCCCGAAGACATCATCTTCGACCCGAACATCTTCGCGATCGCCACCGGCATCGAGGAGCACGACAACTACGCGGTCGATTTCATCGAGGCCACGCGCTGGATCAAGCACAACCTCCCGGGCGCCAAGGTCTCGGGTGGCGTGTCCAACGTGAGTTTCAGCTTCCGCGGCAACGAGCCCGTGCGCGAAGCGATTCACACCGTGTTCCTCTACCACGCCATCCAGGCCGGCATGGACATGGGCATCGTCAACGCCGGCATGGTCGGCGTGTACGACGAGCTCGATCGCGAACTGCGCGAGCGCGTGGAAGACGTGGTCCTCAACCGCCGCAAGGACGCCGGCGAGCGGCTGGTCGAAGTGGCCGAGCATGCCAAGGGCGCGGCGCGTGACGACACCGCCAAGCTCGCGTGGCGCGCCAAGCCCGTGGCCGAGCGGCTGTCGCACGCGCTGGTGCACGGCATCACGGACTTCATCGTCGAAGACACCGAAGAGGTGTGGCAGCAGATCCGGGCCGCGGGCGGCCGGCCGCTGCACGTGATCGAGGGCCCGCTGATGTCGGGCATGAACATCGTGGGCGACCTCTTCGGCGCCGGCAAGATGTTCCTGCCGCAGGTGGTGAAGTCAGCGCGCGTGATGAAGCAGGCGGTGGCCCACCTGCTGCCCTACATCGAGGCCGAGAAGCAGGCC
>CBINKC010000006.1:0-71595 GCA_966251135.1 uncultured Burkholderiaceae bacterium
ATTTCACGAGCGGCGCCAACCTGAACTCGACTTGGGCCATCCCGGGCGATCCCACGCTGTGGATGCGCCAAGGCGGGACTGCCCCAATCTCGGTGTACTTCGCCTCGCCCGCAGTGGGGGTGACGGCGGGCGGCAGCTATGACGTCTCCATCTACACCGGCGCACATCGTGCAACCATGACCCTCGAGGTGGCGTTCTTCGACGTTGCCGGCAACGAGTTGGCCACGGTAGCGCCTACCGGGGGTGTGATCAGCAACGCCTCTGAAATGTCTGGCGGCACGATGCTGGCCCGCTACAAGAGGTTGTGGGGCACTGTCAAAGCGCCCGACAAAGCCGTGACGGCGCAAGTTCGCGTCCGCAAAGCTCCAACCAATGAGGGCCAGACAAATTCCTATGCCTTCATCGTCCAAGGCTATTTCGGCGAGGCCCCACCGGATCACGTCACCCGCTACGCCTACGACCGTGTCGGCCGACGCACGTACACGACCGACCCCGCGGGAGCGGTAACACATCAGCGCTAGGACAATAGCGGAAACGTGGTGGAGACCGTGCGCTACGGTCAGCACTATGCCGGTGTAGTAAACGACGAGTCGCTCACGGCGTTTTACGCCAACGCGGCCAACCGAACGGGCGCCGACCAGCGGACGCTCATCGTCTATGACGCCGCGAACCGCCCTGTGCTCACCATCGACCCCACATCGGCGGTCACTGAGACGCAATACGATGCGTTTGGGCGGATAACGAGCACGAGGCAGTACGCGAACGGGGCGCCGAAAGGCGTCGTTGAGGAACTGGCGGCCGACCCGAACGCTGCGACGCTGAACCGCGGGTTCATCAGCAACACCATCAGCAACTCGTCGATGGGTGTGGACGGTGACCCCACGGGTTTCTACAGCTACATGGATGCTGGGTTCCAGGGCCAACCCACACTCCGGCTGAATCAGTCCGGCACTGCTGCCAGCTCGTCCTACCTGGCCACCGCACCTATCGGCGTGACAGCGGGAAAACGATACGAGTTTTCCGCCTATACAGGCGCCATGCACGCCACGGCCAGCATCGAGGTGGTGTTCTTCGATGCGACCGGCAAGAAGATCGGCACGTTCACGCCGTCCGGCGGTGTGACCACCAACGCCTCAGAGAGGCCGGGCGGAATGACGGGCGGAAGTTCCCTGGCAGGCTACAAGAAGCTATGGGGCTTTGTCACTGCGCCGACCGGAGCCTCGAGCGCGCGTATGCAATTGCGCAAGGCTCCGACCGATGCCGGGGAAACATATTCGTCTTTGGAGGTGATGTACCTCTACACGGGCGAAGCGAGCCAGAACCAGACCGCTGATAGTCCGCTGGATCTGCACCCGGTGGTCAACTCGCTTCCCATCCTATCTAGGTGGGGCGACTGGACCCAGGGAGTAGACGGAGCGAGCACCGATTTCACGAGCGGAGTCAATCTCAACTCCGCGTGGTCGATCGCCGGCGATGCCACGCCTTGGCTACGTCAAGGCGGCACCGCACCCATCTCGTCCTACTTGGCGTCGTCACAAGCTGCGTCGGTCATCGCGGGCCGGAGCTATAGCGTATCCGTCTATACCGGCGCTCACCGTTCGACAGCAAGCCTGGAGGTGGCGTTCTACGACGCGGCCGGAAATGAGTTGACCACCGTCATACCGACGGGCGGCGCCACCAGTAATGTCAACGAGCTATGGGGTGGCACCAAGTTGGCCGGCTACAAGCAGTTGTGGGGCACCGTCGAAGCACCTGATGGCGCCGCCACTGCCCGCATCCGGGTGCGCAAAGGCCCGACCTACGAAGGCAAGCTCGATTCCTATCTGTTCATCACCCAGAGCTACTTTGGCGAGGTGCCGGCCGACCGCATTACCCGCTACGCCTACGACCAAGAAGGCCGGCGCACGTATGCGGTCGACCCGACCGGAGCGGTCATGCGTCAGCGCTACGATGCTTACGGCAACGTGGTCGAGACCATCCGCTACGGTAAGCCCTACTCCGGCGCGGTAGACAACGAGTCGCTCACCTCCTTCTACGGCAACGTCGCCAATCAAACAAGCTCCGACCAGCACACGCGCATCTTCTACAACGCGGCGAACCGGCCCGTTCTAACCATCGATGCAGTGGGAGCAGCCACCGAGACGCAGTACGACGCGCACGGGCATGTAATTGGCACGAGGCAGTACGCGAGTGCGGTGTCGAAGGGAGTGCTGGATGCGCTGGCGGCCGACCCGAACGGGGCGGCGCTGAACCGGGGGTTCATCAGCAACACCGTCAGCAATTCGTCGATGGGGGTAGATGGCGACCCCACCGGTTTCAGCACGGGCGTCGATCTCAATGCAGCGTGGGCGGTGCCCGGCGAACCGACCTTGTGGCTGCGCCAGGCCGGTACGGCGGCCACGTCGTCTTACCTCACCACCGCGCCCATCAGCGTCACTGCGGGAAAGCGGTACGAATTCTCTGCCTACACAGGAGCGCATCGAGCCACTGCGAGCATCGAAGTGGTGTTCTTCGATGCGGCGGGCAGGAGCATCAGCACGCTCAAGCCGTCGGGTGGCGTGAGCACGAACGCAGCCGAATTGGCGGGCGGGCCCACCCTGGCGGGCTACAAGAAGCTGTGGGGCTTCGTGACCGCGCCGACCGGAGCGGTCAGCGCACGCCTGCAATTGCGCAAGGCCCCCACCGATGCGGGCAGTGGCGACTCCTACCTGTTCGCCACCCACCTCTATGCCGGAGAAGCCACCGCGAGCCAGACCAGCGCCAGCCCGTTGGATCTGCACCCGGTGGTCAACTCGCCTTCACTGCTCAAGGGAGGCTTGAGCAACGGGTGGACCCTCCAGGTCGACGGGACGAGTACCGATTTCACGAGCGGCGCCAACCTGAACTCGACTTGGGCCATCCCGGGCGATCCCACACTGTGGATGCGCCAAGGCGGGACTGCCCCAATCTCGGCGTACTTCGCCTCGCCAGCAATGGGGGTGGCGGCGGGCAACAGCTATGACGTCTCCATCTACACCGGCGCACATCGGGCAACCATGACTCTCGAGGTGGCGTTCTTCGACGCTGCCGGCAACGAGTTGGCCACGGTAGTGCCAACCGGGGGTGTGATCAGTAACGCCTCTGAAATGTATGGCGGCACGATGCTGGCCAACTACAAGCGGTTGTGGGGCAACGTCAAGGCGCCCGACAAAGCCGTGACGGCGCAAGTTCGCGTCCGCAAGGCTCCAACCATTGAAGGCCAGACTAATTCCTATGCCTTCATCGTCCAGAGCTATTTCGGCGAAACCGTGGCCGACCGTGTCACCCGCCATGCATTTGACCGCGATGGCCGACGGACGTATATGGTGGACGCCACCGGAGCGGTAACCCGTCAGCGCTACGACGCCCACGGCAGGGTGGTGGAGACCATCGGCTACGGTCAGCGGCATTCCGGCGCGGTGGACGACGAGGCGCTCAGCACCTACTACGCCAGCGCCTCCCACCAAACGAGCTTCGATCGCAGCACGCGAGTGGTTTACGACTCAGCAGGGTTTGAGCGCTACACGATCGACGCGCTTGGCGGTGTCGTGGAGAAGGTCTACGACACGCACGGCAATGTGGCGCGAACGATTGCATATGACATGCCGATCGACCCTGCGAGGGTAAACGACGCCACCTCACCCGGTGATGTACGTGCGTTGCTGCCAACGACCGCGTTTAGCGCGCGGGAAACCGTCTATACACGTGACTTGGCAGGCCGGGTCGTTCACATCGCCACGGCCGTGGCATCTCATGGCGATGGAAACAAGCTTTTTACGGTCACAGAACGCCAGTACAACAGCACCGGGGATCTCGCAAAGACCGTTGCCTACAGCACCCCGATAGCACTTCAAGACCTGCCTCCAGTCGCCGACATTGGCGATTTAGCGAGCCGTACCACCAAGGACACCGCACAAGACAGAACGGTCGACTACTTCTATGACCTCAACGGCCGACTGATAGAGAAGCGGGATGGGGAAGGTTACGCGGAGAGGTTTACTTACGACAACCTGGGCAACAAGACCTCATACACCAATAAGAACTGGGCGACTTTCACATACCGCTACGACAAGGCGGGGCGGCTGACCAGTGAGTTCTCCCCTTACATCAGCACGGCAACGCTCCTGGATGGCTACACCATAGCCTCCAAGGAGACAAACATCGAGACGCGCCTGGCCTATGACGCTCACGGCAATCTTGTCAGCCGCACGGAAGCCTATGGCCTGCCTGAGCAGCGCACCACGCGCTACACCTACGATGCAGTGGGACAGCAGACCGGTGTCATCTACGAACCAGTTCGCGTTTACGACCGCTCCCGCGACAACCCTTCCGTACATCTCGTGGGACGCTGGTTGCCTGGCACGGAAGAGGAGCCCCTCGTTTCCTTGTACACCCATACGGTGTACGACGTCTTCGGCCAAGCTGTCGTTAACAGAGACGTGGGAGGCAACTTAAGCTACAAGACCTACGACAAGCTGGGGCGCGTGCTGACAGAGGTGGACGCGGGCCACGGCGTCACCCGACACGAATACTCCTCGACCGTTGGAGAATACGAAAACTTCACCCGTCTTGACGCAGAACTGTCATTCGCTGATGGCTTTGGCGTGACCGCACAGTCGCTCGACAGCCTCGCGGCGGCGGCCTCGGGCATCGGCAGGTCGCGTGAGGTATCGACGCGCTTCGACAAACTAGGGCGCGAAGCCAAGAAGATCGATCTCGGCAACGTCTGGAGCTACGACAGCGTCACCAACCAGAGTGGGTGGTGGCAGCGTGACACGACGTTCTCATACAACGTGTACGGCAACGTCACCAGTTCATCCGTTCTGCTCGATCGGGCGGCTGGCTCCGGGCGTACGGCGATAACGCACTTTGCATACGACCTGAAGGGTGACCTGGTGCGCAAGCGTGACGCGGAAGGCTTTGTCACTGCGTATGAGAAGAATGCTTTCGGTGAAGACCAGTACTCCACTGCGTACGCCCTCGCCGTACACCCTACTTCGGATATCTGGACGACACCCGCGCAAAGTGGGCCGTCTGCCGACAGCGATTGGGGTCACGATCGTCGTCAATTCACGGAGTACGACCGTCGAGGCATGGTTGTCGCCGACGGATTCCTGAATGTTTTGCTCGATTCCGTGGAGAACGGGATACCACAGCGCCGCGCCGGCAACATCCTTAATCGGTACACGCTGGATGGGGTTGGGAACGTCACGAAGACGTTCCACTACACCACCTCACCAGACGACCTGAGCCATTACACATCCGAGGGTGACAGGGTCTTCAACAAGTATGACGCGCTGGGTCGTCTTATCCGAACCATGGACGGCGACAAGCGAGTCACCGAGTACCAGCGAGACGCATTGGGGAACGCCGTCGTCACCCGACGATTCGCCACCCTTGGATCGGAGGCCGAGGCGCCGACGCAGCTGGTGCCCAGCGACGCCGACTGGGTCAGCTACCAGGCCTTCGATGCCCTCGGTAGAGTGGTGAAGACGCGGGATGCCACTGGCGCGGAGCGGTTTTTCGCCTACGACGCGCATGGCAAGGTGGCCAGGCAGTGGACCCCGTTTACCGATATCGATAACAACTGGTACAACTCGATCCAGAGATTCGAGTACGACGCACTTGGCCAACAGACGGCCACCGAAACTTATGTAAATCGGGAACGTCAGTCGCCTTTGCTGATTCGCGAGACTGCCGATTACAACAACTTCGGCGAAATCGTCGCCAAATATCGCAATGGCGAGCAGACAGCCTACTACGACTACGACGCAGGGGGCCGGCTGTGGCGCACCAACAGCGAAGGTGGCGTTGATAAGGTCTATTTCTACGATCTTCAGGACAATGTTACGAGCGTCATCACCGCGTCTGAGCGAAACCTCAAAGACTCGCAGTACTCGGGGCCCCACACAGTTCCCACCACACTGCAGTCAGTTCGCCATTCGAGAAACAAGTACGACCGTCTGGGTCACCTCGTCGAACAAACGGACTCAGGCGTAGTTCATTTGGATGGCAGCGCGACAAGCAAGTACGTCCGCCAGTCTTATGACGCCTTCGGAAACATTCGTTCGTATACGTCCATCAGCAACCAGATCACGAACTATCGCTACAACGTCAATAACCAGTTGATTCAGGAGATCAAACCGACGACGACCATCTGGCGATCCGACGGAACTTCTTACCTGGGGAGACCTGAAACCAAGGTCTACTACGACTCGTGGGGCCATAACGTCGGGACGACGGACGCACGGGGTTACAGCAACACAGCGACCTATAGCCGAACGGGGCTCCTTCTCACCGAGACGCATGCCGATGGAGGGATCGTCTCCCACGCCTATGACGCTTTTGGACTAGAGACAGCACGTAACAGCGCGACCTACAATGCTGGGGAGTCAAACTGGCGAATATACCAATACTTCTACGACAAAGCGGGAAGGAAAACTTCCGAAAGTGTCATCGGCCGCGGGGGTCTATGGTTTAGCTCTTCATACAACTCCTACTACAATTACGGCAGTTATACCCTCGGAATCTACACCTACGACCAGCTGGGCAACAGGACGTCCGAGACATCGGCCTACGATGACAGCAAGAATGGCATCAGGCAGAAGTATTTCTACGATACAGCTGGGCGTCTCGTAAAGTCTTCAAACCCAGTCAAGACGATCCAGTATGACTACAACGCGGCCGGTCAGAAGGCACGTGAAATTGATGCGCTGGGGCAGGTGACAGAGTGGCATTACAGCGCAACTGGCCGCCTTGAGGAAAAGGTGGACATCGGAGGCGCCACAACTCAGTTCACTTACAACAATGCTGGCGAGCTGATACGCCAGTTCAGTAACCGTGGGCAGGACATTCGATACGAGTACTACGAAGATGGAAGCATCCGCACTGTCGAAGATGTGTGGAATAGAACGGTCAGCACCTACGACTATGACCGCGACGGAAATAAGACGGTAGACCGCTTCGCTGTTAAGAAAACCTCGTCATCCGCACCCACTCTATATCGCGATGTCTCGATTAATTACGACGAGTTGGGCCGGGTTCAACGGGTCACTGATTCGTTTGACGACTCCACAAGCATCCCGGTGTACGAACTGAACTTTGACTACGACGCGAATGGTAATAGGAATCGTGTACACGGATCGTCTTTGTTCAAGGACGCTGCCCTTTCTGCACCAGAGTTAACTTACTCGACGTCGCGCCGCGACACCGTGGACATCAGCTACACGTATGACTCCATGAACCGAGTCTTATCTGCCAAGAGCACAAACGCAACACTCGGCTCGTTGAAGGTCACGGGCGACTATTTCTCTTATGACAAGGATGGGTCCCGTACTCGGCACTACAAGGAATTCGCCAATGACGGCAGAACCGGATCATTAACGCGGCGGTCTGTCTACTACGAATATGACGTTGCAGGACGCGTGACCGAAGCATCGGTAGCATCTACTTATGTCGGCTCCGTTGAAGAAACACGACGTGCCCATCGAAAGTACGTCTACTCTGCCGCAGACGGCTTTATGCAGGAGTGGACCTGGGCGAATGGCGCTGCAGTCGACAGCTTCTCTTACGCCACCAATACAGCACCGGATCGCATACTTGTCTCACAAACCGACTTTGACAGCGATGGCCGCACCATTAGAACTGCGGACTCCATCACAGCCACCGGGAGCGACTCTTGGCTCCAGACCTCGCGCGTGAGCAACAGCTACGACGCACAGGGAAATCTCAAATCGATGGATGTCACCTCGTACCGGGTTAATAGCCCCACGTCGGTGACATTTTCGAGCTTGTTGAACTACAAGTACACGTACCTGCAGATGGATGGCTATCTGCAGAAGACCGCAACTGTCACTGGAAGCGTCAACGGCGTCACAGCAACACCCAATACCACCACATCTGAATACGACGTCAACGGCCACCTTGTCCAGAGTTCAAGCACCAGCGGCTCCAATAAGCAGTACCTCGTCACTGATTCAGCGGGTCATGTCGTCAGCAAGGTGCGCAACGACGCTGGCCAAGCCATTGGGAATCATGCGTTCACCTCAACGTATGACCCTACGGCAGGTTCGCACGTTGCCTCGGGCGCAACCGTGTCCACGGTGAAGCCTGAGATTATGGGAACGGACTTTGTCGAGTCATGGACACAGCAGCGCCTGCTCTTCGCCAATGATCAGGAGATCGGCACCTTTACCAAGGTCAATTCCTTCCGGTCGGACTACTCGCTCGGTTGGTATGTGGGGGTCTGGCGGACTCAGGCTTCGTCCACCTTCACAGATGCCCTGAATCCATCGACAGTTCAAGTCGCCAAGGGCGCCGGCACGGAGCACATCGTGCAGGAGGGCGAAACCCTCCGCGCGTTGGCTCAAAGCTTTTACGGCGATCCGAGCCTCTGGTACGTAATTGGCGAGGCCAACGCCATTCCGGACGATGAAACGCTAGTCGCTGGCATGGTGATCCGCATCCCGACAGTCACGCGCTCGAGCAATACGGCGACCACCTACAAGGTGTATGACCCCAGTTCCATTATCGAGAACACCAATCCCGACGTCGTTCTGCCGCCCCCGCCGGCACAAGACGGTGGATGTGGCGGCATTGGACAACTGCTTATCATCGTCGTCGCGGTAGTGGCGACGGTAGTGACTGCCGGCGCGGCCGCAGTAGCACTCGGCGCCAGCGCCAGCGGAGGTGTCTTTGCGGCCGGCACAGCAGTGTTTGCAGGTACTACGACCCTCGGGACAGCGGCCGCCATCGGGGCAGCGGCCATTGGTGGCGCGGTCGGCTCGATCGTCAGTCAAGGTGTTGCCATAGCCGCGGGGATGCAGGACAAGTTCAGCTGGAAGCAGGTCGGGCTTGCTGCGATTGGTTCTGGGGTTACTGTTGGAATGGGCCAAATGGGTGCCTTCTCTAAGCTGGCAGAAGCGAGTAAAGGCGCCGCCCTGGCTGCACGCGCGGCCACCAGCAACGTGCTCACACAGCGTATCGCTGTCGCGACCGGGCTTCAGGAACAGTTCAACTGGCGGGCGGTCGCAGTGTCAGCAATGGCTGCCCCTCTTAGCGCCCGCCTCACCGGTGCGTTTGGTGGATCAACACTCGGGCGAGCCGTCGCTGGTCAGGGGGATGTCGCGGCGCGAACCACAGCGGGCATCATCAGCGGGACGGTGACGCAAGGTATCCGCATGGCGGTCTACAACAAGGGCAAGCTTGATTTCGCCTCCATAGCAGCGGACGCCTTTGGCAATGCGTTGGGCAGCTCCATCGCAGATGCAGCCAGCAGCGGGTCGAGTCAGCAGGAGCTGGCACGGCAGAAAGCTCAGGAGGACTTCCGCCGGGGCGAGATCACGCAACAGAACGCCGATGCAGTACGTGAGGCGCAGTGGATCGAAACGAGCGATGCCGTCCAAACTCGGCGAATGGCCGAAGCTTCGGCGGCCAACAGCGACTTCCGAGCTTCTGAGCGTGCGTATCGCATGGCTACTGAAACCAGTGTTGCTGGCTCTGCCTACCGGGCACGCGCGGGCGACAGCATCTCGCGCATCGTGGGCAGAAGCGACCCGCAGGCTATCGGCAACTTCATGCGAGCCAATGGACTGAGCAGCAGCAACATCGAAGCCGGACGCAACTACTTCGTGCCCGATGAAGTGGCAGCCTACGGCGACGCCGCGTCGCTCGGACGGACGGCGCTTAACATAGATAGGGCGCGCCTGGCTGCCCGAGCGCAAGCTTCACCGCAAGGTACGGCGGTGATCGACTTCTCGGGCGATTTGTCGCTCGATGGTCCGAGCTTCAATAGCAGACTGCACAATCCAGCGTCGCAGTTGTTCCCCTACGGAGCACCGTCAACGGCAGCGGCCAACGGATCAGTCAACTATTGGGAAGCAACAAAGGCCACTCTTGGCATGCTAGGAAACGGCCTCACCACGCTTCAGGGCGGGGCACTGGTTGTCCTAGGCGGTGGCGCGCTTGCCGTGCCCGACCCCACCACATTGACAAAGTGGGGCGGAGTGGCTGCTATCACTGGTGGCGTTGGGCTGATTGCAAAGGGCACGACCGGTTTCGGTCTGAATGCTTCGAACTTCTACCAAGCTGTCTTTGTTGGGAGGCAAGATTCCGACGCATACCTTCCTGGTAGCGCCGCTGAGCTGATCGCTACGAAAATGGGAGCCCCCGATCCAGTGGTTAGAGCCGTTAGTGCTGTCGACGCAGGCGTGGATCTCGCCACTGGCAAGGGGTTCAACGGCGTGCGATTCGCAACGAATGCGTCCACGCTAGAGCGTGTTGCCGATGTGCCAGCGCTGTTCCAGCCCATTCGTTCGGCGACCATCAGTCATCAGATGATGGGAGTTGCACCGGGGATGTGGAGCTTTGCGGACGTGGCGGGGGCCTATGCCGGCGCAGCTTCGGCCAATGCGAGCTTGGTGGACGCAGGCGAACGGTACGGCTGGTTTGGGTTGACGGATCCGAAGCCGTGACATTTAACTTCCGCAAGTTGCAGGCACGAACGCTTCGCGGCATGTCTTATGTCGCTCGACTTTTGATTGGGTTGATGTCGTTCGTGTTCTTCCTCATCTCGCTGAGTTCATTGTGGGGTTGGCCTGTGGTCCGCTCGGCGTTGGCGTATACCATGCTCGCCGGTTTCTTCTTCACCATGTCGAAGAAGGAACTTGGAGGACATCTTGCTTGGGCAACGAAGTGTTCCAAGTTGAGTGTCGATGCGAAGCTGTTGGGCGTGGAAGTGTTGATTTCGACCGCCGTGAATGGAGTCTTGATTCTCACAACATGACCTTGCCCCCAGAAACCGTCTCCCGTGCTGAGTGACGCAATGTCAGCAAGGAGGAACGGAAATGACGAAACCGACAGAGGCGCCCAGGGCGCACTACACGTTGGAGTTCAAGCAGGAGGCGGTACGCCCGGTCGATGGTGGCCGGAGCATTGCGGTGGCAGCCAGGACGCTGGGCGTAGTCGACCAGACCTCGTTCAACTCGGTCAAGGGCCATCGGCAAGGCAGCTCACGAGCGCGGACAGCTAACCCGATCGCCCGGCTGCGCGCCGAGCTGGTGCGGGTGATGATGGAGCGCGACATTCTCGGAAAAGCGACGGCGTACTTCGCCAAGGCAGCGAAGTGAAGTACGCCTTCATCCAGCCAGCGCCACCGGCGCGTGTGGCCGATCTCAGTCCCGCAATGGGATTCGGAATCCAGCGACGCGATGCCACGCCGCAAGGCAGCGCAAGTTGCTGGAGCGCCGCTCCTGGTTCTGGAGTCAGCGATGCCCTAGCAATTCGACGCTTGCCTCATCCACTATGCCGCTCATGGACTCGTCAGCCTCAATGGCTTCCAATAAGCGATCGACAATCCCTTGGAATTTCCCGTCGAGAGCCAGCTCTTGCCCCAGTTCCTCCAGCAGCACGGCCTCGATGAAAAGGCGCAGCGCCTTCCGCTTGCGCATCGGGTCGTCCGCTTGGAGGGCTGCCAGTTGCGGAGCCAACAAGGTCAAGGGCGACCGCTGTGGATCTGTGCGGCGGTCCTGCCCCAAGGCCTTCGAACCGGTGGAACAAGGCCCATGCGCCCTCGATGCGCCCGCTGGATGGCGAAGTGTCTGCCGTAGCGTGGCAAGCGCGCGTGAAAGCGCGCCGAGCGGATCAATGGTGGTCATGGCGACCCTTCCCTCTTGGCGCTACGCCTCCATTTTGAACCCGGCATGGCGCTTCTGAGCCTCCTTCAAATGCAGCAGGGCCGAGCGGTGAATCTGTGAGACCCTTCCCTTCGTCAAGCCCATGGTCGCCGCGATCATGTCAAACGGCTGCTGTTGATAGTAGTGGCGCCGGATCACAAATCGCTCCTGCTCGGTGAGCGCCTGCACGGCCGTGGCCAAGCGCTCCTGCAGCTGGCGCCATTCGAGGCGGCTATAGGCATTGTCTGGAGAAGACGGTTCCGTTTCCGGAAGGTACGACCCGGACTCTTCCAGCGCAAAACCCAACGCGAGACCAATCGCGACCTCCGCAAGCCGCTCCAGTGCCGATGCTCTGGCGTCACTCTGCGGCGCCGACAACGAAGCCGTGCGTTCGCGCAGCACCCGGTGGCGCACCATCGCCTGCTTCTGGACCTCGCTCAGGTTCTCAACGCCGTTGAGGATTGCACCTCGCACTCGGTGGCCCGCGAACGTCTCGAACTTGACACCGGCGCCCGGATCGAAGCGGTCAAGCGCCTCGAGCAGGCCGACCATGCCAAACTGCATGTAATCCCGGAACTCGAGCTCCTGGCTGATACGGCCTGCGTAGCATTGGGCAGCCACGACGCGGACGTAGCCAGTGTAGGCATCTACCAGATCGGCCTTGTCCACTGGCGAGCGGCTGGTTACCCAGCGATCCCAGAGTGTCGCGAGGCGCTCGGGCGCAATCCTCGGCATGCGGCCGGAGCTGTCTTAGTGGATTGAGCCTAGCAGCGCCCTGGCGACGATGTGCCAGCCGTCAATCAGCACGAACAGCAGCAGCTTCAGCGGCACAGCGACGGTCGACGGGGGCACCATCATCATGCCGAGCGCCATGAGCACGCTTGCAACTATGAGGTCGACCAGCAGGAAGGGCAAGAAGATCACGAAGCCGATCTGGAACGCGGCACGGAGCTCCGACAGCATGTAGGCCGGGATGAGGTGCAGCATGCCTATGTCGTCCATGGATGTGGGTCGCTTGGCGCCAGCCACGTCGATCATCAGCATCAAATCCTGTTCACGCGTTTGCCGGACCATGAATTCCTTGATGGGCTCCTTGCTCCTGCCTAACGCATCACCGAGCTTGGAACGTCCGTTCAGATAGGGTTGCAGGCCTTCCGAGTTCACTTTCTCTATGACGGGCTGCATGGAGAACAGTGTGAGAAAGAGTGCAAGGGTGATGACCACCATGTTCGGGGGCGTCTCCATCAAGCCGATCGCGTGCCTCAGCATCGACAGCACGATGACGATCCGTACGAACGATGTCATGCAGATGAGAGCCGCCGGGATGAAACTCAGCGCTGTCAGCGCGAGGAAGACCCGCATGGCAGACGACATCTCGGCGGACCCCGCCGATCTTTCGACCCATTGGATCGGCAGGTCGGCCACAGTTGCCGGCGCCGTGGCGGCGGCCGCAGCGACGCAACCAAAGGCCAGGAGCATGACTGCCACCCATTGGGCGGCCCAGCACCAGACCGCTGATCTTGGACGGGACGCACTCATGCGCAGCCACCCTCTGGCAACCCTGATCTGGGCCCCTCCGCCATCGGATCATCGCGCAGGCAGCAGGCATGCCCAGCCGCGACGGCGAGAAGCAGACGCCGCTGTTCGTACTCCACTACCAAGAGCTGAGTGCCACTGCCAGCCACCGGCAGCCGCTCAACGACGCGCAAGCGTTGCCGCTTCGATTCCCCCACGCGTAAAGGCCACGCACCTCGCCGCACGGCCATCACCAGTACAAACAACAACACTGCGCAAGCGGCGCCGACGCCAAGCCATTGCGTTGCCGTGGGTGCAGCAGGCTCAGATGTCGCAACGCGGTATGGGATCGCAGAGGCCGCGGTCTCACCCAACGACAGCAGCGGCGCCAGCAACAGCATCGCCGCAAGACCAGGTGTGCGGGCGCGTCTAATGAAGCGCCGAGTCACTTCTTGGCCGCCGGCTGAACCTGCGAGACGCACACGCCAAAGTGATCGCCGACCGCTACCAGTTCACCACGCGCAATGACGGTGTCATTGACGACGATGTCAAAGGGTTGGTTCAACTCAGTGTCGAGCTGCAGAACTGCACCCTCGCGCAAATTGAGAATCTCTCCGACCGTCGTTGTGGCATGGCCCGCAACCACGCGCACCTTCGCTTTCACGCCGGCCAGCGCGGCCAGTCGAAGTTGTGAGGAAACGGGCTGCGATGACGACATCGTTTCCAGCCGTGTCAGCTCAACCGGATGCATCGTGTTGGCAACTTCCGGCAGATCGTTCTTCATGCTCGTGCTCTCGTGGGAGTGGAAACAAATTGAACCGCGCGCTGAGACTCGTCACGCCCCAAGAAAGCGGCCAGTTGCAGTTCGGTGTCATCTGGCTTGACAGCAATCGGCTCTTCCGCGCGCTGGCTCACCAGGATGACATCGCCAGGCACCAGGGCAGAGAGGTCCCCCACCGAAACCTCGGTATCACCCAGCTCCACCGTGAGTGACACGGGCAGGTGAGCCAAGGCACTTTCGGCGGCCCAGGCGGGCAACGGCTTCAAGGCCGGCCGGGCGATCCACCCCTGCAGCAAGAGCGACGTGCATGTCATGTTGACTTGCAGTTCGTGCGTGCCGAGTTGACAGTGATAACTCGCACCCGCATGACCCAGTCGATTGTCATGATGCGCCGCGGGTGCTGCAGTGCCCGACGTCTGGACGAGGCACTGCTCAATACCTGTCCGCAGCGCGTTGACGGCCGATGCGGCCAGTTCACACGCAAGGCGGGAGTCAGCTGCCGACGGGCCGAACAAGAGATCGACAACGGCTCGCGTCAACGCCTCGCGCTCGCCGAGCCAAACGCCATGATCGTCGCCTTTGCCGCTGATGATCAACGCCGTGTCGGGGGGCGCGACCGGACTGCGCGCAACCTTCGCGACGCCGGGCGGCGGGAAGGCGATTCCCCAATCCTTGGCCCAGGTCTGTATCACGCCGTTGAGCGCCCCTTCCACCCGTCTCAACGCGCTCGCCGGAATCCACCAGGGTCGCTTCACCGGCGGCCTTTCATATCGAACAGTTCCTCCAGCATCTCGTTCGCCGTACTGACAACACGCGATGAGGCCTGGTAGCCACGCTGCATGACGATCAGGTTGCTGAACTCGCTGGAAAGATCGACGTTCGAAACCTCAATTTGGTTCGACACAATCTTGCCCAAACCTTGGGAGCCGGCGCGGCCTGTGCGCGCCCGTTCAGCATCCGCAATGGAAAACTCACCGGCGGCCAGCTGATCAAGTTCGCTCTTCGATTCGAAGGCGGCGAGTGCCAGCTGCGAACCTGTAGCCTTGTGGCCATTCGAATACTGAAAGGTCACGTTGCCTTCGGCATCGAAGGTCACCTGAGTCAGCGTGCCGGCTTCCAGACCGTCCGCCTTCGATAGTGCCAAGGTGGACAGGGTGCCGGCAGCAAACGATGTGACCTCCCCTGAGAAGTCGAGGGCAACGTCGAAAGCCGCCACGCCGGATGACGCGTAGCTGAAGTTGAGACGGCTCGATCCCGCAGCGGGGGTGCCGTCCACGAACTGGAGCTCTCCGGCAGGGAACTCGCTGGTGCCGTCGACCACCGTGACACTCCACGTACCAGGCTCGTTCTCCTTGCCTTTCAAGACCACCTTGACCAAGTGCACCCCGCCGACAGCGTCGATGACCTTGACCGCATCCACTGTGAAGTCACTTACCGAGCTCGACAGGTTCCCGGTGAACTTGACCTCCGTCGTGGCCTTGGGAGGATTGACCCGCATACCACTCAGCGATATGGGAACGAAACTGCCATCTGCGCCATACCCCATGACTTGCCGACCGGTGGCTCGCGAGACAAGCATGCCCTCGGCATCGAACTCGAACTGACCGGCGCGCGAGTATGTCAGCGTTCCATCCTTCGGATTGCGCGTCACGAAGAACCCTTCGCCATCGATGCTGAGGTCGAGCGCATTGCCGGTCTGGCGCGTGTCACCAGGCTTGAAATTGATGAACGCCGACAGGGTGGTGACGCCCGTGCCGAGTTGACCCGTGCCCCCGGACCACGGATTTGCAGTTCCCCCCTGGTAGAACAGATTGGCGAACGGCAAGTCCGACGACTTGAATCCGGGCGTGTTGAGGTTCGCGATGTTGTTGCTGATGACCTTCAGACCTTTCGAGAAACTCTGCAGGCCAGACATGCCAATCGAGATCTGATCCAGCATGCGTCCTCCCTCAGCGCACAGAAGCCAGCTTGCCCAGGCTCACGTCGGCGAGAACATCGCCTGAAGACAGGGTCAAGGTGAGCCGCGGTTCTCCTGCAACAAAGTTGAGCGCAGTCACCTTGCCCGTCACCATGCCCGACTCGCCGTTGACGTCCACGGTGCGGCCGAGCAGGCCGACCGACTGCATCGCCCCCTGGATGGACAGCAGGTTCTCGAGCTTGTCATTGAGGTTCTGCGTCTGCTGCAGGGAGGTGAACTGGGCGAGCTGGGTCACGAACTGTTCGTTGTCCAGCGGCTTCAGTGAATCCTGGTTGTTGAGCTGCGCCACGAGGATGCGCAGGAAGTCCTGGATGTTGATGGGACTGGCGGCGATTGCGTTGGTGGCCATGGGCTACTTGCGCTCCGAGGGGAATGGCGGTTGTGAGGGCGTACCGACGTCTTGAACTTCGTTGGACAAGCGCGTCGATGGTGGCTGCGCGCTGTACTCGCCCAGCACGCCATTGACATAGACGCGAACGTTTCGCACGTTCGCTCCGAGCAGTTGTGCGGCAATGGCACTGCTTGTGACCAGCGCACCCCGCTCGCTCAACGAGGGATCGCGCACCGAGACTTGCGCGGTCGAATCGGTAAGTGCGACCTGCAGCAACGTTCGGGACGGAAGCGGGTTGCGTTCCTGCCTTGCGAGAGGGGCATGGGTTCCGGGGCTGCTTTCGATCAGGGTCGATGCAGCAGCGTTGTGGAACGGGAATGACGGGGAAGCTTCGCTTCCTACGGTCGCGATTCGCATCACCCCCTCGCGCCCCTCACTCCTGTCAGAGGTCAGGCCACAGGACAGGGCTGCTGCACTGCTCGAGGTTGGCAGAGCATCAGGAGAGTGATGACCGGGGCGTGTGCCGATCCGCGACACGGCCAAATGCGACCATCCCACGGCGGCTGGATTTGGCCCCGACACTCTTTGACCCCCGCACGCCGAAGATGCAGCCTTGGCACAGGTGAAAGCATTGCCCAGCTCGGTATGTCGAGCAAACGCGGCAGCGTCAGCGCGCAACACTGCACGCTGTCTCGGGGCCTCTCCTGTCTCCTGCGATGGCGCTCGCGTGGCACTCGACCAACTCGCAAGCCAACTTCGCTCCAGTTCTGCAATCCGGCGCCGGCCTTCTTCGGCACCCGATCCGGGCGCCACCGTGGCGCCCCGCGCATGCATCGCATCGTCCGCGATCTTCATCCCGCCTCCCCTGGGCGCAGCCGCCACGCCTCGTCTGACTCCCGTTGGGCTTGCTGCGTTAATAGCACCTGGTGATGCTCGCGCGCCCGCTCCAGCGCGGCCTGCAGCGCTTGCTTCTCAGCCATTTCTTGGACCAAGGCTTGTTGCACGCCTGCAAACTGATCAGCTGCCTTCTGGACCACCGCCTCGCAATGTGCCTCGTTCACCGCCAAGGACCACTGGAACTGCCTGGCACGCGAGTCGTCGTCGGCGTGAAAACATGCAAGGGCCCGCTGCGTTCGCCACAACGCCTGGCCCTGCGCAGTGGCATCGCGACTCGCACCGAGCGCTGCATTGGCCTGCTCCGCTTTGACCGTCGCCTGCGCAAGCTCACCGGCACCAAGCAGCACGCGAAACTCGGAGGCCCGCAATGCCACGCGCAGCCAACGCGCTGTCGGCGGCCGGCTCATGAACGCACTCCCGCACCGCAATCCAGAGATGCCTCCATCTGCTCGAACGTCCGCTCGCGGGCCGATGTTTCAGTGATGCTCTGGCGCAAAAACCCGGTGATGGCAGGCCAGCGTGCGAGCGCGGCGTCGAGCTCGGCATTCGTGCCCGGTTTGTACAGACCCATGTCGACCATCTCGCGGTGCCGGTGATGGACAGCAACCAATCCGCGCAGTCGGTGCACAAGGGCAAACTGCGACGGTTCCGTCAGCTGCCGCTCCAGCCGGCTGACGCTGCGCAGCACATCGATGGCCGGGTAGTGACCTTCATTCGCAAGCTCGCGGCTTAGCACGATGTGGCCGTCCAGCGTCGCGCGCAGGGTGTCCGCAATCGGTTCGCTATGGTCGTCCCCCTCGACGAGCACCGTATACATAGCGCTGATGGAACCGGCGTTTTGTACGCTGCCGCAGCGTTCGCACAACGCGGGAATCTCCGCGAAGACGGACGGCGTATAGCCCCGCGCTGTGGGTGGTTGACCGGCCGCAAGATCTATTTCACGTCGGGCCATGGCGAAGCGCGTCACCGAATCCATCAGCAGGAAGACGTGCCGACCTAAATCGCGAAAGTATTCGGCGATCGCGGTGGCGGCGTAGGCCGCGCGGGCCCGTACCACCGCCGGCTGATCAGACGTGGCGACAATCACCACGGTTCGCTTCAGTGCCTCGGGCGACAGGTTGTGCGCCAAAAACTCCTGAACCTCACGTCCGCGCTCTCCGATGAGCGCGACCACGTTGACCTCGGCCTGCACATTACGCGCCAGCATGCCCATCAGGGAGCTCTTGCCCATGCCGCTCCCGGCAAAGATTCCCATGCGCTGGCCTCGACCCAGCGGCAGCAGGCCATCGATGACGCGCACCCCGGTTGCAAGCACCTCGGTGATGGGTGCCCGTTGCAGCGGGTTCATTGGTGCGGCGCGCAGTGGCACCCGCTTCTCAGCACGCAGGCCCTCACCGCCGTCGAGAGGGACGCCAAACGCGTCCACAACGCGCCCTAGCCATGCCTGGCCCACCGGCAGAGACGGTTGTTCGCCCAGGGCGACGACCTCGGCACCGACGGTTAGGCCCTTGGTGTCGCCGTAGGGCATCAGCGTCACCCGGCCATCACGCAATGCAACGACTTCAGCCTGGGCCACGCGGCCGTCACCCACGTCGATCTGGCAAAGCTCGCCAAGCGCGGTCTTCGGCCCCAACGCTTCCACGCCAACCGCCTGCACATGCGTGACGCGCCCCGTCCAGCGCCGCACGGGGAAACTGCGGGCGATATTGGCAAGTTGGGCGGCTCTCTTCACTCAGTCCGCTCCGCATCCAGCCGCTCCCGCAGCTGGGCGAGTTGCACTTCGAGCCTCGCATCCAAGGCCCCACCCTGGGTGCAGATGCGGCAACCGCCGACGTCCACGGCCTCACTCGCAACAATACGGACCATACTCGCCGCCGACGCGTCGTCGTCCCCCCTCAGCGCCGTAGTGACAGGACCCACATCGCGAGGATGCACCTCGACTGTCAGCACTTGGGTGATGTCGCAATCCGCCAACGTCGCGCGAACGGCTGCGACCGCCGCCTCGGGCTCTCGCAGACAGTCCCCCAGCAGCCGATTGACAGCGACAAATGCGAAATCGCCCAGCAAGGTTTCAATGCGGACACGTTCAGTCTGCCAAGCCGCTTCTACGGACAGCAGCACCGCCTGTAGGGAAGCGAGTTTGTCACGTACCGCCTCCGCAGCCTCCTGCTGTCCCTGCTTGCGTCCTTGTGCGAGCCCCTCGAGCCGCGCCATCTCCTTGATGCGCTCGATGGCAGCAGCATCTGGGACTTCTGCCACCGGAGGCTCCTTGCGTTCTGTCTTGGCTTCTACGACCGGCGTTCTAGGAGAGAGTCGCGCAGCCACGGTGGCAGGCGGGCGCGCTGGCGCATGCGATGGCCGATGCACTTCGCTGATACGCAGCAACTGCTGCTTGACCAGGCCATTGCGTTCCATGGCTCAGGTACCCTCACTGCTGTCAGCGCGACGCGCGATAACACGGGCCACGGCGGTGCGCAGAGCCGGTGCAGCGTCGCCTGACTCAGGCAGGCTCACTTCGGCTTGAACGTGAACTGGAAGCCGGCGCAGGACGTCGTCCCGCTCGAGCCTCTGCAGGCTGGCGAGGCACCCTCGCACGACACCCATAGGCTCGTGGGCCAAAGTGTCGGCCCAGGCGGTCGCGTCAAACGATTCGCTGGGCAGTTCGCCGATGCACTCGGCTGGCGCGCGTGCCGCCAATACCCCGCATAGCAGATCGGGATCGTCCGGAATGCCGAGCGTCATCAACTCGTCGAGCAAGGATTGCAGTTCGACACGCTGTGGAACCGGAATGCGTTCGAGGATCCATGCACGATCACCTGCATCGAGCGCATGCAAGGTGAGCGCCGCGCGGCGCTTTTGCTGCATGGACACGCTTTCAGGCACCATGCCTGGGCTCCTGCACGGCAAGCCACTGCTGCACCGAGTCGAGCACCGCCTGGCGCTCACTCTCTGTGAGTCGTCGAGGTGACGGTGCGGTCGGCGCGGGTTGACGCCGAGGTGCTCGCCTGCTCCGCGCTACCAGCACCACCCCTCCCAGGACCAGAGTCAACGCCATCGCGATCACGGCCACTGCCGTGGACGACCGGTTAGGTGTTGCCGGGACCACGCTTGGAGCCTCGACCAGCTGATGAGAGCCTGGCGCGGCCACCGGGGTTGTTTCGTTTCGCTCCGGGGCGGCCAGCGATTGCACTGCAACGACATCGCCTCGTGCCGGTTGAGCGCCGACTGCAGCACCCACTAGCTCCCTGACGCGCACGAGCTCATCGTCGCTGCCACCGTGCTTCAGCACCACCGCCACGTTGAGGCGCGCCACGGTTCCACTCGGCGAGATCACTTGCTCGACGCGCTTGCCGATCGCGTAGTCTGTTTCCTGAGAGGTGGATCCCCCAGCCGAGCGCGTACCTTCCGTAGCGGCATCGCGCGTGACGGTACGCTCGCGCACCACGACCCCGACCGGTGCCTGATCTTTCGGCAGGCCGGGGACCGGAAGAACCTCCTCGGTGGTCACCCGAGTCTGCTCGTGCTTCAGCACGACGTCTACGGTCACAAGCGACTGGCCCTTGCCGAACATGCGGTCCAGCACCTGCATCGCCTTGTGGGTGAGATGCGCCTCAAGTTCCACCTTGGAGTCGAAGTGGCCTCCACCGGCGAACACATTGCCTCCCTCGCCGCCGGCTGGACGAGACAGCGTTACGCCGTGCTGGTCGAGCACGGTCACATCCTCAGCGAGCACTTCGGGCACAGATGCCCCAACCAAACGCTGAATCCCCACTACCTGCGCTGCCGTAAGAGACTGACCAGCGCGGGTCACCACGGTGACCGAGGCCTTCGCCTTGGCCAAGTCCTTGCGAAAAAGCCCCTGCTCCGGCAGCGCCAAGTGCACCCGCGCCGTCTGAACCTGCTCGATCGACGCAATGGTCCGAGTCAGCTCCCCCTGAAGGGCGCGGAGGTAATTGACCTTCTGTACGAAGTCGCTTACGCCAAACTCGGCGTTATTAAACAGCTCAAATCCAACCGCGCCGTTCAACGGCAACTGACGGCTCATTAGCGCCAGGCGCGTCTTGTGCACCGAAGCCTCAGGCACCAGTACGGTGGTGGCGTTGGGACCGAACTGGTATGGCACCTTCAGCTTGTCAAGCTCGCGGACGACGGCGGCCGCGTCCTGCTCCGAAAGGTCCGAAAACAGGACGCCGTAAGGCGCACGCATGACCCACCAGCCAAACGCGGCAACCATCGCCACCACGGCCAAGCAACCGGCCGCGAGCGCTGCCTTGCGGCGCCCCGGCAATTCGCGAAGAAACACGAACAACTCGGACATGGGCTACACCTGCATTCTCATGATCTCTTGGTAAGCCTCCAGGACGCGGCTTCGCACCTGGATCGCTAGCTGAAATGACAGGCGCGCCTGTTCCAGTTGGAGCATCGTGTCGTGCAGGTTTGCCGAAGCGCCAGCGGCCAACTGCTGCACGCTGCGGTCGGCGTTGACAAGTTGGGTGTTGAGGGCATCGAGTTCCTGAGTGAACCATTGCCCGAATGGTGTGACCTGCTGAGTCGATACCGACTGCCCCGCCGTGGCGGAACCGGTTGACGCGATCTGCTCCAGCGCAGCAATCGGCGGATTCATCCCTGCCCTCCGATATCGAGTGCGCGAGCCGCCATGGCTCGGGCAAAGCCGACAGCTGCCACGTTAGCCTCATACGCGCGAAGGGCCGTCATAACCGTGATCATCTCGGCCGTCTGATCGACCCCGGGATAGCTCACCTGCCCAGCAGCATCGGCGTGCGGATGGCCGGGGGCGTGAACCAAGCGGGGCGCGACCCCGCTTGGGACGATGCTCACTTCGGGCAGAGGCAATCCACTGCCGGCTGCTTGCGATTCCATGAGGCTGGAGAAGTCTGCAGGCTGTGCACGCGCCACAACGCGCAGCGGCCTATATCCCTCGGTGCCTGCGGGAGCGCTGCTATGCATATTGGCGAGATTGAGTGCAGCCACTTCCAGGCGCTGCTTCTCCATGCCCATACCGGCCGCACTGATCTGAAAGACGGCGCGATAGTCCATCACCGTCTTCCATCCGAAACGGCGAGTGACATCATTCCGATCTGCCGGTCTAGTGCCTTGATGAGGGCTTGGTACTGCAAGCTGTTCTGCGACAGAGCCGCCACTTCATAGTCGAGCTCCACCATGGTGCCGTAGGCCGCCGGTGTTAGCGTGGGCGCTACACCCTGCAGATCACCCGCTTCAACCTGATCGCCGCGCAACAGGGCATCGCGCACGTGCGCCATGTGCTCCTCGAACTGAACCTGGACCGGCTTGAAGCCCTGCGTATTCGCGTTGGCGATGTTGTGCGCATGGACGGCGTGGCGCAAACTGGCGGCGTCGAGGGCCTTGGAGACCAGCGCCAAGGTGGCCGGCTCAATGAGGTTCATGAATCTCCTCCTATTGCTCGTTACTGGACGATCAGATCGGCGTGGAGCGCGCCCGCCGCCTTGATCGCTTGAAGAATCGCAATGACATCTCGGGTATTGGTCTTCAGCGCCACCAATGCCTGCACAAGATCCGCCACGGTAGTGCTGCCCGCAGGCACGAAGCCCGAGCTGGCCGGCTCGTCCACCGAGAGCTTGCTGTTGGTGACGACCTCGGTGCGCACCTCTGCGCCCGTCTGACGCACCAGCAGCGGCTGCGACACGGTCGTCTCGGCGGCTACCGTGACCTTGAGATCTCCGTGCGACACCGCCACCTGGGCTATACGCACATCGCCACCAGTAACAACCGTACCGGTGCGCTCATTGACCACCACGCGGGCCCGACGATCAGGTTGGACCGACAGTGCTTCCAGACGCCGTATGAATGCCGGCACTTGGGTGCGCACCTCCGGCGGGACACGGATTTCGATGCCTGCGGCATCGCGCACTTCAGCGATCTGCGGCCCGACCAATGCATTGATCGCGTCCGCAATGCGGCCCGCAGTGGTGTAGTCAGGGTCGTGCAGCACGAACGTCATGCTGTCAATCGGCGGCCGCGCGCCGCTCGGCGCCGACTCGACCACGCCACCACCGCTGATCAGTCCCACCGTCGGATGGTTCTTCTGTACCTGATTGTTGTTGGCGTCGTACCGGTAACCGCCCACCGTAAGCGGCCCTTGCGCTAGCGCATGCACCTTTCCGTCAGGGCCCTTCAGCGGCGTCATGAGCAAACTGCCGCCGGCGAGACTGCGCGCATCACCGATCGACGTGACCGTCACGTCGATCGTGTCACCGGAACGGGCAAAGACTGACAGGTTCGCAGTGATCATCACCGCCGCCACGTTCCGGCTTTGGATGTCTTCGCTGGCGATGGTCAGGTCGAAGCGCGAAAGTATGTTGGCCAACGACTGGCGGGTCGCCTTGCTGCGCGGTGAATCGCCCGTGCCCGCCAGCCCGGTAACCAATCCGTAGCCGACGAGGCCGCTTTCGCGCCATGAGCTCACCCTGCCCAAGTCCTTTATTCGCACGGGCTGTGCGAGCACGGCCGTGCTTACAACGCTGGCGAAAAGCCACGCAGCAAGACTTCGCAGCTTCATCATCAGAATCCGAACAGACCCAGGAACCACTGCCACCAGCCAGGGCTCTGTCGATCACCCACCACGCCATCGCCGGTGAACGAAATCTTGGCGTCGGCCACCCGGGTTGACAGCACGGTATTGAGCTCGGAGATGTCGCGCGGGCGAACCCGCCCTTCCAGCCGGATCACCTGCCGTTCCCCATTGATCTCCAGCGTCTGTTCGCCGGCCACGATCAAGTCGTGGTTAGGCGCGATTTCGCGCACCGCCACGGTGAGCTGCGCCAGCACTTTGCCAGCGCGCTGTGTCCGGCCGCCGCCCACGAAATCGCTGGAAGTGGACAAAGCCGCAGAGCGACTGATGCTCGGATCAACCACCGTGAGACCGACCGACGAGTCGCGGTTGGCACCCGTATCTGCAGAACTGCTGGCACTCGAGTTCTCGAAGATGATGACCGACACCAGATCGCCGACTTTGTGCTGACGGCGGTCAGATGTCAGCGCCTCAAACTCACCCTCGGAGTAAAGACTTTCGCGCGGCGTAGATGATTGCGCATGAATCTGCACGCTCGCGGCGGCACACAACATGAACGTCAGAGCTTGTCGTTTCATAGCTAAGGAGTCACCACCAGAGTGCCCGCGTCCACCAAGCGACCTTCAACGGTGACTCGCCTCCCCTTGAGTTGAGCCCGAGCTGGCTGGCCCACGCGCGCATCCGCCATCAGCACCGCCGGCACCTCCAGAGTCACGGTGTGGGAACGCATCTCGACGGTCACGACATCGCCCTGAAGCCTCTCGTCTCCCAGCAACAGAGATGCGGGCAGCACAGGATCGCCTGCCCTGAGGGCCCGCCGTAACCTGCCCACCGGCGGCGCGGGAGTCGTCGGCACCGGCGCGACGCCGACTGGCCACTCCACTTCGCTACGCCGAACGTCGTTTGGTCTGAGTACCTCTCCCTCTGCGAGATCGCGCTGCACAACCCACGCGTCGGAACTCACCCTCAGCGTGACAGGCAAGCCGGTCAGCGAAGAGCGGCCCGCGACGCTCACGCGCAACGCGAGCCGCGACGCCCCCGAAACCAGCGGAGGCTGGCTCCCAAGCAGCTCCCAGGTCACCGGGCCCTTCGGCAGACGAAGAGGGGTCAACCGCGCGCACGTGAGGCGGACGTTCAGTTCCCGCCCCGACACGGCATCGCCCACCAAGCGCTTGGCGTTGGCGCAAACCTCGTCCGCGGTAACGGTCTGCTCGCCATCGCGCTGCACGGGCCGGCCGTGAGCTGTAGGTGTTACGAACGTCAGGCACAAAGTGAGGGCCGAAACAACCGAGCTGTACATCATCTGCGCAGGTTGTTCGCCAGCCCGGCGATCTCGTCCGCTGCCTGGATTACCTTTGCACTCATTTCATATGCGCGTTGCGCAACCATGAGTTGCACCATCTCATCAACCAAGTTCACGTTGGAAGCCTCGAGATGACCCTGCAGTAACCGGCCAGCCCCGCCCTCGCCTGGTGCGGCCACCAGCGGATCACCCGCTTCCGCCGGCGCACGGTAAGTGCTGCTGCCCATGGGCGCCAACGCTGCGGAATCGGTGAACGTCACCAGGTCGATTCGACCCAGGCTCCACTCACGAGACTTCCCGTCATGGGCCGTCACTTGGCCATCCGTGGCAATGGTGAGCACCTTCGCGTCCGAAGGAACCTGGATACGCTGCTTCAGCACGTAGCCATCGGCTGTGGCTAGTAGGCTGTCAGCGTCGACATGCAGGCTGCCACCTCGGGTGTAGGCGGTGCTGCCATCCGGCAACAGCACCTCGAGGAATCCATTGCCCTGGATCGCTAGATCGAGCGGATTATCGGTACGCTTTAGATCGCCGCCTGCGAACTGCCGTGCCACCGTGGCAATGCCTACCCCCGCACCGGCCAGCGGATGAGTGGGTTTGTCCGCACCGTCTATTAACGAGGTCTCTCTTTGAACCAGGTCGTGAAAGTTCACACTTGAGCGCTTGAAGCCCGACGTGTTCACGTTGGCAACATTGTTCGCGATCACGTTCAACTGGGTCTGCTGAGACTGCATGCCAGTAGCCGCGATATAGAGCGCATCATTCATGACAACTCCCCTAGTTTTCGAATAGTCTTTTCGAGCGCCTCATCAGCACCTTGAATCAGCCGAGCCATCGACTCGGCGTGTCGAGAGGCCATCATCACCTGCACCATCTCCTGCGTCGGCGCGACATTGGAGGCTTCCAACCGGCCGGGCTGAAGCGCCGGAGTCGCAACGGGCACGACATCACTGCTTTGAAACGCGAAGAGGCCATCGCCCAACGGGGCAATTCGCGCGTGGCTTGGGAGCTTGATGACCTGCAGCGCCCCCACCCGTCTGTTGTCGGCATAGACCGCACCGCCTACATCGATGCGAACGTCCTGAGCCGTGACCGGGGCAACGATCTCCCCGTTCAAACCTTGCACGGCATGGCCGCCGGCCGTCACGAGGCGGCCCTGTCCGTCAATGTGCAAGCTGCCGCCTTTCGACAGGGCCATCGAACCGGCTGCCGCTTGCACCAACAGGAACTCCCGTTCGCTGAGCGCCACATCCAGATGATTGCCGGTCGTGCGCAGCTTGCCAGCGCTGACATCCGTAGCGGTGTAACCACTCTGCACGGCATTCACGGTATCGGCGAAAGGGGTGTGCACGGCCACCTGCCGCTTGTATCCGGGCGTGGCGAGGTTGGCCACGTTATGGCTCACCACACGCAGTCGCTCACTGTCTTGCTGTAGGCCGATGGCCGCAATCTCGATGGTTTTCATCGGAACCTGTTTATGCGGGAAGAGACGGAACGGTGACGCTACCGAAGGCCTTCAGCGGAATGCTGCTTGGCACTTCTGTGACGGACAGCACGCGCATGTGAGGTAGCGCGCGCTCGGTGAGGCTGCGGACATGACGACGCAAATCCGGCGCACAAAGCACCACGGGAAGCAGGTTGCTGCGCATCATTTGTTCGGCTTGACCTACGAGGCGCGTCAGCACTTGCTCGGCCAGCTTGGGGTCCATGGCGAAGTTGCCTTCGCTGATGCTGGCACGCAGCCTCTGCTCCAACACCGGGTCCAGCGTCAGCACCTGCAGCGTCTGTCCGTCGCCCATGAGTTGCTGGCAGATGGCAGCGCCCAGACGCTGTCGCACGGCCTCCGTGAGCAACGCGGCATCCTTCGTCGTGCGGGCCACGTCAGCGAGGGTCTCGAGAATGGCATCCACATGTCGCAGACCCACCTTCTCGCGCAACAGGTTCTGCAACACCTTCTGGATGTCAACGACGCTCAGCAGCGATGGCACAACTTCCTCCACAAGCCCCGGCTGAGACTCCCGCACGCGGTTGAGCAACTTATCCGCTTCGGCCCGCGTCACGAGACTGGCGCAGTGCTGTCGGAGCGTTTCGCTCAGATGGGTGATGAATACAGTCGGCGCATCGACCAAGGTGTAGCGACCCCGGCGGGCACGCTCGTGCTCCGTGTGCTCGATCCAGACTGCCGGCAGGCCGTACGTAGGCTCCCGCGTCTCGATGCCCGTGACCTGCTTCGTGTCGCCGGCGGGATGGATGGCCAGCGTGCGCTCGGGCATGACCTGGCCTCGCCCGCACGTGATGCCATAGATCCCGATTTCGTACGCGTACCCCGACAAGTTGGGATCCGCCACAAAGCGCACCGGCGGAAGTGCCAGGCCGAGCTCGTTCGTGAACTGCGTTCGGAATGCCGACACGCGTTGCAGCAGCACCGACTGCTCGCCTCCTGCCCAGTCGGCCAGTCTCGTTGCAATCCGCACGTCGATCGGGTCGATCTTTGCGATGATGGGATCGGCCTTATCCTGCGCCGCTGCGGTGGATTCAGCTTCTTCGGTGGCCGGCGCCTGCCCCGCCTGCAGTTGGGCGAAGCTGCCGAGCACCACGAGCAGCGCTGCGACCACCGTCACCGGCACCATCGGGACTCCGGGCAGCAAGGCCAAGCTTACGATGGCCGCAAGGACCAACCAGATAACCTTCGGAAAGGACGTGAGCTGCCGTACGACCTCGGCGCTGAGGTTCGAATCGGAAGCCGAACGCGTGACGATGATGCCGGTACCCACCGCGATCACCAGTGCCGGGATCTGTGTCACGATGCCGTCGCCCACAGTAAGCAGGGTGTACGTGTGGAGCGCCTCATCCCAGCCCATGCCCCCCTGCATCACGCCGATGACCAGACCACCGATGATGTTGATGAGCAGAATGACGATGCCGGCGATCGCATCTCCCTTGACAAATTTGCTGGCCCCATCCATCGCGCCGTAGAAGCCCGCCTGCTTTTCCAGCACCTTGCGGCGGCGCTGCGCCTCCGCCTGGTCGATGAAGCCCATGTTCAGGTCGGCATCTATGCTCATCTGCTGGCCGGGCATGCTGTCCAGCGTGAATCGCGCGGCCACTTCCGAAACCCGCTGCGCACCGCTCGTGACAACCACATATTGCACCACCACGAGGATCAGGAAGACGATGAGTCCGATGACGTAGTTGCCGCCGACGACATAGGAGCCCACTGCCTCGATGACCCTCCCAGCGTCGGCGTCTGTGAGGATCAGCCGGGTGGCGGCCACGTTCAGCGCCAGTCGAAACAGCGTGGCCATCAGCAACAGAGATGGAAAGGTTGAGAACTCCACCGGCCGTTGCATGTAGAACGTGAGCAACAGCAGCATCAGCGCGAAGCTCAGGTTCACGAGGATCAGCATGTCGAGCAGCCAAGCCGGCACGGGTGCGAATAGCACCGTGAGAATGCCGACCACCAGTCCGACGAGGAGCACATCGGCCTGCGGACCCAAAGCGCGCCGCAAGGCGTTCATCCCTGCACTCCTGACTGGAAACCTTGAGTGCGCGCCGCCTTGGTCGCCTGCACCCACACGAGAATTTTGGCGACCTGCGGATACCATCGCTCAGACACGTAGGCCTGCTGTTCCACCTCCTTAAACAATGCACGAGCCAGCGCCGGGCTGTGCACAATGGGCACCCTTGACCGGTAGGCGATGTCTCGCATGCGGCGCGCCAAGCCGCCGGCTCCCTTGGCCAGTACTTGGGGGGCGGGCGACTCGCCGTGCCGGTAGCGCAGTGCGACGGCGATCCGTGTCGGGTTAGTGATGAGCACATCGGCCTGGGACACCTTGGTCACGGCACGCGTGCGCTTCAAGAACTCATGACGAAGCTCGCGCAGCCGCGCCTTGATACGGGGATCCCCGTCGCGGTGCTTGTGTTCATCCTCGATCTCGCGCCGGCTCATGCGCAAGGATCGCAGGTAGTCCCAGCGAACGAACAGCAAGTCCACCAGGGCGAACAGTGCCAGCACTGCACACAGCTTGGCCGCCAGGCCGCCGGCGGACTGGACCAGCGAGATCAGGAATGTTTTGGTCGGCAACGCATGAAAGCGACTTGCGCCCCGCCACATCACAGAGATCGCGAGCCATCCCACGATTACTAGCACTGCCAACTTCGCCACGCTCTTGAACGCTTCATAGAGCAGCTTCACGGAAAGAAGGCGCTTGAAGCCCATCACCGGATTGAGACGGCTGAAATCGGGCTTCAGCGGCTGGGTGCTGAGCACGGGCCCATGCTGAAGGATCTGCAAGCCCACCACTACCACGATCAGCCCGAACAGCAGCCGAGCGATGACCTGCAAGGCATCGTGTAGCCCCGCGCCAATGAGACGCATCGCGCCTTGAATATCGGCGGCATGGGTGGCAGACGTGTTGAGCCCGCGAGCCAGGAGCGCTGCCAGAGCATTCAGTGCGGGCACTCCCAGCGCGAAAAGCGCGATGACCAGGGTCACCACAACACCGAATGACAGAGAGTCTGCGCTGCGCGGCACGGAACCACGTTTCCTCGCTTCCTCGAGCTTGTAAGGCGTGGCCTTCTCGTTGCGGTCCACATCCTGCTCTCGGCTCATCGCAAAGCCCCATCCCAGAAGCGGAAGATCTCCACGTACGCCCTCGCCATCACGGGACCGATGAATGCAGAGGACGTAGCCAGCGCGGCTAGGCCGAGCAGAATCTTCGCGGGAATGGCGACGAAGAACACGTTCATCTGTGGCAGCACCCGCGACGCGATCATTGCCACCAACTCGACTAGCAGCAGCAAGAAGAGCACAGGCCCGATGACTGCCACTGCGGATGTGAACATGGCGCCGACCGGCCGGAGTACATCCGTGAGCGAAGCGCCACGCGGCGCGCTACCCGGTGGTAGCGACGTAACGGAGAATGCAATGCCGCGAACGAAGGCATGGTGGCCGTCGACCGCAAAGAACAGGGCCACAGCGAATAGTGACAGCAACGATCCCAGCACCGGCGTGTTGGAGCGGGTGACAGGGTCGAAGATGGCACCCATGCCGAACCCCATCTGAACATCCAGCAGTTGCCCAGCCATTGAAAATGCAGCAAACGCGCACTGCAGCGCAAAACCCAAGAGCGCGCCGACGAATACCTCGCCAAACACGGCGACGGCAAAGCCCAAGCCACCGGGGGACGGCACGGCACATGACTGGAAAGTCATGGCGAGCAGGCCCGACAGCGCAAGTGTGAAGAGCACGACCACCGTGGCTGGCACGCGGGCGGCCGACACAATTGGGCTCACGAAGAACAACACCCCAAGCCGCACCCACAGCAGCAAGGTCGCAATCATCCAGGCCTCGTCGAACCTCAGGCTCATCGCGCGTCAGCCGACTCAAAGCGAATGTGGAATGCCGTCGATGAGCGCAGTGCTGTAGGCCATGAGCTGGCCCAGCATCCAGGGCCCGAAGACGACCAGTACAACTACCGCGACGATCAGCTTAGGTATGAAGGTGAGGGACATTTCCTGGATTTGTGTCACCACCTGAAAGATGCTGACAAGCACCCCTACCAGCAACAGCGCCAACAACAGCGGCGCGGCGATAACAACAGCTTTCCATAGCAGCTGCGCGAGCAACTGCATTGACCGATCAGGTGACATCCCGAGAGCCCCCCCAAAGGGCCCGCAATGAGGCCCCTCTTGTGTTTCTTGATGCTCCCCCATTGAAAGTCCGCCCGGGAAGCAGCGGGGCGGAGCTTGCCCTTGTATCGAAGCGTTTCACATCCCCGTCTCGGGGGGATCGTCGGGGTTGTGAGCTGTGCTAATACGAAAAAGAGGGAAAGACGCCGCTCACGTTGCTGCGAATCCGAGAACAGACAGCCGCAGAAGGCTTCCTCGCGAACCCCGGTCCTTCTGGCCGCAACGCGGCCCGCGAACGCAGCACTTTTTCGTGGCGCAGCTGCGAGCAACGCCCGGCACGATGGTCCCTCACCGTGTGAAGGACTCAAGCCGTGAACAACGAGGCCGCACCTGCCAGGGAAGTCCGCGCCATACTGGCACGACACCATGTCGTTGAATCGGAACTTCTAACCTCCATTCGCGCACTCGCGCCGCACGAGGCCGCCAGTCTCGCTCGCGAACTGAGGCAATGTGCCGACAACCGGGCGCCCTACACCCCCGCATGGCCGTCGCCCACTCCAACCGCCCCGTGCGAACGGGGTGCCTCCCCGGTGGAGAGTCTTCGTGCACCCATCACTGCGTGGCGCGGCTCGCCGAAAGTAGGTCGCTGGCGGCGCCACCTGGGGGAATCCGCGTGGGGCATCGCCTCGCTCTTGTGCACCTTCTATGTCGCGTGGTACGCGAGCTTTTCCTGAGAGATCTCAGCAGCGAAGTCTGCGGATCAGTCACGGCGATACCGCCGCAGAGGTCTGGCTTGGAGCGCTTCGACGAACGTGAACTCGATCGTGCCTTCTGCGCGTCACTCAGGCGTCGAGGCTTGCGTTCGTGGCAAGGCGTTCGGCCCCGTGTTCATCGAGAGGCTCGCCGCAGCCAATTTCGCCGTTGCCACCCGACGCACTGTCCTGTCCGGGCGGCACGTTCAGCCGTCGTCGCAGCCCGCTCGCCAACCGTAGGGCCGTCCGCTGCACTGCCTTGAGCAGCCGATCGACACGGGCGAACTCCTTGTCGCAGTCCGTGTTGGTAATGAGGCCCCGCAGTCGTTGGTACTCCAGCAGGCCGAACAGGCGGTCCGCCTTCATCAGCAACGTGAGGTAGGTCCCGCAGTGGGGCGAGACGACCTCGGCCGGCACGAGCAGCGGGCCGGTACCGTAGCGGACCGACTGGTTCACCCCGTTGTCGGCCATGACCTTCAGCGCCTGGTCAATGAGGCCATCGACTTCCCTGTCGGCCGCACGGATGGACTCGGCCACCATCTCCTCGGCTTGTGCGATCAGCTCGGGGTGGTCCCGCAGCTTCTCGTGCGACCGGGCGTGCACCTCCATGAAGTGCAGGTTCAGTGCCGTGTAGCTGTAGTAGCGGACAAAGTGGCTCTTGATCTTCGGGTGGCTGAACGCGCAGTCCTCGATGTCGCGCGCGCCTTCGATCCGAGCCAGCGTGCTGGCGTCGTGGCTGCCAATGCGCGCGTAGTACTTCGCGTTGATGCCGGGCACCGAGGCGCAGCGGGCGAAGAAGGCCTCGTCGGGTCGACCGGAACGCTCGAACGCGGCCTGCAGCTCGGTGGCGTAGAACTGGGTAAACGAGACGTTGATCTCCATGGGCTGCTCCCGGTACCGGCGGCCCATGGTGCAACGTCGGGCATCGCTTGGGCCACACGGAACCACCCTTCAAAGCGAGGCGGTTCTGCAAGCGCGTACCGTTGACGCGCAGCGGACCGCTCGCTACCTTCTCGTGCACGGACCAGCTGGCGTCCGGCCACGGCCAAGCGAGCGACCACAGGAGCGGTGCCGCTGCGACACGCAGCCGCGTCGCTTCTTCAGATCACCTGTGACGCATCGGCGCACTCATGAGCGCCGATGTCGGCGACGGCAGCTGGCACGCCGTCCCACGCGGCAAGCCGCGACATCGAAGCCAGCGATCTTGAGCGACCGGCAAGCGCCGGTCATTCCCAACCCATCGGGGGCCACCGCCCCCATGGGCGCGTCGCCTCCGCCATTCCCGGAGGTGAAGCATGAGCCCACATGCGGCCTGCGCGGCGCGCAGCGCCCTGTTTTCGGAGCGGTCAAACCCGTCGTGGTGGGACGCCGAGCCCGTCGGGACGTCCAACGACTGGGCCACCCGGTTGGAGCCGACGAGCAACGTTGCACCTTTCAGCGAGACCGACCTCCTCCACCTGGCTCAGGACTTTCTGGAGCGCAGCGAGACGCTGATCGATGCGGTGGCGCCACCGGCCTGGGACGACGAGGACGACATCTTCGGCGGCGAGGTCTTTGACGACGAGCGCACGGCGTACCAGCAGCTGTCGGCGATCAATCCGACCCGCACGCAAAAGGAAGCCATCGCGCGCGAGCTGATGGCGAACGAGGCCGACCGATATCCGGGCTGCACGTCCGGATTCCTCATCGCGCTGGCGCTCACCTATCGGCGCATCCTGCTGGACCGCAGCGCCGATCCGAGCGACAAGGTCGAGATCCTGCGTCGCGTGTACAGCACGCACGAACCGCAGTGGATGACCGCAGAGATCGTCTACCTGCACTTCGTGCTGCTGGACCAGTGCCGCTACCTCGCACGGGCGAGTGCCAGCCTGGAGCGCAAGGAAGAGACGTTGCGCTGGATCTTCACGGAGCCCGAGCTGGAGGACCGGCCGTTCTCCTTCAAGAACTGCGTGAAGCTGGTGACCGGCAATGCGCCCGATTTCGGCGCCATCTACCGGCGCCTGCAGGACGACATGCGGCCGCTCCTGGCGGCATGGCTGCATGAGTCGCTTGCACGCCAGCGCGGCGCCAACGACCGGCAGTCGGATCTCTTCGACAGGTGAGCAAGGCGAACCGTTCGAGCCACCGGCCTCGAATGGTTCGCCCTCGCGACGACATCTCGCGTGTGTCTGGCCGCGAAGCCGGCACACGCGAGCTGTTGCTCGACGAGACGTTCCCTTCCCTCGCGGAAGGAACGGGCAGCTGGTGCCCGGCCTGACCCGGCAGCAATCCAGCGAATCGAGCAAAGGCCGGACGCCCATCCCCGTGAGCTGCGCGCCCAGCAGGCAGCCGCTTTGAGGCGCTTCGGGCTGCCCGACGAACGATTCTTGAAGGAGGAAACGATGCAGATCGAGTCGCATGACGCTTCCGCCAGATCGGCCCACGTGCTGGTGTTGCCGGAAGACGAGATCGTGGATCTGGTCAAGGAAAGCGAGGTGCGCACCGGCCAGCCCGGTCGGCGCTTCGTGATCCACGGCGCCGAAAGGCTCGCCTACCGGGTGCTCACCCACCCCGGCGGCCTGGAGATCGCGCGCCTCGACGGGCGCGGACGCCCGCTTGGCGGCGTCTACGTGCCCGCCAGGTCATTTGAGCAACACCCGATCGCGCATGCACAGCGCGCCGGGTGCCTCTTCACGCAGCCGCTCTCGTTCTGAGGCGGCCCACTTAGGAGTTCACCATGATTGAAACCCATGAGCTTGTCCTGACGGTGCGCCGCCGCGACGGATCGATCGTCGCCTTCGACCGCACTCGGATCGAACGCGCGATCGCCGCGGCATTCCTGCGCGATGCCCATGGCGAGCCCCGGCACGCCGGCGGCAACGAGCTGATGCCGGCCGAGCGCGAGAAGGTGCAGCGCTTCACCGAGCAGGTCGTGCACGCCGTGAGCCGACGCCCCGATGCCCCACAGCATCCGGTCGACCTGGAAGACATCCAGGATCAGGTGGAGCTCGCGCTGATGCGCGACGGGGAGCACGCCATTGCGCGCGACTACGTGCTCTACCGCAAGCGTCGCCGGCAGTTGCGTTCCACGCGGCCGCCGGTGTGCGCACTGGGTTCGGGCGAATGCGAGGCGTGCCAGTGAGCAGCGTCCGCTGCGTCCTGCAGCCCGAACGAGGAGGTCCACCATGGAACCGCAAGAGTTCGAGGCGCGCGTGGATCGCATCAAGCGACGCGCGCATGGCCAGTGGACGCCCGTGCTGATCGCGCTGGGCGTTCCCGAGGAGGTGTTGAGCCGCAAGAACCAGCCGTGCCCGATGTGCGGCGGAACGGACCGCTTTCAGTACACCGACCGCTTCGGAGAGGGCAACTACCACTGCCGCGGTTGCGGCGCCGGTGGCGGACTGAAGCTCGCGCAGGCCTGCCTGGGCGTGACCTTCCCGGAGTTGCTGGAGCGACTGGAGCGTCTGCTCAGGGGCTCGATGCCGGTCAAGGGCGACGGCGCCAACGGGCCGTCGCCCGAGCGCATGAAGGCCCTGTGCCGGCAGATCTGGCAGGAGGCAAGGCCGATCCGGCGCGAAGACGCGGTCGATCGCTACCTGAAGAGCCGCGGGCTCGACCTGCCCGCCTACCCGAAGACGCTGCGGTGCCATCCGAGCCTCGGCTACTACGAGAAGAACGATGCGAAGTCGGTGAAGGTCGCGGAGTACCCGGCGATGCTCGCTTGCATCCAGGGGCCTGACGGCCACGGCGTGACGCTGCATCGGACCTACCTCAAGGAAGGCCGCAAGCTGATGGACCGTGCAGCCAAGAAGCTGCTGTCATCGGGCATCCATGGCGCGGCAGTACGGCTGCACGAGGTCAGCGACGAGCTCTCGGTCACCGAGGGCATCGAGACCGGGCTGGCGGTGCTGATGGGTACCCGCGCGCCCGTGTGGGCCGCACTGAGCTGCAGCAACCTCGAGCGCCTTTGGGTACCGGACACCGTCGAGCGCATCCGGCTGTACGCCGACAACGACGCCGATGCGCAGTTCGATGGCCAGGCCTCGGCCTACGTGCTCGCACGCCGGCTGAAGAAGGAGCGGCGCGCCGGCAGCGTGCGCCACGTGGAGGTGTACGTGCCCCGCCGCGCAGGAACCGACTACGCCGACGTCTGGCTGCGTCGGCTTTGTAAAGCAACGTCGCTGGCGGCATAGAGCTTGGGCGGTGCGCAGCGATGCTGCGCCGCCTTTTCCGTGGGTCCGGGGGGCCCACCGAAAAGCTTCCCACTGGTCGCTGTCGCACCAGGCCCGCCAGGGCGAAGACAGCGTTGGAGCACACGGGCATCGCCCGTGTCTTTCGAGCAGCGGCTCATTCCCTTGAGCCATTCGCAACCCCGCGGGGACCCGGTTCCCCGATGGGGTACCGCCACCCGCCCTTGTCTTGGAGACCTTCCATGAAGACTGGACGTACCCTTGTTGACCTGGCCGAAGAACTGAGCCGTCAGCTCAAGGCCAAGCAAGACATGATTGTTCCGTCGCCGCTGATGCGCTTCGCCACCGACGGCGCCGGCACGAGCAAGGTGACGGTGGAGACGACCGAAGGAGGCCGGCAGTTCGGCATCACCGATCTCGCGAAGCGCCAGCTCGCAGAGAAGCTCGGCATTCCCTACACCTACTTCGAGCGCATGCGTGAGCAGCAGCCGGACCTGCTGGACCGCAACGTGAACACGTGGCTGCACAGCGAAGGCGACCGGCGCCTGGTGCGCACGCTGGACGGCAAGGTCCGCGCCGTGCTCTCCGACCGGTACCGCCGGTTGGACAACTACGATCTCGCGGAGCACGTGCTGCCGATCCTGCAGCGCTTGCCGGGCGGCCGGCCCGTGTCGATGGAGCTCACCGAGACGCGGATGTACCTGAAGTGGGTCACGTCGGAGGTGCGCCAGGAGATCCAGCCTGGCGATGTGGTGGAAGCCGGCGTCGTGGTCATGAACTCGGAGGTGGGCCTGGGCAGCCTGTCGGTGCAGCCGCTGGTCCACCGGCTGATCTGCCGCAACGGGCTGATCGCCGCCGACCACGGCATGCGCAAGACGCATGTGGGTCGGCTCAGGGAGACGAAGGACGATGCGGTCACGGTCTTCAAGGACGACACGCTCCAGGCCGAGGACCGGGCGTTCTTCCTCAAGGTGCGAGACGTCGTCGAGAGCGCGGTGTCCGAGGTGACGCTACGGCAGATCGCGGAGCGCATGCAACGGACGCTGGGCATCGTCCTGTCGGGTGACCCGGTGAAGAGCGTCGAGGCCGTCGGCACGAAGTTCCTGCTCAACGAGGAAGAGCGCAACGGCGTGCTGCGTCACCTGATCAACGGCGGCGACCTGTCTGGCTACGGGCTCGTCAACGCGGTGACGCACTACTCGCAAGAGGTGCAGGACTACGACCGGGCGACCGACTTCGAGATGCTCGGCGGCAAGCTGCTGGAGCTGCAGGCGCGGGACTGGAAGGAGATCGCCGAAGCAGTGTGAGGTACGCGAAGGGTCCTTGTGGCCCTTCGCGCCCTCACCTCTCACCCGGGGACCGCGAGGATCGGTGCGCACGCGGCATCACCCCCGCCCGTGGCGCTCAACGACCGGACATCGGTGATGCCGCGATCGTGCAGACGTCCCGCGATCCGCTCAAGCATCTCGGTCGGCCCCTCGTCCAGGGGCATCTGCAGCATGCACGCGGCCAGGCTGGCCCGCTCGTCCGTCAGGGTCAGGCGCACACGCCCCTGCCGGTCGGCGTCACGCAGGTCCATCAGCGCCGCCACGCCCTCCCCTGCCTTGCAAAGCGCGACGATGTGGTCGAGCCGCACCATCTGGTACGCCCTCAAGCCATCATGGGCAGGCCGGTAAAGGCGGGGGCCGCATGCCGCGGTGACCTGGACGGGCATCCGCAAGCGCGAGACCAGCATGGCCGTGGCCAGGTCCTCCAAGGCGCTCCAGCGTGGGCCGTCATCGCGAGCCGCCCCATTCGCCAGTGCGACACCGACCACGAATCGCAGGTAGATCGATGCGCACCGCGCCGCCGCGGGCCGCGCGCGAAAGGGCAACCGTCGCAACGCCGCGGCGGGATTGCCGTCACACGCGGCACTGACCAGCGCGGCGCGCACGGTGGCCAGGGGCACCGCCATCAAGTCCTGGTATCGGAAGTACGCCGGTGCGCATGCCGCGCAGGTGCCAGAGACCGGCGGCAGGGCGCCGCGCATGGCTTCGACGGCCCATGCCAGTGCGCATTCCACCTGGCTCTCGGGGACCAGCCTGTCCGTCTCGATGAGTACCGCGTGCGCGCAGAACCCCACCTGTCGGCCTGATTCCCGGCCCGGGAACAGGCACCGCTCGGCCGTCTGCTCCGCAGACTTTCGCAGCGCGCGCAACGAGGCGTACGCAGCTTCATCCAGAGCCGGGCCGCGCGCCGCTTCATCCCACGCCGCATCGACATCCGGCAGCAAGCGCACGAGGAACTCTTGCCGCAGCGCAGGCCACTCCGGCAGCGCGATGCCGCACACCCGCGCGACCGCCGAATCGGTGTGTCGGGTTGTGGCGCCTCCTCGGCGCTCACCGAGGGCGGCATGGCGTGTGGGTCGAGGCATGGTGCCTTCCTGGCGATATACCTTCCGATGCTCGCTCCAAGCAGGCCGATTTTCTAGACCAAAGCAGATCGATTGGGTATGACAGAGACACCTTGTTACCCAACACGCGCAATCCGCCGTCAACATCGCGGTCACCGCTATGCCGGAGGTCGGACCCATGAAGTCGATCGGCGTGCTCATCGCGGATGACCATCCGATGATCATCCAGGGGCTCATCAGCGCCCTCAAGCGCGAAGGTGTGCAGCGTGTGGCCGACGCGAGCAGCGCGGACGACGTCATCGCGCAGTTCGAGCGCACGCACCCCGATGTCGTCGTGCTCGACATCCGCTTCGGCGGTCGAACCACCGGCCTGCATGTCGCCCGCCAGCTGCTGGCGCGCCATCCGCAGGCCCGCATCGTCTTCTACAGCCAGTTCGACCAGGACGAGATCGTCAAGGAGGCGTATCGACTCGGCGGCATGGCGTTCGTGACCAAGAGCGGCCCGCCGGATGAGTTGACGGCCGCCATCCGCCAGGCCCATGCGGGAAAGCTGTACTTCCCCGCCGCGATCGCGAACCGTCTTGCGCTGCTCGGCGTGCGCGGCGACGACTCGCCGCAGTCGACGCTCGCACCGCGTGAACTCGAGGTGTTCACGCTCATGGCGCAGGGGCTGACGAACGCCGAGATCGCCGAGCGCATGAACCTTTCGGTCAAGACCATCAGCAATGTCAGCCAGGCGATCAAGGAGCAGTTCGGCGTGCATCGGCCGGCCGACATCACGCTGCTCGCCGTGAAGCACGGTCTGGTCACCCCTTGAACGGCGCCCACCATGCTGCTCACCTCCGTCCTGTTGGGGTTGGCGATCTGCGCGGTCTGGATCCCGGACCTCCAGCTTTCGACCGGCGTGCGGGTTCCGCCGTGGGCCCCCCTCCTGCTGATCGCGGTGATCGCGGGCTTGGCGAACGGCGTGATCGACTGGCGCGGCGCGGCGGTCGTGGCGCTCCTGTGCGCGCTGGCCGCAGCGTCGGTCGGGAACCACAACGCCGCGATCCGCCGGGGGCTGACGATCGGCGCCGTCGCCCTTTCGTTTGCCCTGGCCGTGCAGCTCATGCCGGGCTTCCAGCCCTCGGTGTTCCTCGAAGGCGTGAAGCTAAGCCCCGATGCGGCGCCGATGCGGCTGTCCGCCCACTTCGCGCCCGGCGTCGCCGGGTTGGTCCTGCTGGCCTTCTATTGCAGACGCGCCCGAACGCTGCAGGAGGCCGCCGCAGCGGCCCGCCCCGCCGCGGCCATCGCGCTGTCCACGACGGTCGTCGTCGTCGGTGCGGCATGGGCGGCGGGCTGCGTCAAGCCGGACTGGAAGATGCCCGACTTCACCGCGGCCCACCTCGCGAAGATCTTGTTGTGGACCACGGTCCTGGAAGAAGCATTTTTCCGCGGCGTCATCCAGGACCGACTCGCGCGGGCGTCCTTCATCGCGGCACGGCCCCGCCTGGCGTGGCTGCCGATCGCTGTCTCCAGTGTCCTGTTCGGCCTCGCCCATGCGCCGGGTGGCTGGACCTACGTGGGCCTCGCCACGCTCGCAGGCGTCGGCTACGGCCTCGCCTATGCGAAGACCGGGTTGATTGAAGGCGCGATGGCCGCCCACTTTCTGGTGAACACCACGCATTTCGTGGCCTTCACGTACCCGCACATCGCCAGGGGGTAGACCATGAGTCGTCGTTCCAGGAGGCCGCCGTGGGCGGCCGCGCGCCCCTCCTTGCGCATGGGCCGCGCCACGGGCATCTGCTGCCTGGTCGGGGCGACATGGACCGGCTTGCCTGCCTTCAGCGCCGAGCCCAGCTTGCCGGACCCGAACGCCAGCCCCGCGGAAATCGGCACCGTCGTCACGCCCACCCGCCTGCGCCAGTCCTTGCGAGACGTCCCGGCCAGCGTGACAGTCATTACCTCGGACACGTTGCGACGCCTCGGCATCGTGCGCATCGTGGATGCCCTTCGGCTCGTGCCGGGCATGCAGATCACCGAAGCAAGCGGCAACCGCATCCTCGTCAACTACCACGGCACCAACAACCGCGACCCGCGGCGCCTGAACGTCCTCGTCGACGGCATCTCGGTCTACCGCCCGGGGTTCTCGGAGATCTACTGGACGCAGCTGCCGGTCGCCATCGCGGACATCGAGCGCATCGAAGTGACACGAAGCCCGAGCTCGGCCGCATACGGCCCGAACTCGATGATGGCGGTCGTCAACATCGTCTCGAAGCATCCCGCCGACGTGGCGCGGGGCTCCGTCGTGGTGGGCGCCGGCAGTCTACGGACGACGTGGACCCATGCGCGACTGGCACACAGCTTCGGCGCCACCGCGGTACACCTTGCGGGCAGCACCGAGAGGACGCGGGGCTTCGACCAGGTCGACGGTGAACCGGGCGGCCACGACACCACCCAGGCGCGCCGGCTGCTGGTTCGCTCGCACACCCCGCTCGGACGGTGGGCTCGGCTCGACGCCGAAGCCATGCACGTCGAAGGCACGAACGAGATTGCCTTCAAGAGCGACTTCGAGTCCTATCCCGACAAGCACCTGCGCGATGACTATGTGGGTGCCACGCTGTCGATGCCACTGTCGGCCGACCACGAGCTGCAGCTGCGCGGCACCTACTCCAAGCATCGGCTGCGCCAGGGGTGGACCGTGTGCTTCCCACAGGCCGCCTTCCTGCCAGAGCTCTTCGACCTGTGGCGCGCCCATCCCGGCTATGCGAACACCGTGCTCACCGGGCAGGTGCCCTCGGGCGGAACGGCTGCGGACGACCTGCTGGCCGCGCAGGCCGTTGCGGCCCTCCTCCGCTTGGGTCCGGCCGCATCGCAGCCGCTCTGTGGCCTGGTCGACCAGGATCGCATCGAAACCCGCGCCGACATCGAGGTGCAGGACACGATCGTCTTCTCGAACCGCCTGCGCATGGTGTCAGGCCTCGGCGCGCGTCAGCAGCGCGCACACAGCCAGACCTTCCTGGGCGGCACCGCATCGAGCACCACCTACCGGCTGTTCGGCAACGTGGAGTACAAGCCGACGGCGTCGGTCGGCATCAACGCCGGTGCGTACGCGGAGCACGAGCGGTTCGTCGGCTGGTCATGGGCACCGCGGGCTGGCATCTCGCTCCACCTGACGCCCACGCAGACGCTGCGTCTGGCGGTGTCGAAGGGGCTGCGCACGCCGGACGTCGTCGACCAGCAGGCACGCTTCACCTACACCGTGCGCTCGACCTCGCCCGGGCCGGACGGTTCGCTGACGCCACGCTTCTACCAAAGCGCGTCATCGTCTGGCGGCTTGCGCAACGAGGAGGCGCTCGCCACAGAGGTCGGCTACCTGCTCAGCGAACCCCAGTGGGGCTTGACGCTGGACGCGAAGGTCTTCGAGGAACGGCTGAGGCACCTGATTTCCGAGGCGGTGACCGTGGCGCTGTTCGAGCCGACGAACCGCAATGCGACCACCCTGCGCGGCGCCGAACTGCAGGCATCGCTGGCCTGGTCGCCGACGTGGCAGGCCTTCCTCAACTACGCCTACCTGGACAACCTCGGCGCGACCACGTTCTGGGAGCGCACCCAATACGCCCGGCACAGCGGGTCCGTGGGCGTCACGCATGCGCCGGGCAGCGGCTGGCGTTGGTCGCTGGCCTGGTACGGCGCATCGGGCGATGGCGTAGGCGAAAGCCGCTATGGCCGCACCGATCTCGCACTGGGCCGCCGCTTCGTCGCCGGCCAGGCGCGCATTGATGCCAGCTTCACGCTGCGCTACTTGGACCCCCGCCGCACCACGTTCATCCTCCGTGGCCCGGTCAAGGAAAGCTTCGTCGACGACCGGGTGCAGGCCTACGCGTCGCTGAAGGTGGACTTCTGATCGGAGAGCTTGCCTTGCCGCACGCCGACGACGCAAAGCCCATCACCGGCCGGCGCCAGAGCATGCACCTCATGCTCGCGGCCACGGCGGCGGCGTTGTCGCCGAGGCTCGCGTTCGCCGCCACCGAGGTGAGGACGCTCGTCGTCGACGACACACCGGCGTCTCGCCGCGCGGTCGAGGCGCTGAGGCGTCGGTTTCCGCAACTGGTGCTCGGCAGCGAGATCGGAGCGCTGTCCCGGCGCGCAGGCCCCGCCGTGTACTTGGTGGTCGGCCCTGCGGCCTTGAAGGTCGCGACCGAGGCGGGTCTTCAAGCGCCGCTGCTTTCGCTCTTCACGGCTCGCCAAGCCTTTCACCAGATCGTGGAGGCAGCAATGCCGCCCCCGCGGGCCATCACCGCCATCTACGCCGAGGTTTCGCCTGCGGATCAGCTTCGGCTTGTGTCGTCGATCTTCCAGCGGCGCGTCACCGTCGGCGTGGTGCTGACGGAGGGGTCGACGTACCTGGAGCCGCTGCTGGCACGTGCCGCGCGCGAGATGGATGTCGTGGTCCGGACCCACCGCACGACGCCGAACACGAACATGGTGCGGGAACTGAATCGCCTGGCCGACACCCACGTGATCCTTGCGGTGCCCGACGTGGGCATCTTCTCGGCCGACAACTTTCGCGACATCTTGGAGTCGACCTATCGCCGGGGGCAACCCATCGTCTGCTTCTCGCACGGCATGGTGGCTGCGGGCTGCCTGGCGGCTGCCTATGCGCCGGTGGATGACGTCGTGGCGCAGGCGGCGGAGCTCCTCGCCGAACTGGAGGCGGGCCGGCTGCCGCCGCCGCGCTACCCGGCCTTCTGGCGAGTGGCCGTGAACGACAACGTCGCGCGCTCGTTGAACATCGTGATCAGCCCCAGTGTCCGGACGCTCGGCGAGCGTCCGCGCGGTTCGAGGTGACCATGCAGCAGCGCGGACCCAGCATCACCGCGCTGATGATCGGCATCGCCACGGTGCCGGCGTTCGTCATGTTCCTGGTCGTGAGCGCATCCACCTACGCCGCGCGCATCAGCGAAGTCCGCGCCGACCTCGACGAACGCGGGCGCCTGCTCGCTGCCGTGTTGGCCGACGGCAGCCGCTATGGCGTGATCGCGGGCAATGAGGCTTCGCTGCAGACCACGCTGCGCAACCTCATGGCCGCCGACCCGTCCATCGCTGCCTTGGACATCGTCGATGTCCAGCGCCGCCCGGTGGTCATGCGGGGCGCCGCACCGGGCCGCGGCGCGATCGCCTTCGAGCATCCCATCCAAGGCCAGGCCATCGACGCCGACCTCTTCGACAGCACCGGCGCGCCACACGGCATCGCCGCCGGGCCGCCGAAGGTCCGCGAGGGGCCGCTCCTCGGCTACGCGAGGGTGCGCATGTCCCCCGAGCCGCTCTTGCGCGCCAAGCGCAAGGGGCTGCTCATCGGCGGGTTGATCGTCCTCGCCGCGGCCATGCTCAGCGCGATCCTGGGCGTCTGGCTCACGCAGCGCGTGCGGCGGCCGCTGGCTGAGGTGATGGCGGCGCTGCGCGCGATCCAGCGTGGCGACTACGCCGTGCAGTTCCCCCGTCAGCGCCAGGGCGAGCTCGGTGAGTTGCAGGGGGCAATCGTCGACATGGCGCGAGAGCTCGAGGCGGGGCGGCACGAACTCGAAGCGAAAGTCGCGCAGCGCACCGCACAGATCGAAGACGCCGTGAAGGCGGTGCGCGCCGCCGATGACGAGAAGCGCCGGCTCATCGCGCACGGCAACGCCTTGATGGAGGAAGAACGCCGACGCATTGCCGCCGAGATCCACGACCAGCTCAATGCGTCCCTGCTGGCGGTTCGTCTCAACGCGGCGTCGCTGCGGTCGCGCGATGGCATGCCCCAGCCCCCGGCGGAGGTGGACGAGGCCGCAAGCCGTATCGAGCACACCATCGAGGCGGTCTACGAAAGCGCACGGCGCATCGTGAAGCGGCTGCGCCCCGAGGTGCTGGACACGCTGGGCCTTCGCAAGGCGCTTGACGAGATGGTGAGGCAGTACGACGAGATGCACCCCACCTGCCGCTTTCGGCTTCTTTGCGCGCCCGACTTTCCGCAGCTACCGGATGCACTGGCGATCATCGTGTACCGGATCGTGCAGGAGGCGCTGTCCAACGTGGTGAAGCACGCGCAGGCCACGATGGCGGTGGTATCGCTTGCGATGACGGACGACAAGCAGGCCCTCGTCGTCGCCGTGACGGACAACGGACGCGGGATCGCGGCCGGCTCGAACAGCCACGGCCTCGGCGTCATCGGCATGCGCGAGCGCGCCGCCAGCGCCGGGGGCACGTTGGAGATCACTGCCCTCGAAAGCGGAGGCACGGTCGTTGAGGTCCGGTTCCCTTGGCGTCCGGAGAGCCCCTCCGAGGGGACGGACGCGGCTACACCGGCGTGATACTGAGCCGCCCGACAACCTTGCCCGCGATCCTGAGTTCGGACGATGCGATGGCCGCCTGGGCAACGACAACGTCGGCGTAGCGCTCGTTCGCGCAACGCAGCACGAAGCCTTCGGACAAGCGGTCTTCGATGATGCGCACCATCGTGCGCCCCAGGTACTCGACCAGGTACGTCCCGTTGCCGGCCATGTGGGTCACGCCGCGATCCACGAACAGCACGTCGCCGTCGTTGATGTCCGAGGCATGCAGGTGTATCTCCCGGCCCTGGAAGAGCTTCTCGACCGAGCTCGGCTTGCCGCCCCGGTTGGCCGTGCCGGGCAGGGCCCGAACACACGGCGCAGTTCGGCCTCGGAGAGTTCACCGAACCCCCTCGCCAGTCGTTCGGATTCGCCCTCCGGGAAGCGCGACGGCACGCCGGCCATTGGCGATGAGCTGGTCGACGAAAGCGACGCAGCGCAACAGAACGGCAACACCAATCAAGCGCGAGGAAGGATCGCAGCTGGGCAGGAACCATCCCGCCCGCAAGCGGGGACGCAAGAGAGATTGGACTTCGCCCTCCCGTTGCCTGAGGTCGAGACCGCCACTTCGCTCAGTGAACCACCAGCGCTGCTGCTGTTGGACACGTCGAAGATCTCGAACCCCCGCGTGCGCGAACTCGTAGACGCGGCGGTTGCACGCCTCGATCAATCATTCGACAGCATGCTGGCGAGGATCGTCCAAACCGGCGTGTTCGTCGCCCTCACCGAGTTCGTAGGGGAGCACGGTGATGGCGCTTCCGTCGTCCGCGCGCTGCACGAGTCGCAGCTCCTGGCGAGCGACGGCGCAACAGGAGGTCGGCGCGTGGTCATCGGGAGCATGGAAGGCGCTGATCTGCGCGGCGTCGTGCTGCGTGCATCGGCCTTTGTGGGCTACGCCGACTGGACCCATCGCTGGCAGACACAGAAGGCGATGACTGCCCGCCATTGGAGCCGAATCGGCAGCTTGATGGCTGAAGCGGGACCGCAACGCCGGGCCGGCTTACAGCGAGCCACATGGCGTCCGGCGGGCCGCGGTAGCGCCGGCGCCCGGCTTAAGGCACCAGCAGTCCCACGTGTCCGCCCGAGGTTGTTGCCGCTTCCAGACGAGGATGACGAACTAGCCGACTCGGCTTCCAGCTTGGCACAGCGTCGGATCGATGAGGCAAGCCCGCAACTCGGAAGTGCACAATCCGACGGCGCGGGAAAGCAACCCTCGCGACAGCCCATTGCCGCGATGCCACTCCACGCCCCCGACTCCCGTTATGCCTGGCTGCGCCTGCTGATCACGCTCGCGCTGATGACCATCGGCAGTGGAGCGATGTACGTCGTGGCGGTGGTTCTGCCGCCGGTGCAAGCGGAGTTTGGCGTGGCACGCGCGGAAGCGTCCCTGCCATACACGCTGATGATGGTCGGCTTCGGTCTGGGCGGAATCGGGATGGGGCGGCTGGCGGACCGCGTCGGCGTCATGTGGGTGGTGATGCTGGGCGCCGGTGGGCTGGCCGCCGGATTCACCGCTGCGGGACTCTCGGGCGGGCTGCTCGGGTTTGCGCTGGCCCACGGCGTGTTCCTCGGGGCGCTGGGCAGTTCAGCCACCTTCGCGCCGCTGCTGGCCGATGCGTCGCTCTGGTTCGTGAAACGGCGCGGCATCGCGGTGGCTGTTTGCGCCAGCGGCAACTACCTGGCCGGTGCGATCTGGCCAACGGTGACCCAGCATTTCATCGATGCGGTGGGTTGGCGCCAGACCTACATCGGCTTCGGCCTGTTCTGCGGTCTGAGCATGCCCTTGCTCGCCCTCATGCTGCGCGCCCGTCCCCCAGTGGCCGTGGCCGCGACCGCGACCGGCGTCGAAACCGTGCCGTCATCGCGACCGTTCGGCATGAGCCTGAACCAGGCACAGCTGCTGCTGTGCGTGGCCGGCGTGAGCTGTTGTGTCGCGATGGCCATGCCGCAGGTGCACATCGTCGCGTACTGTGCGGACCTCGGCTACGGGCCGGCACGGGGCGCGCAGATGTTGTCGCTGATGCTCGCCTGCGGCATCGTGAGCCGGCTGGTGTCTGGCTGGATCTGCGACCACATCGGCGGCATCCGCACGCTGCTGCTTGGCTCGGTCCTTCAAGGCTTTGCGCTGCTGATGTTCTTGCCCTTCGACGGCCTGGTGTCGCTGTACCTGGTGTCCGCCCTCTTCGGGCTGTTCCAGGGCGGCATCGTACCCAGCTACGCCATCATCGTGCGAGAGCACTTCCCGCCGGCCGAGGCCGGCGCCCGGGTCGGCACGGTCCTGATGGCCACGCTGTTCGGCATGGCCCTGGGCGGGTGGATGTCTGGCAAGGTGTTCGACCTGACCGGCTCTTACGAGGCGGCATTCCTCAACGGCCTGGGGTGGAACTCCCTCAACCTGTCGATCGCGCTGCTGCTGCTGGTGCGTGTGCGCCGCATGTCCAGCGGCATGCGAACCAGTGCGATGGGCGCCTGAACAACATCTGATCGGACTCGCCGTCCGTTGGCTACCGACGGGCGGCGCTGATGCACGGCTGACCGCACTACAGCAATGCAGCGGTTGCAGCCATTCCGCCCTCGGGGGCGAATTAACACTTTGGGCTATGAAGCTGACGATGGATGCCTCGAAGTGAGTCCCTCGGTGGCAAAGAGGGTGTTCGACTACTTCAGGAACCATTCCCAAAACCGAGACCATGGGCCTCTGGTTGGTGCGGTGACGTTGGCGGGCGCAGTCGGAGGCGAGTCGACTCGTGCAGGGGTCGAGGCGGCGCTGTAGTACGTCCGCTTCGCGCGTTGGTCTCGGCGCCGCTCGGCTTCGACCTGAGCATTGGTCCACGGACCGCACTCGATGACGCAATTCCTTTTGATCACGTAGTGCGATCGGCAGTCCTGGTTCCAGTTGCCCACCGATGGATTAAGCGTGACGGACTCACCGTCGAACGTCATCGCCCAGTCCGTTGGCGTAAACGGAGTCACCACGCGCTCACCACAACCGCAGCAGCACGAATGCACCGCGGTCGCGTATTCCATCGAGATGTACAGCACGCCAGGCTCCAACTCGCGCGGCGCGTTCCGGACGAACCGGTGCTGCAGCGTCTGGTGCCGTATCACGACTGGTCTCCGTTGAGCAGCATGCCACCGTCGGTGGTGTAGGTGCTGTGGTGCTCCTGCTCCAGGTCACGGTAGAATCCGCGCAGCTTCTTCCACTTCACGACTGCCAGGCATGCGTTCAAGCCATTCAGGTCTGCCACCTGGATGTTGGATGCATACACGTCCTGACCACCACCGCCCGCAAAGGAGATGCGCCCCTGGTGCACGTGCTCGCGCTTCGTCGGCGTGCTCGTCGTGACGCGCAGGATGCCGCCGAGGCTGCCGTTGGTCAGCTCTAGCCCCATGCCGACGTCGATGAACGGCACGCCAAGCGCTTCGAGCTTGGCCACGACGGCGCGCTTCTCCTCGCCCGCGTCCATGCTGAGGAACGCAAACGTGATGCCGTCGAGCAGGCCAAGCGTGCCCGCGTTCATCTCCACGGGATGCGCCTCGATGAAGCGGTGCATGTGCTCGTAGATACCCTTCAGATAGTGCACCTTCTTCGGGGCATCCCGCAGCTCCTCCAGCCCAGGCGCGCCGGGTGCACGGAACGCGTTGTGCGACAGGAAGTCATCGGCGTCGAACAGGCGAATCTGCCTCACGGGCGTCTTCGCGACGAAGTCGAGGATATAGCTGCCGGTGCCGCCGAGGCCGATGATGGCCACGACCTCCTGCCCCAGCTTGCTGGCCAGCGCGCCAATCCCTACGCGGCTGGAGGCCGTGTCGAGATAGTTGAAAACGCAGGCCTCATCTTCCTCGTCGCCGCCAAGGAACACGCGCGGGCTGATGCCCGGCTGCAGCACCGCGGCCGGCCCGGACACGATGGTCGCGTAGGTCGACATCTTGGCGTAGTAGTCCGGGTAGCCCAGGTTGCTCGGCTTGCTGGAGAAGCTGTACCGAGCCGTGACGCCGTGGCCGAGGTCGGAGTTCGGCGCGGCATGCGAGATGCCCTGCAAAGGCGTTCCATAGGCATTGCAGGGGAAGTCGCCATCCCAGTGCACGACGTGCGTCTGGGGCTTGCGGGTGCGGTCACCTGCCAGGTCGAGGCTCGACACCAGGGTACCGAAGCGTACTTGGCGCTGAGCGTCGACGTAGGGCACCTCCAGCATCACCAGGAGGCTCCCCTGGATCCGCATGAAGTAGCCGTCGGAGCGGAGCCGGGCCAAGTCGGGATTAAGACTGAACAGTGCGCGTGACATTGAAGATGGTCCCCTTCTTCTTGACTTCAACAGAGCCGCCCTCGCCGAGTTCACCTGCGTGGGGGAGCGAGGCCGCATTGCGGTAGGTCATCGAAAACTTCACGTTGGTTTTGGCTGGCGCGTTCGGGTACGCCAACTTGACCACCTGCTCGAAGGTGACATGCTTATCGGGCACGGTCTCCTCGACGGAGTTGACCAAGATGAGGTAGCCAGTCTGCGGCTTTGGCGCCGTGATGAAGCGCTCGATACCCGGCGCGTCGAGGTTGACACGGTCGTCCGGGTCGATGAGCCGGTCTTCACCGCCGCGGACCTCCAGGAACACTGCCTCGTCCGGCGAGGCGTCGGCGAGTTCGTACAGGACGCTGCCGAGCATGTCGTCGCAACCCCACGCCAGCTGGCGGTCGTTCAGCGAGAACTTGAAGTCGCGGTCCGACTTGAACGCGATGAAGCGTTCAGCGCGCTTGCCGCGCAGGTCGAAGGTCTCGTCGAGGCGGACGTCCTCGAAATCGCCCGTATCCAGGAAAGCGTACAGGATGTAGTCAGCGCGGTGGTCCAAGCCGGCGCTGGCGAGGATTTGCCGGCCGGTGGGAACCGGGTCTGGCACATCGATGTTGCGGAAAGTCAGCCCTTCCAGAGCAAACCTGATGCGGTAGGCCGAGGCCTCCCGCAATGCACGACCCTCACGGATCGCGTCACCAACGTCGTCGTAGTTCGAGCGAGACATATAGTCCTTTTGAGGTTTGTAGGAAGCGCCATTGCTGCCCTACACCTACTCAATCGGACCCAGCGGACCCCGCCGGTAAACTATTTAGAAGGCCTTCACCAGGGTGCCAGGCGGCACGACGCCGCACACGAAGAAGGCCGGGCAGTTGGGGCACGTCATGTCAGACGCCTCGGCCCGGAAAGTACCCCCGCGGATGTCGCGCAGGATGTTGCCTAGCTTGGTCTGACGGTTGCTCAGCTCCTTGGCCGACAGGACCAGGGGTTTTGCTTCGGCGTCGGCCAGATACACCAGCTCCACGACCGCATCTGGAAAGGCGGCACGGGCCGCTAGGATGAACGCCGCGGCGCCGACGTCCTTGCCTGCCTGGCTCGATGCGTGCCCAGTCTTCACCCGGCGCAACGTTCGAACGCCCTCGCGCACCAAGACTTCGTCAGGCGTGACCTCCACCTCATAGTTTTCGAAGGTGATACGCAGCGCGGTGGGCGCTTCAACCAGGGCGCCGGCCCGCGACTCGATGAAGTAGCCCAGCATCGTGGAGGCCATGGCACGGTAGTCCTCGACGTACCCGTGGTCGTGAAGCCCGTGGGTGACGAACGCCTCTGCGAGAAGCGTCTCACACTGGCCAGTCGAGGCAGATCCCTGGGCGACGACCTTGCGATAGACCTCCCGGATCGCCTCATGCATCAGCATGAAGGTGCTCATGCGTCGACGGCCGCCGATCTGCAGCAGATGGGTGTACAGGAACCGGCGTCCGCACGACTCATAGAGCGAGACCGCCTCGGCACTGAAGCGCGGCGTCCCGGAGAAGACGATAGGTATGTGCGCGACATCTGGGGCCGGAGGCAGGACTGTCAATGGCGTGACCGGTTGCCGGTTGACGGATCCTATGCGGTCAAGGAACTTCGACAGCGGCCTGGCGGTGCCGTTGGACTTTGCCGTGGCGCCGTAGAACGCCAGACGGTCCCTCGCCCGCGACATCGCCACGTAGAAGAGGCACTCCTGCTCCTCGTTGTGCGCGGCCCGTGCGGTTTCGTCCGGGCTACCAGTTCCCCCTGTGACCATGCCATTTGGCGGCGGGCACTTGGAGGGGCGGATGGCGCCGGGGATGGAGTCCTGGTTCACGCCCACCATGTGGACCACGGGAAACTCCAAACCCTTGGAGCCGTGGATTGTCATCAGGCGCACGGCGTCAATGCCCTGAGCTGCGGCGGGCAGTTGCCTGAGGTCCCTGTCGTCCCGCAAGCGCAGCAGCCTGCGCACTCGGTCGGCCAGCCGCTGGATGGGGAGGCCCTGCCCGTTCGGCTGGATCCGCACGAAGTTCATGAACTGCCAGATGGCGATGCCTTGCGCCTGATCGGGAACGCTAATGGACGAGGCGATGCGCGCCGCCAGCGTGGATCGGTCTAGCAAGAGGGTCGCGAGCACCGTCCAGGGCTGCGACGTGGCGTCGAAGCCATCCAGCGCGGTACTCAAGGCAGACAGGGCGGCCTGCCCGGCTGGAGTTACGTCCTGTGCCCCCTGCCGCCACGCGCCAGGCTGAACTTCGGCGCTGCGAAGACGCTCAAACATGCGTGCGGTGTCCTCGAGCGTCATCGCAAACTCGGGCCAGCAGGCGGTGCGAATCAGGCCCATGGCGCGCCTGTCTACGAGGAGCAAGAGGACCGCGACAAGGTCCTTTATTTCGGTGCGCTCGAAGAGGCTGCCCAGGAACAGGACCGGCACGCCGGCACGCTCTAGCTCCTGTCCGGTATCGGACAGCCTGTCGTTGCCCCTGCACAGAACTGCCTGGTCGCGATATCGAAAGCCTGCTGCCCGGAACTGCTCGATGCTGTCGACCAGCGCCGAAGTAGTGAGCGAGCCATCGGAAACGGTGATGACCTCCGGCGGCGCACCACCGGGGCCACGATTGGCTTCGAGGGACGTGGGCCCGTCAGCGGCACTCATGCTGGCCGCGAAGGTGGAGAACACGCTAACGATTTCTGACGTGGAGCGGTAATTGATGTCCAGGCTGTCTCGAACCCCCTCGGGGAAGTCCTCGTGGCCGAAGCGCGACATGTTGAACGACGAGGCGCCCCGGAAGCGATAGATGGACTGCTTGGCGTCCCCAACCACCCACAGGTTCTCTCCGGTGGGCTTGAGGGCCGTGAGAAGCCGCACGCTGCTTCGGTTCACGTCCTGGTACTCATCTACCAGGACGTGGTCGTACTCGCTCTGGAGCTGGGTCCTGACCGCTTCATCGCGCTCGAGGAGGAGCACCGGCTGCATGACCAGATCCCCGAAGTCGACGCACCTCGAGGTGGCCTTGATTTCCTCGTATCGCGCGTAAACCCTGGCAACCTCTTCAGCCCTCTCGGCAGCTTCGATAGCAGCTGGCTCAGTCGCCGCCGCGAGCATCGCTTGAGCCAGGGCAAGGTAGGTCTGAGGCCCGACGACCTCGTCCTTGGCACGGGAGACCGCTGCCAAGATGTCGGCAGCAGTCTGCGATGGGTCGTAGAGGTTTCGGTAGTGTGTCAGGCCGAGCCGCGGGAACTCGATTTCGAGCAACTCAACGGCCTCGGTACGGTCCATCAGCCGGGGGTCTTGGGGCAGCCCGCACTTGTCATTAAAACGCCTGAGGATGTCCAAGCCGAAGCTGTGGAATGTGCCGATGCACAGCGCGGCCGCCTGCAGCGAGCATTTCTGTGCGATCCGCTCGGACATCTCACCCGCGGCCTTGTTCGAGAAGGTCAGGAGGAGGATGCGCCTGGGGTCAACACCGTCGTCGAGCAGGCTTTCGACGCGAGCCACCAGCGTGCGTGTCTTTCCTGTGCCCGGTCCGGCCTGGAGCAGGAAAGCGGCGCCGCGGTGAGCAGCAGCGGCTTGCTGCTTTGGGTTCAGCGGGACTTCGACCGGGTCCGCTTTTGAGGCGACCGGGAAGGGGGGGAGCAACAGGGCGTCCAGCATCTGCTGGGCGACGACCTCAAACGGCGCCCCGAGGCGCGCGGCAATGTCGGAGCATGTTTGGCCCTGAGCCACATGCAGGTCAACGGCTACGTGCCTTGGGAGTAGAAGTTCACGTGCAAAGAGGTCCATCTGGACCTCCCGCCGCTGTCGTCGGCTGTAGTCGACCACTCGGTCCATCCCGACCGGCGCGGCTTCCGATGTGCGGGCCGGGTCAATGTGGGCCGCTGGCTCGGCCTCCTCTTCGCCATCGCCCAGTTCCGCGTGCCCGATTTCGTGAGCAACCAGGAACGCCTGGTCGAACGGCGATCCTTTGGTCTCGTGGACGATGAGCGGAATGTCCGGGTCAAAGGAGGCCCGCCCGCCATCAAGCAGCGCACCATCAGGAGCGCAGGTTTCGACGGTGATCCCGAGATCTTTGGCTATGCCAACAGCGAACTCATACGGGGACCACGGATTGCGCCCGCGTTGGACGGCCTCATCGTGCAGCCGCCGAGCGTGCTGCCGACCCAGCTCTATGGGGTCCATGGCTACTCCTCGCGGAGTAGGTTCGAAATGCTTTGTTCGTCGACGCCGGCGTCTCGCAAGACCCTCTCGAACGACACCTTCTCAGGAGCTACTGGCTTGACAGTCGACTTCCTTGCACGAGCAAGGGGGGTGACAGCAGGAAGCGCGAGATACGAGAGCAGCGTTTCGGTCGATGTCTTTAGCGCCTCGGCCATCTTCGCGGCCACGCGCTGGGGCAGCGTCGCGACATTGATCCGGCGCTCTCGGAATGCAAGGCCAACCTGCATGGGCAAGGCGAGAGCGTTGACGGCCTCGGTGAACACCTTCGCAGGCGCCTCTTGCAGCGACTGCAGAGTAGTCGCGCTCGCCCCGAGACGCGCCATGCCTGCCGCGGCGAGATCGAACTCGGCGGCACCCGGGGGGACGTCATCGTCGAACTCCCGTGTCAGTTCCATGGACAGGTCTATTAGGGCCACAGAATGCTCGGGGTACTGCGCGAGGTATCGCTGCAGGACACCGGTTCCTGGCTCGAAGTCCATGGCAAACGCTCTCAGGACATCGTCTGCGGTGATTTGGGGGTGCTTGGCCATTACATCTTCCCCTTACGCTCAAGGCGCAGCTTCAGGGACACAAAGGCCTTGTCACGATGCGTGCGGATGGTCTTCTCCGATCTCCCGAGGACTTTGCTGATGGACTCGACCGAGGGGTCGTTGGAGTCGATGGGAATATCTTGGCGCCACATCACAACGATCCTCCTTTGGAACTCGGGCAGGCTGTCAATCGCCTCGTCAAGGAGGAGCCGGTAACCTTTCTTGTCGAGTTCGTCGGCGTCGAAGGGGTCGTAGTCACCGACGGCTGATTCGACCTGGGCCGAGACCTCACCGTCCTGGGTCTCTAGTTCAGCGGTCCGATTCTCGTGCTTCCAGTGGCGGTCGTTCGCGTCGCGACGATCCGCCGCGACCGCGCCGTTGAAGTTGACCTCGTAGTAGTCGAGGCGGTCGTCGTACTGCTTCCGGTCGCTGAGCAGGAGATCAACGAAGTGGTCGCGAACCTGCTCACGGATGTTCATCCTGGTCAACGAGACCGTGTCGCCGCCGGAGTCGGCCACTGACGGGACTCGGCGGACCACACGGACTAGAAGGTTCTCGGTCAGCTTCTCGCGGTGGGCACCGGCGCTCGCGTTGCGTACGAAGTACAGCAGCGCTTCGGGGGACACGAATCCGGGGTCGCTGATCTTCCACAGGCCAGCGCGACGCTCCAGTTCGGCGGCACTGACTCCAGCGAGTGCCTGAATTTCGGCTTCGACCTTCTCCCGCCTGACATACGGCGTGCCGTCGAGTTTGATCTTGCGAAGGGGGCGTGACACGATCGCTCCTCTGTCTCGTGCGCTAGTGGCCCTTCTTTGAGGGCTGAACTTAATGTAGCAGCAGGCGAAGCTGCTGCCCTCCACAGAGGACGCAACATTGAATGGCAGGTTTAGACGGCTGCCATTCGCGCTCGGGGCCCGTGCGGCCGCACCCAGTCTTCAGCGGTCATGCCCCCTCCGATTCGCTCGGAGACGCCCTCGAAAGTTTTCGTTGCCAAGCGCTTTCGACCCGTGGGAAAAGTGGCAACTGCCCTCGCCCGCGCCGCGGGTCTACCTCAGAACCGCGGACGATTCGGGGACGGTTCCGGCGTGCCGAGCGCGTTGCGAACCAGTAGCCTCTCGAACACGATGAGGACGGTGTTCAGCCAGCGGTGGTGAACCGACTCACGGCACGACGAGGAAACGCGCCATGAGCAGATCGACGAGTTCAGAAGACGCAGTGTGTGCAGACGCCAGGCACGACCGCCCTCGTCACCCGGACCGCCGTCCGACGCTGGTCTTCCTGGAAAGCTTCACCTTCATCAAGCGCATCCAGGACGTGGCCGCGGCGGACCGCAACCTGCCGGCCATCGATCACGGCATCCTGGCGTCCGCCGCGCTAGCCTTGGTGGCCGACATGCCGGAGGCGCCTCAACGCGTGATTGACCGCGCGCTGCAACTCATTGTCGAAAGACGTCAGGCGAAGCGGTCGAACTGATCGCGCACGCCGCACACATCGCACACAGGCGTCCTTTGACGCCGCGGCGTCAACGCCGTCTCACACGCCAGCGACCCCCGGTCGCGCTCACGCCCGTCACTTCCGCACCCTCTGGCGCGCCGCTGAGTAGCGGCTCGCTCGGAAAGAACGCTGCGCGCGGCGCCAAGCGCTGGCGCACTGGAACAACGTGGAGAGCTGGAATGGTTCTTTCGCACCGCAAGTCGCTGTGCCAGCGTGTGGCATCGGCGCTCGTCTTGACGTTGACGACGACTGCGTCGTGGACCGTGGTCCACAGCACATGGGCTCAGCCGAGCGCGGAAACGAGGCTGTCCCGGTACACCACCGCATCGACGGCGCCGGACATCACCCAGCTGGACCCACTTGAGGCGGTCGTGCAGGTCAGCCTTCCGCGCGGCCGTGTGGCGACGGTGGGCGATGCGGTGCACTACCTCCTGCTTCGCACGGGATACCGCCTCGCTGCTCAGCCTGGGCCTGACGCCGGCGCGAGTGCGATCCTGGCAATGCCACTGCCCGAAGTGCATCGGCAGCTCGGCCCCTACTCGGTTCGAACGGCACTGTCTGTCCTGTTGGGCTCGCCATTCACGCTCTCCGTGGATCCGGTTCAGAGGCTGGTGTCGTACCGCGTGGTGACACCGCAGGCTCCCGGTAGCGGCCTGCCGGTCGCCGGGCTGCCCAACACCGAAGGTGCGGACCACGGTGGGACGGGGAGCATCAGATGAACAACCACATGGTGGCCACCCTGCCCTCTGCAGCACGTTGCCTGCCGCCTTTGGCTACATCGTGCGTGGCAGTCGCCGTGGCGATGGCGCTCGCTTGCCAAACGGCTCTTGCCCTGCCCGATGGCGACCTGCCCGGACGAACCATCGACACCGGTGCCGCAAGCCTCGCATCGGATGCGAACCTCGCGGGCACGGCAGACACACCCCTCGCATCGACGAGCGCCGGCTCGGCACCGTCTATACAGGCTCCTCCCGAGACGCCGGCAGCCATCGCGCAGCAGCTCACCGAGACCCGGCAAGCCTACGCTCGCCTCCTCGACCAAGCGCAGCAGGCGGAGCAACGCATCGAGCGCATCGAGACCGCCGTTACCCAACTGCGACATCAGCTGGAAATGAGCCGCGCCGCCCAGGCGAGGACACAACGGCAGTCCAGAGCGCTGGCGCAGCAGCTGCGCGCCGCGCGCGCAGCAACACCCGCACAAGTAGCGCAACCGTCACCCGCGGTTCTCAGCGTCGACACCTGGAACGGGCGGCCGAGCGTCTCCGTCCAGGTCGGCAGCGAAGTGCGCTTCTTCTCGGAAGGTGACCTGGTCGGGAACGCGCTCGTCCACCGCGCCGACGCAGCCACGCAGCGCGTCGAGTTTGTCGGCATGTCGGGCCCCGCGACTGCCGCCCGCGCGGGCGTGCGAGGGGAAGCACGATGAAGCGGTGGGCTGCCACGCTCGTCGCCCTGCACGTCGCGGTGGGGCAGGCGCAAACGCGCACCAGCACGACGACGGCCACCAGTGCGCAGCCAGCGCACACCCAGGTGGATAGCGCGGACCACAGCGCAGCGCGCCATTGGGGGCTGACGATCGAGGACTACCGGCGCTACCAAGCGCTGATGAAGGGCGTGCGCGGCGCGCTCAGTGACCCGCGCATCAGCCCGATTGAAGTGCTCGGCATCCACGCCCGCGACGATGCCGAGCGGCGCAAGTACGCCGAGATGTTCGCGCGGCTGATGGCCGAAGACACGCAGCGTGTGCTGCAGTTCCAGCTGGAGTACGACCGTGCGTTCCGACGCCTGCATCCGAAGCTCGTTGCACTCGACTTTGGAGCGTCCAACGTCCACGAGGGCGCGAGAACATCGTTCACGCCCGCACCCATGGCGCCGGTCTCGACCGTCGCATCGCTGTCGGCCGCAGCCTCGATGAGCCGCGCGCCTTCGGTCTCTGCGGGCGACCGAGTTCTCGTGTTCACCCGCGACGGCTGCCGCGAGTGCGACGAACTCGTGCAGCGCGCCAGCGCAGCGGCCCAACACGGCATCAACGTCGACCTCTACGTCGTCGGCGCGCGTTCGGAAGGCGATGCGCAACGGTACGCGCAGCGCGTCGCGGTGGCCCCCGCACTGGTCAACACCGGTCGGATCACATTGAACCTGGACGGCGGGACCTTTGCGCGTGTCCTGCCCAAGCAGCGCGACCTGCCCGCACTGGTACGGAAGCGCGGCGAGAGCCTCGTTCAGCTCGCCCTCTCGGAGCTGTGACCATGGTGCCCACCAAGCGCCGGTTCGCCGCCGGTCTGGCCCTCCTGTTGACCGCCCCGGGATCGTTCGCCGCCGCAAGACGCGTGGTGCCCATCCCGCCCGGCTATGCCGCAGTCGCGAACCAGTTCCGCGTCCCGCCGGCCGTGCTCTATGGCGTCGCGTTGCAGGAGTCGGTGATGCTGTTCGGGGAGCGCGGGCGCCGCACACCACTCCCCTGGCCCTGGACGCTGAACATCGACGGTACGCCCGCTCGCCTGGCCACCCGTGTGGCTGCCGAAGAGCGCTTGCGCCTCGCCCTGCGTTCCGGCATCGACAGCGTCGACATCGGCCCGATGGGCATCAACTGGCGCTACCACCGACAGCGGCTGGTCTCCGTCGAACGCTCGCTCGACCCGTACTGGAACCTGCGTGTCGGCTCGGAACTGCTGGTCGGCCACTTCGCGGACAGCGGCGATTGGGGCGTGGCCGTAGGGCGCTACCACTCGCCCGCGAACCGAGCGCGCGCCGCGTCGTACTCCGCGCTCGTCTTCGCCCGCTTGCGGAGGCTCGGCCATGCGTAGAGAGCCCCATCACAGGCACCAGGCCATCCGGCTCGCCGTCTTCCTCGCGACCGCAGCAGGCGGCATGGCGTGCGAAGCCGGCGTCACCACGATCCACGAAGGTGGACCCACGGTCCCGATCGGCCACTACCTCGCCGCCTTCTTCGCGCAGGAACCGGGCACGGTCCCAACGGCCACACCGGCACAGGCCGGCGCACTGCCGGTGGCGTTTCCGGTGAGAACAGCGTCGATGCGCCCTGGCCGCCTCCCCTCGCCGGTCACCCTGCCCGCGGGGGCATGGCTCACGACACCGATGTTCATCGTCGGCGACGACGCGCAGTCGAGGCAATGGCTCGCGATCCACCGCGAGAAGCTGCGCCGGCTCGGGGCGACGGGTCTGGTGGTCAACGTGGCGACTGTCGAGGCCTTCCGATCCCTGCGCGCGGTCGCACCCGAGGTGCCCATGGCGCCCGGCTCGGCCGAGGAACTCGCCCAGCACACTCGCCTGTCGGTGTATCCCCTGTTCGTCTCCACGGGCGGCCAGGTCGGCCAGGAGGTGCCCTGATGGCCAGCCCCCACGCCGTCGACACGCTGCTGCGCCCGCCGGTGGAGCTGTGGAGCGCCGCGGCCGCTGCGGGTGCCAGTGCCGTGGCACAGTGGGCGCCCTGGTCGCTGCTGATGCCGCCGCTCATGGGTTCGGCGGCCTCCCTGATGCTGGCCGCCTTCGCGGCGTACCGCCTGCGGCAGGGTTGGCGCGTGGTGCGCTACCAGCGCAGCATGAAGCGCCTGCCGGTCTTCGTGATGAAGGCGGGCCAGGTGCCCGTGTCGCACCGCAAGTACTACCTCGGGCTTGGGTTCCGCTGGGGCCAGCAGCACACGCAGCGGCTGCGCGACACGCGCCGGCCCGAGGTGCAGCGGTTCATCGATCCCGGCCGCGCGTACCACGCGGCACGCCGGTTTGAGAACGCGGTCGAAGGCTCGCGCCTGCTGGCCCAGCTCGCGGCGCTCACGTCGCGTCGCGCGTGGTGGAACCCCGTCGCGCCGCTGCCGCCCGTGGGGGGTGATCCGCACATCCATGCCGTCTCGCCGCACGAGGAGCCGGTTTACACCGACCTGTCGGAGCGCGTCGCCCATCTCGTGGTGTACGGCACCACCCGGGTGGGCAAGACGCGCCTGCTGGAGATCGGCGCTACGCAGGACATCCGGCGCGGCGACGTCGTGATCGTGATCGACCCCAAGGGCGATGCCGAGCTGATGAAGCGGTGCTACGCCGAGGCCGCACGGGCCGGGCGGCTCGATGGCTTCTACCTCTTTCACCTCGGCTTTCCGGAGGTGAGCGCGCGCTACAACGCTATCGGCAACTTCAGCCGCATCACGCAGGTGGCCACGCGGCTGACGAACCCGCTGCCCTCGTCGGGCAACTCGGCGGCGTTCCGAGAGTTCTGCTGGCGCTTCGCGAACATCATCGCGCGCGCCATCTCGGCGCTCGGGCGCAAGCCGGTCTACCGCGAGATCCTTTACTGCATCAACGATATCGAGCCGCTGTTCCTCGAGTACGCCCGCCACTGGCTCGCCCGCTCGGGCCCGGCCGGCTGGGAACAGGACCTCGCTGCAATTCGCCACCGTGTGTCCAGCCAGCGCTCGGTGCCGCGCCACTTGGAGGGGCGCAGCCCGGAAGCCATCGCGCTGCTCAACTTCTTGCGCCGGCACGGCATCCACGAACCGGTGCTGGAGGGCTTGTCGAGTGTCTTCAAGTACGACCGTACCTACTTCGACAAGCTGGTGTCGTCGCTCGGGCCACTGCTCGAAAAGCTCACCACCGGGCCGGTGGCCGACCTGCTGAGCCCCGACTACTTCGACATCTCCGACCCGCGGCCGATCTTCGACTGGCAGAAGGTCATCCGCCAGGGCGGCATCGTGTACGTGGGGCTGGACGCGCTCACCGACGCGGCGGTTGCGATGGCGGTGGGCAACAGCATGTTCGCCGACCTCGTGTCGGTGGCGGGCGAGATCTACAAGCACGGCCAGGACCGCAAGGTCTGCCTGCACCTGGACGAGTTCAGCGACCTCGCCGGCGATGAGTTTGTGCCGATGGCCAACAAGATCGGCGGCGCGGGCTTTCAGCTCAACATCTACACGCAAACCAGCGCAGACCTCGAGGCACGGCTGGGCTCGCGCGCCAAGGCCGAGCAGGTGGTGGGCAACCTCAACACCATCGTGATGTTCCGCGTGAAGAACGTGGCGACGGCCGAGCAGCTCACGCAGGGGCTGCCGGAGGTCGAGGTCGCTGCGCTCACCGCCGTCAGCGGTGCCACCGATGCCGCTGGCGAGGGCACGGGGGTGGACTTTGTGTCGCGCAATGAGGACCGCATCGCGACACAGTCGGTACCGCTCATCTCGCCGTCCGACGTGATGGCGCTGCCGAAGGGGCAGGCCTTTGCGCTGCTCGAAGGCGGGCAGCTGTGGAAGGTGCGCATGCCGCTGCTCGATCCGATCGGCGACACCCACCTGCCGGCGTCGCTGGTCGACCTGGCCGAGCGCATGGAGCGCAGCTACCGCACGAGCGAACTGTGGTGGCGCGAAGCCGACGGCAGCGACGGCGGCACCGGAACCTGGGAAGCCGCCGCAGAACCTGCCGACGCCGCACAGGCGGGAGACGGCGACGCACAGCCCGCCGAGGCGGTCACCCCATGAGCGGGCGGCCGAACTCTGGCGCGGCGCAGGTCCGTTCGCAGGGCGGCCTGCTGACGTGGCTGCTCAGCCTCGTCTTCGGTGCGGCGATCTCCATCGTCGGCTCACTGGCAGTCGGCACCGTGGTGGAGTGGGTCGGCATGCATGTGTGGTGGAAGGACCAGGGCGTGCAGCACAGCCGCGACATGGTGTCCGAGGATTTGCACCACCTCGCGGAGTACCGGCGCAGCCTCCTCACGGAAGACACGGTGGCCTTCGCCGCATCGTGGGCCGAGGCAGCCACGCGGGCCGCCGATATGGCCGGCATCCTGCTGCTCATCCGCAAAGGCAGCGCGGCGCCGCCGCCGGGCGGCCACGAAACCCAGGCCCGGCAGTTCCTTCGCGCCGCCGCCCCCTACCTGACCGCAATGGTCTACGTGTGGCAAGACGCGTTCATCCGCTTGGCCATCGTGTACCTGGCGCTGCCCGCTTTCGCACTGGCGTTCCTGATCGGCTTGGTGGACGGCCTCGGGCGCCGCGACATCCGCAAGTGGTGCGGCGGACGCGAGAGCTCGTTCGTCTACCACCACGCCAAGCGCCTCTTGTGGCCGGCGTGCACGTTCGGCTTCTTCGTGTACCTCACCTGGCCGACCGGCGGCTTCAACCCCGCATGGGCGGTGCTGCCGTTCTGCGCCGCATCCGCCTGCACCGTGAGCCTGATGGCGGCCACCTTCAAGAAGTACCTCTGATGGAGACTTGCATGGTCCGACGAACCCTGTGCGCTTCGCTGCTCCTGTTGATGGCCGCGAGCAGCGCACGCGCGGATGCCGACAGCGAACGGGAGTCTCTCGCGCGCATCGCGCAAGAGCTGCGCAGACTCCAGGCCCAAGTCGCGGATGCGTCACGCACCGCCGACACATCGGCGCGCGTGAAGTTCCGCTACGACTGGCTGGAGAAGGACCTCGAGCTCGTGCTGCGCAGCGTGACGGACCACCTTGATGCGCCGCGCCAGCCAAGGCCCGCTCCTCCGCTGATGGGCGACTACCGCCGCTGATGGGGCTGCGTGATGAGCCCGGCACAAGAGGCGGCGTTCGCCACGGCCACCGGCGGCCAGTCCAGCAGCGGCCTGCTGCTCCTCGTGGCGTCGACGGTGGCCGTGGTCGCGCTGCTTTGGGTGGCCTGGCTCGCATTGCGGCTGTTCGACCGCTGGAGCCGGCGCAGCGGCGACATGGGAGGCCTGCTCTGGCACCTGATCCGCGCAGTCGTCGTGGTCAGCGTGCTCGGGTGGTTCGTGAGATGAGGTTTGCAGACCTCACTCGATTCGTGACCGACCTCAACCTGAAGGAGTGATCGATGAAGAAGGCAATTCACCACTGGCTGCGGCGCTGCTCGGGCGCTTCGACGCTGCTGTTCACGGCCCTGCTGTCGGCGCCCGCGTGGGCCGTACTGCCCACGCCGTCGCCCCCGTCCACGGCGCCGGCGTCCGGCGACTGGCTGGGGCTGATCCGCGGCTACATCCGCGACGGCGGCGTCGTGATGGGGCTCGCGGTCGCCGTGGCGGCCTTCGTGTGGGCGGCCTGGGCCGCGATCGCCAAGTTCAACGAAGCACGCAACGGCCGGGCCGAGTGGGGCGAGGTGGGCCTGCTGTCCGTCGTCGCGGGCGGGATCCTGATCTTCGACTCGTACCTGCTCGGTACGGCCGCAGGGATCATTTGAAGCACAGGGCGGAGGGCACGCCATGGACGACCACGACGCCGTGCTGGCCGACCGGGTGGATATCGAGCCGCCGATCTTCAAGGGCTGCTCGTCGAGCGAACTGCTCGCCTTGCTGCTCGGCGCGGTGGCGGCATGGATTCCGCTCTCCCTCCTGCTCGGGCTGGCCGTCGGCAAGGTGGCGTTCTCGCTGGCGTTCCTCGCCGTGGGCGTCATCGGTTCGGTGTACTGCGGCGCGGTCGTCTTCCAGCGCGTGAAGCGCAACCGGCCCGACCACTACTACGTGCACGTCGTCAAGCGGCGGCTGCACACCGCCGGGCTGTGGTCGTTTCCGCTGACGTGGCGCTCGGGCTACTGGGACATCGGCCGCAGCTGAGCAACGCAGGAGCACTCATGGGCAAGTTCACCAATGCGCTCGACAACAAGGAAGCGATCATCAAGCTCCAGTGGGTGTTCATCGCGATCCTCGGCGTTGCGCTGCTGCTCGCCATCCGCGGCCTGCAGAACGCGCCGAGCGATTTGACGCTGCACATCCCGCCCGATCTGCGATCCGGCGCCACGCTGCGGCCCGGCGAAGTGCCACCGGCGAACGTGTACGCCTTCGCGCACTACATCTGGCAGCAGGTGAACCACTGGGGCCGAGACGGCGACAAGGACTACGGCGCGGCCATCTACCGGATGCAGGCGTACATCACGCCGTCGTGCCGGGAGTGGCTGGAGCGCGACCTGGCGACGAAGGCCGGCCAGGGTGAGTTGTCGCTGCGCACGCGGGCGCTGCAGGAGATCCCCGGCCGCGAGTACGCCGAGTCGCGTGTCCGGCCACTGAGCGGCAGCGCCTGGCGCGTCGAGGTCGACTACGAGATCAAGGAAACCGTGCGCGGCATGCCAGTCAAGGAAGCGGGCGTGCGCTACCCGTTGCGCGTGGTGCGCTTCGACGCCGACCGAGAGAAGAACCAGTTCGGCCTGGCGGTGGATTGCTTCAACGAGGGCGAGCAGCCCAGTCGGCTGGACCTCGCCGCCGAGTACGGGGCGACCGCAGCGCAGGCTTCGCGAGCGACGAGCCCGGCCAGCGGTCCTGCAGGGCAACTCCAGAACGCGCTCACCAACTGACCGGAGGAAGCCAACATGCGCATCTTCTTCGCCCGGCCCGAGTTCGCGGATACCGCCCTGCGCGTCGCCGCGAGGCTGCGACCGTCCGCAAGCGTTATCCGTGCGCTGGTGAGCCTCGCCACCGCCGCCTTGGCCGCGCTGCTGTGCGGCCTCGGCGTGCAACCCATCGAGGTGATGGCGCAGGCGCTGCCCACGAACACCGCGGCGCCCGAGCCTGCGGCACAGCCCGATCCGGCGCACCGACCGCCGGCCACGCCACCGGCCCGCAAAACCTCATCGGCGCGCGCCGCCCACGCGAGCAGCGCGCCGACGATGAAGCGCCCCGCCGACGAGGAGTCCGCGCGGGATCCGGCGTCGATCGAACGTCTCGTGTGGGACCGGACACCGCTGCAGGTCGCGCTCGGCATCGGGCCTGAGCGCGAGCGGTCGATCACGTTCCCGGCGCAGATGCACATCGGCGTTCCGCAAGAGGTGGCCCCACTGCTGCGCGTGCAAACGGTGGGCCGCACCACTTACGTCACCGCGCTCGCGCCGTTCCCGCGCACCCGCATCGTCGCCGAGGACCGCGGAACCGGTGCGGTGATCCTGCTGGACCTGACGGCCTCGAAGGCCACGACGGCGACGAACCCGGTGCAAGTCGTTGTAGCCACGCCGGGGGACTTGGACTCCACGGGCTCCAGCGACGAGAGCGCCCCGCCGGTGGACATGGTCACCCTGACGCGCTTCGCGGCGCATCAGATGTACGCGCCGCGCAGACTCACCCGCCCTCACCCAGCAATCCGCCGGGTCATGGTGGACACGCATCCGCTGGACGACTTGTATGCGGGCGGCGGCGTGCGCAGCACGCCTGCCGGCCAGTGGCGCGGCGACGACTTCTACGTGACCGCGGTGGTGCTACAGAACATGCAGCCACAACCGCTGGAGCTGAACCCGCTCGATTTGCGCGGACGCTGGCGCGCCATCACCTTCCAGCATGGCCGGCTGCTCCCCCACGGCTCCGAAGCCGACACGACGGTGGTCTACCTCGTGTGCGATCGGCCCTTCGCGGCCTGCCGCTGAAGGAGCGACGCCATGCCGATGATCCGACAGAACCGCCTGATCCCGATACTCGGGACCTTGATCCTCGTCGTCGTCGTCGCCATCCTGCTCAAGAGCAGAAGGCCGGCGCAAGAGCACGTGCCGATGAACAGCGTGCCGCAGCCCCCGGCCAAGAGCGCCGACGCCGACAGCCCCGCCGACACGATCCGCACCCTCACTGCCGAAGTGCAGGCCATCAAGGACGAAAGCCGCAAGCTGCGCGAAGAGAACGGCAAGCTGCTCCAGCAGAACGATGACCTGAACCGCAACCGCAGCGCGATCGAAGAGAACGTGACGCGCCGCCTGACCGAGCAGTTCTCGCGGCCGGAAGCTTCCGCCTCACCCGCGTTCTCTGGGCTGAACCGAAAGATCGATGAGCTCAGCGCGATGGTTCAGCGCTACACGCCCGAGTCGCCGCCGGCCGTTCCCGCAGGCGGCAGCGACATCCCACCGGGCTTGGGGTTCGATCCCGCCACCGCCCCACCCACGGCAGCGATTGCTGCGGCACCGGGCGCCACATCCGGCGCCGGGGCGCTCGTTTGGGCGGAGCCCCTCGGCACGAAGGTGGTGGTTGGCCCAGACGGGCAGCAGAAGCTCGTGAAGAGCACTCCCCCGGCAGGCGACGTGCAAGCCGCTGACGCGGCCGCAGCCCTCGGCAGCGAGGCCGCTGCAGCACCCGTTGCGGTCGACGCGCAGGCCGCACTGCGCGAACCGTACTTCACGATCCCCGAGAACGCGACACTGATGGACGCCACGGCGATGACCGCCATGATCGGCCGCACGCCGGTGGGCGGCAACGTGCGCGACCCGATGGAGTTCAAGGTACTGATCGGGCACACCAACCTCGCGGCCAACGGGTTCGAGGTGCCGGACGACGTGACCGGGATGGTGGTCTCCGGCGTTGCGGTGGGCGACTGGATGCTGTCGTGCGTCGAGGGGCACATCAGCAGCGTGACGTTCGTCTTTCAGGACGGCGCCATCAGCACAGTGTCCAAACGCGGCAGCGGCGCAGCAAACGGGAACAACAACGCGCAGCGGCTGGGCTTCATCTCCGACGAGCGCGGCGCGCCTTGCCTGAATGGCGAACGCGTCACCAACGCACCCGCGTACCTCACGCAGATCGTCGGCATCAAGAGCCTGGAGGTGGCCGCACGGGCGGCGGCGATGTCACAGACGTCCACCGTCACGAACGGCCTGGGTGCGACCACCGCGGTGACGGGCAGCCAGGGCCAGTACGTGCTCGGCCAGGCCGCGGCCGCCGGCGTCGACGAGGTGAGCCACTGGCTGATGCGGCGCCTGAACGACAGCTTCGATGCCATCTACATCCGGCCCGGCGCCAAGGTCGCGGTGCACCTGACCGAGGCGATCGCGCTCGACAAGGATCCCAACGCAAGGAGACTCGACTATGGCCAAGCCCACAGTGGCGCCGCGGCTCGACGCAGCGCTCGCGCCCAACTCGACTGATCGCTCACGGCGCACGCCGTGGCTGTGGGCGCTCTGCCTCTCGCTGGCAGGGTGTGCGTCCGGCTCGAAGCTCAGCACGCTTCCCTCCGACGGGCCCACGATGGCCGAGATCTACCGGCAGCACGTGACCGGGCAGCGAAGCGGCCCGTCCGATGGCGCCGCCCTGCCCCCACCCCGCGATGACGGTCGCTCGCAGATGGGGCGCCAACAACATGCAGTGGCCAACGAGATTGACGGCCGCTTCGCGCGGCTGCCCAACCCCGACCTCGTGATGTACGTGACGCCACACCTGTCGCCGAACGGCCGTTACCCGGTTCCCGGCTACAGCACGGTGTTTCCGATGTACGAGACGGTGGAGTACGCGATGCCGGGTGAAGTGCCGCTGCGGCGTGCTGCGGCTGCCGCGTCGTCCGCGCCGGCCCCCTCGCCCACCACGACCTCCGGCACGACGAGGTAATCATGCTCGTCTCCTTTGCACGCTGGACCGGCGCCGTCACGACGGGCCAAGCACCGGGCATCACGCGGGCGCGTCGGCGCGCGATCGGCGTGCCGCCGCCGTCGTTCACCGACCTGCTGCCCTGGACCGACTACCTGCCCGACGAGCAATCATTCCTGCTCGAAGATGGCGTCAGCCGGGGCGCGGTGTTCGAGCTGACGCCCACCGCCACCGAAGGCCGCACCGAAGACTTCCTGCTGCGCCAGGCCGACGCGCTTCGCAGTGCGGTCAATGGCTCCTTCCCGGAGCTGGACGACGGCGAATGGGTGCTGCAGTTCTTCGCGCAGGACGATCCGCGCATCGACTCGGTGTACGACGAGCTGGTCACCTACATCCGGCCCGAGGTGCTGGCGACGCCGTACACGCAGGACTACCTGCGCCGCATGCGGGCGCACCTGGCGAACGTGTCTCGTCCCGAAGGCCTGTTCGTCGATACCGAGGTCTCGGGCATCCGTTTTCGGGGACAACGCCGCCGCATCCGCGCCACCGTCTACCGGCGCGCGCAGTACCTCGAACGCGATGGCATGGGCGCCGCGGAGCAACTGAGGAACGTGTGCGAGCGCTTCGAAGCATCGCTGCGACAAGGCGGTGTGCCGACACGTCGCTGCACCGGTCGGGACTTCTACGAGTGGCTGCTGCCTTGGTTCAACCCCCGGCCCGGCATCGCGAGTTCGGCCGAGGACCTGGTGAGCCTCGCGCCCTACCCGGGCGACCACGACCTGCCCTTCGGCCGCGACTTCGCCGATCTGGTGCTACTGTCGAAGCCGCGTTCCGAGGTGGAGCGCGGGCTGTGGTACTTCGATGACCTGCCGCACCTCGCGCTGACGTTCCAGCAACTGCGCCACAAGCCCGTCGTCGGTCACCTGACCGCCGAGCGCCAGTTCGACGACGGCCGCTTCTACGCGCTGTTCGACAAGCTGCCTGATGGCGCGGTGCTGTCGCTCACCATCACGATCCGCCCCCAGGACAAGCTGCGCGGCCACGTCGACGCCATCGAGCGCGCCGCGACCGGGGACGGCTCGTTCACGCTGCTCGGGGAGCACTTCCGCCAGCACGGGCTGACGGTGAACCAGGTGACGCTGTCGGCCAACTCGGACATCTCGCTGCCGCCCTTCGCCGACGCCTACAAGATGCTGGCCCAGATCCGGCGCCCGGAGCTCACGATCCACGAGGACGACGTGCCCGCCGACGACGGCGATGATGAGCCGCCTGACGAGGACGAGAAGACTCGGCCGTGGTGCGCATGCTGCGTCAGCTGCGCGGCGAGCAGCCGCCGGAGGTCACCGTGCGCCTGAGCTTCGCCCCTGGCGAGGCCGCGCAGGTGGACTTCGGCGCCGGTCCCGTGCTTGGCCACCCGGACGGCAAGCCGCGGCGCACCTGGGCCTTCGTGATGACGCTGGCGCACAGCCGCCACCAGTACGTGGAGTTCGTGTGGGACCAGAGCTCGGCCACCTGGCTGGGCTGCCACCGCCGCAGCCTTCGAGTGGTTCGACGGCGTGCCTGAACGCGTGATCATCGACAACGCCAAGTGCGCGATCGTCAAGGCCTGCCGCCACGACCCGTTGGTGCAGCGCGCCTACGCCGAATGCGCCGAGGGCTACGACTTCAAGATCGACGCCTGTGCGCCGCATGACCCGCAGAAGAAGGGGATCGTCGAGGCCGGGGTCAAGTACGTCAAGGGGCAACTTCCTGCCCACACGCAGCTTCCGCGACCTGGCCGACCTCAACGCCCAGGTGCGCAAGTGGGTGATGACCGAGGCCGGTATCCGCACGCACGGCACCACGCGCGAGCAGCCGTTGGTGCTGTACGCGCTGGAGCGGCCGCTGCTGCGCCGGCTGCCGGCGGTGACGCCGGACCTGGGAACGTGGCACCGCGTGGTGCTGCACCGCGACTGCCACGTGCAGCACGAGCGCGCCTTCTACTCCGCACCCTTCGCGCTGGTGGGCAAGACGCTGTGGCTGCGCGCTACCGACATGGTGGTGGCGCTGTACGAGGACTACCGGCACCTGTGCACCCACCTGCGCGCGCAGCGCCCAGGCCAACGCGTGACGGTGGCCGACCACCTGCCGCCCGAGGCGCGCCACTTCTTCGAACGTGACCACCGCTGGTGCGTGGCCCAGGCTGAAGGCATCGGGCGGCGCTGTGCCGAGCTGGTGGCCCGGTTGCTGGGTGACCGCATCGCCGAGAGGCTACGCGCCGCGCAGGGTGTGCTGGCGCTGGCCAAGCGCTACGGCGCCGAGCGCACCGAGGCCGCGTGTGACCGCGCGTTGGCACACGACAGCGCGCACTACCGCACCGTCAAGACCATCCTGGCCACCGGCGCCGACCGGCAGCCCCTGGAGCAGCCCCACACCCCGCACGCCTACACCCGTGCGCGCTTCACGCGCAGCGCGGCCGACCTGTTCGGCGCCGAGCCGGGCACCTTGCATTGAGGAAGGAGAAGAGCGCCAAGAAGCAACTCTCGCGATCCACATGGGCGGCCATCAAGCACCGACAAGGTACGCGCTCATCGCTGCGCGTACTGGTTCTTGATCAGCAGCCGACGCTGCATGACACCACCGCCTTCCACACGATCTTCCACAGGAACCTATCCCCTTGAACAGCAACCCCATCCCCGAACTGGCCCCGCAACTGAAGCAACTGCGCTTGTCCGGCACCCTCGACTCGCTGCAAGCGCGCAACCGCCAGGCCATCGAAGGCAAGCTCGCCTACACCGAGTTCCTGGCCATGCTTATCAGCGACGAGGTCGCCCGACGAGAGAACAAGAAGTTCTCCTTGCGGTTGCGCCGCGCGCAGTTCCGCACCACCAAGACGCTTGAGCAGTTCGAGTTCGAGCGCCTGCCCAAGCTCAACCGCGCCCTCATCCACGACCTGGCCACTGGCGGCTACCTGCACGAGAAGGCCCCGGTGCTCATTGTTGGTCCCTCGGGCATCGGCAAGAGCCACCTGGCGCAGGCGCTGGGCCACTGCGCGGTGCGCCAGGGCGTGGACGTGGTCTTCACCTCCTGCGCCGCGCTCACGCAGAGCCTGAACGCCGCGCGCGCCACCGGCGTGTACGAGCGCAAGCTCGCCACCCTGTCACGCGTGGGGCTGCTGATCATCGACGACTTCGTTCTCAAGCCCCTGCGCGCACCGGCTGACGAGGACCTGCACGATCTGATCGCCGAGCGCTACGAGCAGGCCCCCACCATCGTCACCAGCAACCTCGACTTCGATGAGTGGGACCAAGCCTTCGCCACCAACCGGCTGCTGGCCTCGGCCACGCTGGACCGGCTGCGCCACAACGCGTACTGCCTCGAACTCGACGGGCCGTCTTACCGCGACCCGAAGGTCGCGCCAGCTGCCAAGAAGACGCTTGCCCAGGGCAGTGCGCAAGCCGGCCCCGAACACCGCCGCCAACCCCGCACAACGCAGCCAGGACAAGGGCCAATGACATCGCCAGCAATCCCCGCCATCAATGCGCACACCATGACGCCCGCTCAGCGCCAGCGCGCGTACCGCCTGCGACGCAAACGCGCCATCACCGACGCCATCGGAGAAGAAGCCCAGGCGTCACGCGTGACGCTGCTGACCCTGCTTGCCCAGGATCTGGCCAAGCTCGACGACAAGCACGCGGGGCACATGCACCGCGCGCTGCGCAACTCGGCCACGCGTGTCTTGCGCGTCCTCGTCACGCGTTACGCCATCGACCTCGAAGGTCATCCGTGATGGCCGTCGCAGACCAACGCCGCAGGCCTTCACCGGGCTTCGCGAAGACACAAGAAAACTACTCCGTAACGGGTTCATCAACGCGGCAAAATTGCCCCCGTTCGCAACCCACTTCGAGATGCCCTCCAGAGGCTCTCCAGTGGCCGGTATATGCCGACTCTGGCTGGCCGGATTACGCCGACTCCTGACAGCAGATCCAGCGGTCGGGGCTCGACCGCTCGATAGGCACCATACAAGCCGGCGTCCCGATCACACTCAGTGGGCTGGTGGCCGGCGCGCATCTTGTTGGCATCGCCAACCTGCAGGCGTTCATCACCTCGTCGGGCAGCATCGTGCCCCGGGACGGAAACAACGTACCGATCACGAGGTACATCACCGAGCTCGGCGGTTGCGATATGGGTGCCACGGCGCCATCCTTTGCCACGATCGCCGCGGCCGCCGGCGGCGCCGGCGTCGGCATCTCGCCAACGGTACCGCCGGGTTCAGGCACCCCTGCAGCGCCACCACCAGTGGCGATAGACCCGAGCACGGCGTTCGCCCCCCGCGCAATGGATGGCGCGGCCTCGGCGCATCCGGGCAGGTGTTGCATAAGCCTCTAGGGAGGAAACCGCGGCATGCGCCACGGTGGTCGTTCTATGAGCTGCTATGGCGATTGGACTGCGATGCCGCCGTGATGGCGCTGTGTAGGACGCCTCATCGATGTCGCGCCGACGATTACCGGCGATCGGACGTACGCGACTGCGATGCAGTGCAGGGCTGCACCCGCGGGTCGCGGGGCTGGGTTCGCGCCGTGCACGAAGCGATCCACAGGACGCCCGGGTCGACGTCGCGTGATTGCCCGGTGATGGAGCGTCTTCATCATGTTGGCGGTGCTCGGATCGAGCAGTCACGCGACAGGACCTGCAGCACCACCATGGCGTGGCCGCAGTGTGCGCAGACGAAAGTCGGCGCTGGCATGACCGCCGGCTCGTCGGTGGACTCGTCGAGCGCTGGCGGCTCCACGCTCAGCAGCTCGCGCGCCAGCGCCAGGTTGTCCCTACGGCCACCGTTGGCCAGCAGCCCGTAGTGACGGATCCGATGGAAGCCAACTGGGAGCACATGCAGCAGGAACCGGCGCATGAACTCCTCCGGGGCCAGCGTCATCGCCTTGTGGCGCGTTCTGCCCCGGCTGCCCTTGTTCGCGCGGTAGTCCTTCCAGCGGAAGGTGACGCTGTCCTCGTCTATCGCGAGCAGCCGGCTGTTGGAGATCGCCACGCGGTGCGTGTAGCGAGACAGGTACGCCAGCACCGCTTCGGGACCGGCGAATGGCCGCTTGGCGTAGACGACCCACTCGCAACGGCGTAGCGGCGCGAGCCAGGTCCCGAATGCCTTGGCTTCGGCCAACTGCGCGTGCTCACCGAAGAACCTCAGCTGCCCGGCCTCGTGCAGTCCCTGCAGTTCTTCGAGGAAGCGCCGCCGGAACAAGCGCGAGAGCACCCGTACCGGCAGGAAGAACCCTCGCCTGCAGGCTACCCAGGTCTTGCCGTCTGGCGCGATCCCCCCACCGGGCACGATGCCGTGCACGTGCGGATGGTGGGTCATTGCAGAACCCCAGGTGTGCAGGACCAGCGTGGCACCGATGCGCGCGCCCAGGTGCTTCGGGTCCGCGGCAAGGGTCTGCAGCACCTGCGCAGCC
>CBINKC010000007.1:0-62500 GCA_966251135.1 uncultured Burkholderiaceae bacterium
AGTACACGTAGAACGGGATCATGATGCGGTTGTTCGTCGAGTACGACGTCGCCGCAGCGATCCACGAACTCATACCGCCCGCCTCGTTGATGCCCTCCTGCAAGATCTGGCCGGCCTTGTCTTCCCGGTAGTACATGACCTGGTCCTTGTCGACCGGCGTGTACTTCTGGCCCTCGGGGTTGTAGATGCCGATCTGCCGGAACAGGCCTTCCATGCCGAAGGTGCGTGCCTCGTCTACCAGGATGGGCACTGCGCGCGGCCCGATCTCCTTGTCGCGCAGGAGCTGCGTGAGGAAGCGTACGTAGGCTTGCGTGGTGGAAATCTCGCGGCCCTCGGCCGTCGGCTCCAGCACCGCCTTGAAGGTATCGAGGTCCGGCACCTTCAGCTGCTCGTCGGCACGGGTGCGCCGCTTGGGCAGATAGCCACCCAGCGCCTTGCGCCGCTCGTGCAGGTACTTCATCTCCGGCGTGTCGTCGGTCGGCTTGTAGAACGGGATGCCGGCGCTGATCTGCTCGTCGGACACCGGGATGTTGAAGCGGTCGCGGAAGCTCTTGATGTCCTCGTCGGTGAGCTTCTTCGTCTGGTGCGCGGTGTTCTTGCCCTCGCCGCTCTTGCCCATCCCGAAGCCCTTGACGGTCTTCACCAGCAGCACCGTCGGCTGGCCCTTGTGGTTGACGGCGCGGTGGTAGGCCGCATAGACCTTCTGCGGGTCATGACCGCCGCGATTGAGGCGCCAGACGTCATCGTCGCTCAGCTTGGCGACCATTTCCAGCAGCTTCGGGTGGCGTCCGAAGAAGTGCTTGCGAACGTAGGCGCCGTCATTGGCTTTCATGGCCTGGTAGTCGCCGTCCACGGTTTCCATCATCACCTTGCGCAGGATGCCTTCCTTGTCGCGCGCCAGGAGCGGATCCCAGTAGCCACCCCAGATGAGCTTGATGACGTTCCAGCCTGCCCCACGGAACTCGCCTTCGAGCTCCTGAATGATCTTGCCGTTGCCGCGCACCGGGCCGTCGAGCCGCTGCAGATTGCAGTTGATGACGAAGACCAGGTTGTCCAGCTTTTCGCGCGCCGCCAAGCCGATGGCGCCCAAGGACTCGGGCTCGTCCATCTCACCGTCGCCGCAGAACACCCAGACCTTGCGGTTCTCGGTGTTCGCGATGCCGCGGGCATGCAGGTACTTGAGGAAGCGAGCCTGGTAGATGGCCATCAGCGGCCCCAGACCCATCGACACCGTGGGGAACTGCCAGAACTCCGGCATCAGCTTGGGATGCGGGTAGCTGGACAGCCCTTTGCCCTCGACCTCCTGCCGGAAGTGGAGCATCTGCTCCTCGCTGATGCGCCCTTCCATGAACGCACGCGCGTAGACGCCCGGCGAGGAGTGGCCCTGGATGTACAGGAGGTCGCCGCCGTGGCCCTCACTTTCGGCATGCCAGAAGTGGTTGAACCCGGCGCCGAACATGGTGGCCAGCGAGGCGAACGAGGAGATGTGGCCGCCGAGGTCGCCGCCATCCTCCGGATGGAGTCGGTTGGCCTTGACCACCATCGCCATGGCGTTCCAGCGCATGTAGGCGCGCAGCCGCTCCTCGACTTCGAGGTTACCCGGGCAGCGTTCCTCCTGGTCAGCGGGGATCGTGTTGACGTAGGCCGTATTGGCGGAAAACGGCATGTCGATGCCCGCCTGGCGCGCCTCGGCGATCAACTGCTCCAGAAGGAAATGCGCCCGGTCACCTCCTTCGGAGGCGATGACCGCGGCAAGCGCGTCAAGCCATTCGCGGGTTTCCTGGGCATCGGCGTCGTTCGCGGCAGTACCGACAAACGGTTCTGGCATGGCGGCCATGGCTGTCTCCTATATATGGCAGGGGCGGGTATGCGAGCGGCGCGAAGTCTCTCATAACTCCCCGCCGCTTTCAAATTGTGCGAAGTGATTTCACATGGCGGCATCGCCTGCATTCACTTCTCGCTGCAGACCCCGGCGCCCTTGAGGCCCGCCGTTCGATAATCCGCACCATGCCACCACGCCGAATGCCTGCCGCGCCGGCACGCGGTTCATCCACACTGCCGCGTCGACTGTTCGGTCGCTGGTGGCGTCGTCAATCGCCCGCGCAGCAAGACCGCTTCGCCACACTCGGGCCGCTGATCTCAGTGCTGCTGTTCCTCGCGGCGATCATTTCCGCCTTCTGGTACTTGCGCAATGAGGAGATCGGCCGCGAGCAGGAGTCTGTGCAACGCGACACCGAGATCGCGCAGCAGCAGATTCGCCTGCGCCTCATCGAGAACCAGGAACAACTGGTCCGCATGGCGCGCGAAATCGTCACACGCGCCATTAACGAGGAGCAATTCCGCAGCCAGGCCGCCGGCCTCACGCGGGAGCGCCCCGAGATGACCCATTTGTTCTGGGTCAGCGCGAACCGCTCTGCCCGCGCCCTGCATTCGGCTGTGAGCTTCGATCTCGAATCAGGTGTAGGCGGCGAGGAGGTGATCGCGTCACTGCCCAAGGAGGGCAAATCGAGCGAGCCCGAAGTCGCTTTCCTCGCCGCGCGCACCTTGCGCCAGCCCGTCTACACCCGCCCCTTCACCGACACCTGGGGTGCACCGGTGATTCAGGTGCACGTGCCGCTGATCGACCGTAGCGCCTTCAGCGGCACGCTGATCGCCGAATACTCCCTCGAAGCTCTGGTGCGCTACTTTGTACCGGCGGAGGTCTCCAGCCGGCATGCCATCAGCTTGGTCGATGCACAGGAGCAGATCCTGGCCAGCACCGTGACCGCCATGCCGGGCAAGAAGGTGCGCCCCGCGTCCATCGTGCACGACGTGCCGGTCGCGCCCGCCGGCGATGGACTGGTGCTACGCGGCCAGGGCTACCGCACCTCGATCGGCCTCATCAGCAACACCTTGTTCTGGATGGTGGTCGCACTCAGCGTACTGACCGTGTGGATGCTGCTCGGCACCTGGCGGCACATGGCGCGCCGCCTGCAGATGCAAAGCGCGCTGGTCTCGGAAGCCAACTTCCGGCGCGCCATGGAGAACTCCATGCTCACCGGCATGCGGGCCATGGACATGGAAGGCCGCATCACCTACGTCAACCCGGCCTTCTGCGCCATGACCGGCTTCTCGGAAGCCGAGCTCATCGGCCGCCAACCGCCCTTTCCCCACTGGCCGCCCGATCGGTACGAAGAGAACAACCGCCTGTTCCAGCAGGAACTGCAAGGCCGCAGCCCGGCAGGCGGCATCGAGGTCAAGGTCATGCGCAAGGACGGCACGCTGTTCGACGCGCGCATGTATGTCTCGCCCCTGATCGACCCCAAGGGCCAGCAGACGGGGTGGATGACCTCCATGACCAACATCACCGAGGCCAAGCGCATACGCGATCAACTCTCGGCCTCGCATGAGCGCTTCACCACGGTGCTCGAAGGCCTCGACGCGGCCGTGTCCGTGCTCTCAGTGCAGCAAGGCGAACTGCTGTTCGCCAACCGCTCCTACCGCCTGTGGTTCGGTGCCGACGCTCAGGGCCACGCCATGCTGGCCGGGGAAGATCCTGGCCTGCCGGGGTTGCGCGAATACGACGACTCCGTCGATACGTTCGGCGGCCTGCCCGCCCAGGAGCTGACCGAGGTGGGCTCGGATCCGCGGGAGGTCTACATCGACTCGCTCAAGAAGTGGTTCGACGTTCGCTCCCGCTACCTGCAATGGACGGATGGCCGACTCGCGCAGATGCTGATCGCCACAGACATCACGGCCCGCCGCAGTGCCGAGGCGCTGGCCGCCGCGCAGGCCGACAAGGCGCAGGTCACGAGCCGTCTGGTGACAATGGGCGAAATGGCCTCCTCCGTCGCGCACGAGCTCAACCAACCGCTCACGGCGATCACCAACTACTGCAATGGCATGGTCACGCGGGTGAAGAACGAGGCCATCGCGAAGGACGACCTCGTCGCCGCGCTCGAAAAGACCGCGCGGCAGGCGGAACGGGCCGGGCAGATCATCCACCGCATTCGCAGCTTTGTGAAACGCAGCGAGCCGCAGCGCCAGCCCGCGCAGGCCAAGACGATCGTGGAAGACGCGGTCGAACTGGCCAACATCGAGCTGCGCCGGCGCAACGTGGCCATCCACACCTACGTCGCGCAGCGCCTGCCCACGCTCATGGTCGACCCCATCCTGATCGAGCAGGTGGTGCTCAACCTGATCAAGAACGCCGCCGAGGCGATCGACGCGGCACAACTGCCCTCTTCACGGCGCAACATCGAGCTGCGCGTGGTGCCCCGCCACACGCCGGAAGAAGGCGGGGTGATCGAGTTTTCCGTCACGGACATGGGGCCCGGCATCAAGGAGGAGGTCATCGCACGGCTATATGAAGCGTTCTTCTCCACCAAGGCCGAAGGCCTGGGCATCGGCCTGAGCTTGTGCCGCTCGATCGTGGAATCCCATAGAGGCAGGATTCGTGCCCAGAACCTCTACAATGGAACGTCCCTGGTCGGCTGCAGCTTCACGTTCACGCTGCCTGTGGAAACGAATCGGACCGAGTCGATCTCAACTCCCAATTCTGCTGTCGCCTCATGAGCTTGATCCCGAAGAAAGGCACGGTCTATGTCGTCGATGACGACGAAGCGGTTCGCGACTCCTTGCAATGGCTGCTCGAAGGCAAAGACTACCGGGTCAAGTGCTTCGATTCCTCGGAGTCGTTCCTGGCGCGCTTCGACCCGCGCGAGGTCGCTTGCCTGATCGCCGACATCCGCATGGATGGCATGAGCGGCCTGGAGCTCCAGGACCGGCTGCTGGAGCGCCGCTCCCCCCTGCCCGTCGTCTTCATCACTGGCCACGGCGACGTACCGATGGCCGTGTCGACCATGAAGAAGGGCGCCATGGACTTCATCGAGAAGCCCTTCAAGGAAGAGGAGTTGCTGAGCCTGGTGGAGCGCATGCTGGAGCAGGCGCGTGCCGCTTTCAGCCAGCACCAGGAAGCGGCCAGCCGCGACGCCCTGTTGTCGCGGCTGACGACGCGGGAGGCACAGGTGCTCGAGCGCATCGTGGCCGGCCGTCTGAACAAGCAGATCGCCGACGACCTGGGTATCAGCATCAAGACGGTAGAGGCGCATCGCGCCAACATCATGGAAAAGCTCAACGCCAACACGGTGGCCGATCTGCTCAAGATCGCGCTCGGCGCACAGGCCAAGGCTTGACCGGCACACGCACGACAAAGGCCGCTCCGAGCGGCCTTTGTGTTTTGGAGCCGGGCGCGGCCCGGCGCAGGCCCTAAGGACGGACTCATGACCGCACAACTGATCGACGGCAACGGCCTCGCGAAGAAGATTCGTGCCGAAGTGGCACAGCGTGTCGCCGCGCTGCGTGCCCGCGGAATGCAACCGGGGCTGGCCGTGATACTGGTGGGCGACAACCCGGCATCACAGGTGTATGTGCGGCACAAGGTCGCCGATTGCGAGAGCACCGGCATGCGTTCGCTGCTGGACAGGCACGGGGCCTCGCTCAGCGAAGCCGCCCTGCTGGCCCGCGTGCGCGCCCTGAACGACGACCCCACGGTGCACGGCATCCTGGTGCAACTGCCGCTGCCTCCGCACATCGACGCACACAAGGTCATCGAGACCATCGCACCGAACAAGGACGTCGACGGATTTCACGTGCAAAACGCAGGCGCCCTGATGATCGGCCAGCCAGGCTTCAAGCCCTGCACGCCCTACGGGTGCATGAAGATGCTTGAATCCATCGGCTGCGACCCCCGCGGCAAACGCGCAGTGGTGATCGGGCGCAGCAACATCGTCGGCAAGCCCATGGCCATGATGCTCCTGCAAGCCAACGCCACCGTCACCATCTGCCACAGTGCCACTCCTGACTTGGCGGCACACACCCGGGAGGCCGACATCGTGGTCGCCGCCGTGGGCCGTCGCAACGTGCTCACAGCCGACATGGTCAAGCCCGGCGCGGTGGTCATCGACGTAGGCATGAACCGCAGTGACGAGGACAAGTTGTGCGGGGACGTCGACTTCGCCGGTGTGTCCCAGGTCGCCGGCTGGATCACGCCCGTGCCAGGCGGCGTGGGACCAATGACCCGTGCAATGTTGCTCGTCAACACCCTGGAAGCCGCGGAACGAGCGGCCGGCGCCGCGGTCTGAGGATCGCACACCAAGAGGTACCCCATGAGCAACCCACTGCTGGCCGCCGAGGGCCTGCCCGCCTTTGATCAGATCCGCCCTGAACACGTCGGGCCCGCGATGGACGAGCTTTTGAAGGCGGCAGACGAGGCGCTGGAGAAGGCCGTCGACCCCGAAGTTGCGCCCGACTACGACGCTTTGTCGGCTGTGCTCGACGTGGCCAGCGAGCGGCTGAGGATCGCCTGGGGCCACGTGGGGCACCTCAACGCCGTGGCCGACACACCTGAACTGCGCGCCGCCTACACCGCCGCACTGCCTCGCGTCACCGAGTTGTTCACCCGGCATGCCTCGGACGAACGCCTGTATGCGAAGTACAAGGCACTGGCCTCGGCGCCTGCCGCCGGGCTGTTGAGTCCTCCACGCCGCAAGGCCTTGTCCAACGCCATGCGCGACTTCGTGCTGTCGGGCGCCGAGTTGCAGGGCGAGGCCAAGAAGCGCTTCCAGCATTTGCAGGAGCGGCAGGCCGAGCTGGCGCAGAAGTTTTCGGAGCACGTGCTCGACGCCACCGATGGCTATGCCCACTACGCCACCGCAGAAGAGCTGGCAGGGGTGCCGGACGACGTGCGCGAAGCGGCGCGTGCCGCGGCCCATGCGGAAGGCCGCGAGGACTACAAGCTGACGCTGCACTTCCCGAGCTACTTCCCCGTGCTCCAGTACGGCGACAACCGCGCGCTGCGCGAGCGGTTGTACCGCGCGCACGTCACGCGGGCCAGCGAGATCGGGCGTGCCGAGCTGGACAACAGCGCGATCATGAGCGAGCTGCTGAAGCTCCGTCAGGAGGAAGCCCGCCTGCTCGGCTACGCCAACTTCGCCGAGGTCTCGCTGGTTCCTAAAATGGCCGACTCGCCGCGACAGGTGATGGACTTCCTGCGTGATCTCGCACGCCGGGCGCGGCCCTATGCCGAGCGCGACCTGAAGGAGCTGCGCGAGTTTGCACACGACGAGCTGAACCTGCCCGAGCTGCAGGCCTGGGACATTGCCTATGCGAGCGAGAAACTCAAGCAGTCGCGCTATGCGTTCAGCGACCAGGAGGTGAAGCAGTACTTCACCGAACCGAGGGTGCTGGAGGGCCTGTTCCACATCATCGAGACCTTGTTCGACGTCAGCATCCGGCCGGACAGCGCGCCCGTGTGGCATCCGAGCGTGCGCTTCTTCCGCATCGAGCGCGACACCCACCTCGTCGGCCAGTTCTACCTCGATCCGTACGCCCGCTCGGGCAAGCGTCCCGGCGCCTGGATGGACGACGTGCGCGGCCGGTGGGCACGCCCCGAGGGCCGGCTGCAAACCCCCGTGGCCCACTTGGTATGCAACTTCGCGCCCCCACTCGAAGGGCGCCCCGCGCTGCTGACTCATGATGAGGTGACCACCCTTTTCCACGAGTTCGGCCACGGCCTGCATCACATGCTTACGCGCGTGGACGACATCGGCGTGGCCGGCATTTCCGGCGTGGAATGGGACGCAGTGGAGTTACCCAGCCAGTTCATGGAGAACTTCTGCTGGGAGTGGGAAGTGGTCAACCGCCTTACCGCGCACCTCAGCACCGGCGAGCCGCTTCCACGCCCGCTCTTCGCCCGCATGCTGGCCGCCAAGAACTTCCAGAGCGGGTTGCAGACCTTGCGGCAGGTGGAGTTTGCGCTGTTTGATATGCGGATGCATGCCGAGCCCGGCAGCGAGTCGCGCATTCAGGACGTGCTCGATGAGGTGCGCCGCGAAGTGGCAGTCCTCAATCCCCCACCCTTCAATCGCTTCCAACACAGCTTCTCGCACATCTTTTCAGGCGGTTACTCGGCCGGCTACTACAGCTACAAGTGGGCGGAAGTGCTCAGCGCCGACGCCTGGAGTGCCTTCGAAGAGAGCGCGCAACGGTGCGGTACCGTGCTCGACGTCGAAACGGGCCGGCGATACCGTGAAGCCGTTCTCGAAACGGGCGGAAGCCGGCCAGCAATGGAAAGCTTCAAGGCGTTCCGTGGGCGGGAACCGACCGTTGATGCGCTGTTGCGTCACCAAGGCATGGCTTGAGGGCATGCTGCAAGGCGGCTAGATTGCGGTCCACGAGGAGGGATCCGATGAGGAAGATGAATCGCTGGGTGGCCGCGCTACCCCTGGCCGCTCTTGCACTGGCCGCAACGTCGGCCCACGCGCTGTACAAGGTCGTGGGCCCGGACGGCAAGGTCACTTATACCGACACACCACCTCCGCCGGGCGGCGCAAGCAGGATTAGCACGGTGTCGGTGGGCGGCTCAACGGTATCCAGTGACTCCCACCTGCCGCTGGAACTGCGCCAGGCGAGCCAGCGTTATCCGGTCACCCTGTACACCATGAAGGATTGCGGCCCCTGTGACAGCGCCCGCGCCTTGCTGCGCGAGCGCGGCGTGCCGTACGTCGAGAAGCTGGTCCTCAGCGACACGGACGGCGATGCACTGCAGCGGCTGACCGGCGCACGGGCCACGCCTACGCTCACCATAGGCTCGCAGGTTCTGCGTGGCATGGCGGCCGACAGCTGGAACGCATACCTGGACGCGGCCGGCTATCCCCGCGAATCGCGCCTGCCGGCGAACTACCAGCACCCCAAGGCCACGCCGTTGACCCCGCCAGCGCCCACACGCCCCGCAGTGGCAAGCGCTCCCCCAATTGAACAACCGGCAGACACGCCTGTAGCGCCGCCCCCAGCGCCGGGTGGTATCCGCTTCTGAATGACACACGGGGGCACCCCCTCCCCGCATCGCGATGACCAGGCCCGACGGGAGCCGGAACAGCTCACGCCACCTCCTCGGAGTCATCGACGATCTCGTCCAGCCCAGGGATCAGGGTCTGCACCCGCGCATCGGGTACCGCCTCAACCGACTTGAGGCTGCGCGTCATCGCCCGGGTGCGTCGCTCGGCGGCTTCGATCGTGTTGCTGGCCTCGTGCAGCTTCTTCTTCGTCTTGGCCAACACGTCGCCAAACTTGGTGAACTCAGTCTTCACCGCGCCCAACACTTCCCACACCTCTGCGGAACGCTTCTCCAACGCGAGGGTGCGAAAGCCCATCTGCAAGCTCGACAGCGTGGCCAGCAGCGTGGTCGGGCCAGTGAGCATCACCTTGTGTTCACGCTGGATGCTTTCCACCAGCCCCGGGCGGCGCAGCGCCTCCGCATACAGCCCCTCCGTGGGCACGAACATGATGCCGAAATCGGTGGTATGCGGCGGAGCCACGTACTTCTCTCGTATGGCGCGAGCCTCGGTGCGCAACCGAACCTCGATCGCACGGCCGGCGGCCTCCATCGCCACCGGATCGGCGCGGTCCTGTGCCTCTAGCAGGCGCTCGTAGTCCTCGCGTGGGAACTTGCAATCGATGGGAAGCCACAGCGGCTCGCCGTCCTGCCGCCGACCCGGAAGGCGGATGGCGAACTCGACGCGCCCTCCCGTGCCGGGCACAGTTTCCACGTTCGTGGCGTACTGCTCCGCCGTGAACACCTGTTCCAGCAGCCCGGACAACTGCACCTCGCCGAAAATGCCACGCGTCTTCACATTGGTCAGCACGCGATTGAGCGAGCCTACATCCTTCGCGAGCAGCTGCATTTCCCCGAGTCCCCGGTGTACCTGCTCCAGCCGGTCGGCGACCTGCCGGAAGCTCTCGCCGAGGCGAGCCTCCAGCGTCGCATGCAGCTTCTCGTCCACTGTGGCACGCATCTGCTCGAGCTTGTGCTCGTTGCCCTGCTGCAGCTGGGTCAGCCGCTGCTCCACCGTGGCCCGCACCTCCGCCAAGCGACGATCGTTGGCGTCCGACAGCGCCCGAAGCTGGTCACTGAAAGCATCGGAGAAGCGCTTAAGGGCTGCATCCTGCGCATCGCGCGAGGCCTGCGCCTGCGCAGCCTGGGTGCCGGCCGCTGCTTGCAAGGCCTGGGTTACCGCCGATTGCATGGAGGCAAGCTGGATGCGGAAGCTGTCGATCTGCTCGTTCTGCGTGCGCGCCACATCACCATGCTGGGCGAGCAGCGCTTGCTGGAAGACACCGAGCGTGTTGCCAATGTCAGCCCGCGTGGCGTGGGCGCTGCGCGCCACCTCGTCGCGAAGCTCGCGCTCCAGCCGCTCCGTACTACTGCGCAAGGCAGGCAGGAGTTCGTCATGCGCCGCCGCATCGGGGCGGCGCGAGGCAAGCCAGAGGATCAGGACAAGGTTGACAACGGAGACTGCAAGACTGGCCCAGAGCGCGAAATCCATTGGTAGATGTTGGCCCCTATCGAGCCAGAAGGTCGATAACAGAGCCAACACCCCCGTTCAAACCGTGCATGCGGATTTCCCGCACACGGCTTACCAGTGGTCTGTCGACTCGCAGCATTACGCAGTCCTCCCGTTGCCAGGAGGTTTACCCGGGTAGCAGATCGTCCCGCGCAGGCGATGGAGTCCAAGGCGTTCGAAGTAGTCGCGGTCCCAGCGCTGGGTCTGGCCCGCCGGCAAATGGCACCCCGCGCGCTTGACGCGCAGGCTGCGCAGCCGCTTCACCACGTAGTCGTCCACGTCGATGAAGTGATCGGCCGCGTTGCCCGTGCGGAAGTACTGCCCCCAGCCGCGCAGCACCGGGTTGAGCATCTTCCGGTCGCTGACGCGATGACCCACCAAGGTGAGCAGCTTGTCGTGCTCGATGCTGCCGAAGTAGTTCTCGATGTCGGCATCCAGCACGTGTTCGGCGCCTTGGTTGCCCAGTTGCCTGAGCCGCTCCAGCGCCTGCTGCGCACCGCGCCGTGGCCTGAACCCGTACGACTGCGGCACGACGTCCGCCTCGTAGATCGGCTCCAGCACCAGCTTGGCCGCCATCTGCACCACCCGGTCTTGCACCGTCGGGATGCCCAGGGGCCGCTTCGCCCCGTCTGCCTTGGGAATGTAGGCACGCCGCACAACTTGCGTACCGTACTCGCCTGCGCGCAGCACCTCGCCCAGCTCCTGCAAAAAGCGCTGGACACCGTACTGCTCGACTTCGCCGATCGTCACCCGATCGACGCCCGCATGTCCTTGCACGCGTGCTGCGCCCCGTACCCCGCCGCAGCCCCCGGCACGCTTCGGTCCTTGCGCCACTGGTGTTGCCTTCGCCGTGACATGAGCGGCTCGGCCTGCGGATTGTGAATCTGTCGAGGCTGCAGGCTTCACTTCATGTTGCGGCCCGCGTGCTTGCTCCCCGCTGCGCGGCTTGCGCCGCCTCACGGGCTTTTGACACCCCGCTCGGGCACAGAGGTCTCCCTCCACTACCTGGGGCCTGCTACCCGGCGCACCGACGCCTACCGGGACAGGACTCTCACCCGTTGGACATGCGCAGCATGCAGCAGCCCCGCCTCGCCCCTGCGGGTTCGGTCGAGCCTTTGCTTCGTGACGCACCATGCGCGCGATTGTCGCAGGCAGTTCCCCCTCGCCGAGCCACTAGTGCTCTGCGCGGGACAAAGCGTCAGCGACCGGTCCGAAGCGGGCCGCAACAACGCCAGGGCGGCGAAGACGCGGCTTTACCACGTGTGCCAAACGCTGCACTAGGGCTCAGCGCTGCAGCACCTGCGGATTGATGGGCGTAGGCGGCCGGCCTGCATTCGGCCCGAGGCCCAAGCCGGCGATCAGGTTGTCGGCGGCGAGCTCAGCCATGGCACGCCGCGTGGTCACGGTCGCGCTGGCAATGTGCGGCGTGAGCACCACATTGGGCACCTTCAGCAGCCCCGGATGAACCTGTGGTTCGCCTTCGTAGACATCCAGGGCCGCCGCGGCGATGCGCCGCTCGGCCAACGCCTGGGCGAGCGCCGCATCATCTACTACGCCACCACGTGCGATGTTGGTCAATGTGGCTGTCGGCTTCATCAGCACCAGTTCCGCCGCGCCAATCGCGTGGTGCGACTGGGGGGAATACGGCACAACGATCACGAGGTGATCCGCCTGGCGCAGCAAGTCTTCCTTGCTGACGTAGCATGCCTTGCACGCGGCCTCCACCGCCACATCGCAGCGTGAGCGGTTGTGGTAGATCACCTGCATATCGAAGCCCAGCGCACCGCGCCTAGCGATAGCCTGCCCGATGCGGCCCATACCAAGGATGCCGAGGGTCGCGTGGTGGATATCGCTGCCGACGAACATGTCGTAGAACCACTTGGTCCACTCGCCACGGCGAAGGAAGTGCTCAGCTTCGGTGACGCGCCGTGCCGCGGCCATCATCAGCGCGAAGCCGAAATCGGCCGTTGTTTCGGTGAGCACATCGGGCGTGTTGGTGCACAAGACGCCCCGCGCCGTGCATGCAGGCACGTCGAAGTTGTTGTAGCCCACCGCCATACTGGCCAGCACCCGCAGTTGCGGATTGGCATCCAGCACCTCAGCGTCGATGACTACGCTACCCGTCGTGAAGACACCCACCTTGCCCTTGAGCCGCTCGATAAGCTGAGCCTTCGAGTAGGGTCGATCTTCCGGGTTGTCCTTGACGTCGAAGTGCTGCCGCAGCCGCTCCACGACTTCGGGAAACACGGCTCGCGCAACGAGGATCTTCGGCTTCATGACGGAATCTCCATGAATCTCCAGTCAAGAAGATGTGAATAAATCGGGGTTTCCGTGCGCGAAATGAGCGGGCATCTGATCCCTTCACAACCTCTCAACGAAACCAGATCAACGTGAGCAAAACGAATAGAGGCACCAGGACCGCACCCGACCACGCCATGTAGCCGAAGAAGCCAGGCATGCGAACGCCCCTGTCCTCGGCAATCGCCTTCACCATCAGGTTGGGCGCGTTGCCGATGTAGGTGTTCGCTCCCATAAAAACGGCACCCGCCGAAATCGCCGCCAGGGTGGCCGCATGCGTGGTCATCAGGAGCTGCGCGTCACCGCCTGCCGTGTTGAAGAACACCAAGTAGGTCGGAGCATTGTCGAGGAACGACGAGAGCACGCCGGTCATCCAGAAGTACATGGCCGGCAGCGGTTGGCCATCGGCGCCCGTCACGGCGGCCACCACCGGACCGAAGGGGCCTTCCACCCCGGCGCGCAGCATCGCGATCACCGGGATGATGGTAAGGAAGATGCCCGCGAACAGTTTGGCCACTTCAGCCATGGGCCCCCACGAGAACTGGTTTTGCTCATGTACGGCAGCCGGCGTGATCTGCATCGAGACGAAGGTCAGCGCCACGAGGCCAAGATCGCGAACCAGCCCGGCCCAGGTGACCTCTACGCCGGCCACCGAGAAGGCGACACCGGGCTTCCAGAGTCCGCTCAGCAACACCAGCCCCACTACCCCTGCCAGCAGCAGGAAGTTCGCACGCCCCTCGAAACCGAACCTCGGCGTGTCTGGCGTGGGATCGGCCGGCGTAATGCCCTCCTTTCGGTACCAATAGCGGTCGATGACGTAGAACAGAGCCAACAGCACGCCCACCATGAAAAGGGTCTCGGCGAAGATGTGGGCCGCCGTCCAGAAGAAGTCCACCCCCTTGAGGAAGCCGAGGAACAGCGGAGGGTCGCCCAAGGGCGTCAGGGAGCCGCCCACGTTCGACACGACGAAGATGAAGAACACCACCACGTGTGCCACGTGCCGGCGGTTGTCGTTGGCGCGGATCAGCGGGCGAATGAGCAGCATGGACGCACCGGTGGTACCCATGAAGCTGGCAAGCACCGCGCCCACAGAGAGCAAACCCACGTTCAACCCGGGACTGCCGTGCAGGTTGCCGCGTATGTAGATGCCGCCCGCGATGACGAACAGCGAGGTCAGCAGGACGATGAACGGGATGTACTCCGCCACCGCGGCGTGGACCATGCCGGCGGCTGCAGCGCCCGGTCCGAACACCACGCCAAAAGGCAGCAGGAAGCCCAGCGCCCACGCGGCCGACACCTTGCCGAAATGGTGATGCCAGAAGCGCGGCGCCAGCAGCGGCATCACGGCAATGGACAAGAGCAGCCCGATGAAAGGCGCGGCCCACCACACGGACAGCGAACGTCCGTCGACCTCCGCCGCGTGAGAGGACAGCGGCAACCCCCAGAGGGCAAAGACTATGGATATGCAGGCCGATGGCCTGGAAAAGCAACGCGGCATCGTGGTCGCAATCAGGTGAGGAAACGGGTGAACGCAGAGACGGGCTCGCGCTCGGTGATGAGGGCGTTCTCCGGTGCGTTCGGGTCGGCATAGCCCAGCGACATCCCGCACACCAGCATGTGGTGGGCGGGAGCGCCGATGTGCCCCATCACGATACGGTGGAACTTGATGAAAGCGGCCTGCGGGCAGGTGTCCAGCCCGCGAACGCGGGCGGCGACCATGATGTTCTGAAGGAACATTCCGTAGTCCAGCCAACTGCCCTGCTGCAGGACGCGGTCGATCGTAAACATCAATCCGACAGGTGCATCGAAGAAGCTGAAATTGCGGCCGTGCTGGTCGTGCATACGGGCCTTGTCACCCTTGCCGATCTTCAGCAGGCCGTACAGGTCCCAACCAATCTTGCGGCGACGCTCGATGAACGGCGAGCGCCATTCGACCGGGTAGTACGCGTACTCTTCCCTGTGCGTCGCAGCTTCCTCAGGATCGTCGTACGCCGCGAGGATCTTGCGCGACAGTTCCGCCTTGCAGACCCCCGTCAGCACCACCACGTTCCACGGCTGTATGTTCGTGCCGGAGGGTGCGCGCGAGGCAATCTGCAAGATCTCCTCGATCGTCTCGCGTGGCACAGGCGTCTCGAGGAAAGCCCGAACCGACTTGCGCGAGGTAATGACCGCATCCACGATCGCGGCGCGGCTCGCGTCTAAGCTCACGTCAGTGCCTCCAATGACCCATCGTCTTCCATACCGCTGTGCATCTGACATCTGAATGGTACTCAGCGTCTCATGAAAGCTGAGCTGGCCGCGCCCGGTTCCCGCACATTGTTCCATCGGCCCCAACTCTGCAGCGCCTCGCGTAACGTCGCCAGCTGCACGGCGACGGTGTCCTCAATGACACGACCGTATCCGCCGGCCATCGACAGTGCTACCGGGATGCGGCGCTCACCCAGCGCCTGCAGCACGCGCCGGTCGCGCTCGGCCAACCCCGATGCAGTGAGCTTAAGGCGACCGAGGCGGTCGCCTTCGTGCGGGTCGGCGCCGGCGAGGTAGAACACCAGCCCCGGCATGGCGAGCGCGTGTCGCCGCCACAACCCGGCGAGCGCCTCATCGAGCGCAACAAGATAGTCGGCGTCACCGCAGCCATCGGGCAGTTCGACATCGACATCACTCGTCTCCTTGCGGAATGGGAAATTGCGCGCGCCGTGCAGGGACAGCGTGAAGACCATCGGATCGTCGCGGAAGATCGCCGCAGTTCCGTTGCCCTGGTGCACATCCAAATCAATCACCGCCACGCGCAACAGCTCGCGATGCGTCCGATGCCATTCCGCCTGCATCAACCGCGCTGCGACCGCCACATCGTTGAACACGCAGTACCCGCTGCCGCGATCAGCATGCGCGTGGTGCGTCCCACCGGCGAGGTTGGCGGACACTCCATCGCGCATCGCAGTTCGAGCGGCCGCGATGGTGGCGCCAACGGAGCGCCGCGAGCGCTCGACCATGCGCTCGCTCCACGGGAAACCAATCTCGCGCTGCTCAGCGGGCGAGAGCTGGCCGTGCACCACGGCATCCACGTAGCGAGGTGTGTGCACCAACGCGAGTTCGCCCTCAGTGGCAGGGGGAGCTTCGCACAGGCCAATACCCGGGAGCGACGCCACCACAGCCTTTCGCAGCAGACAGTACTTGCCCATGGGAAATCGGTGCCCCTCCGGCAAGGGCAGCACGAAGTGGTCCGAATGGAACGCCAACATCGGCGCATTGTGGCGTCGGTGGCCGCCCCCAACGCGCACGGCAATTGTTGCACCGCAGCAAATTTTTCTTGAAATGCGGAGGTCGACCCTTATACTTGCAGCCATGGTGCAGTGCAACAATGCACTTTCACCGCCTGCCCAACCCATTCAGGAGACCCTACATGCTGACTGCCGAACAATTCACCGCAGCCCAAAATGCCAACGTCGAAACCCTCTTCGGCCTCGCGAACAGGGCGTTCGAGGGCGTCGAGAAGCTCGTCGAGCTGAACCTGCAGGTCGCCAAAACCACCCTTGGCGAAGTCGCCGAAACCACCCGCGCCGCCCTGTCCGTCAAGGACGCCCAGGAACTGCTGAGCCTGCAGGCGGGCTTGCTGCAGCCGGCTGCCGAGAAGGCAGCCGCCTACAGCCGTCACCTCTACGACATCGCCGCATCGACGGGCGCCGAAGTGACGAAGGTGGCCGAACAGACCGCCGCCGACGCTCAACAAAAGTTCATGGCTGTGGTCGACACTGCCGTCAAGAATGCCCCAGCAGGCACCGAGAATGCCGTGGCGCTAGTGAAGTCGGCCGTGGCTGCCGCCAACAACGCCTACGAGAGCGTGAACAAGGCCGCCAAGCAGGCTGCTGAAGTGGCCGAAGCCAATTTCCAGGCCGTGACCTCCACTGCGGTGAAGGCGACGCAAGGCTCGACCAAGACCAAGCGCGCCGCAGCCTGAGCTGGCCTCTCATCTCTGCTGCTCAAGTTGACCTTCTGAACCCCCAACCTGTCTGAGGCCCACTACTGGCGGCTGCAGTTTGTTGCCTGGCGTGTCCCAGGAAGGTTGTCTCCTCGGTACCTCTCGAGTCATTCAAGGTACCTTTACGGCCCGGCGCAAAGCGGGCCGTTTTTTCTTCCGGCTGTTGGTATGGCTGGTGATGCGTGGATTCAAGTCGGCGAGTTGCGCAGCAAGGGCCACGTCCCTGCCCGCCTGGATGGAGTGCTGGCGAGAAGTCAGCGCCGCACGGCTTCTTTGGCCGCAGGACCACGTCCACATCGCCCAGGCGAAGTTGTTGATACCGCGTTCCATGACCGCGAACGTCTGGAGCAACATCCGCATCCGGATGGGGTCGCCGGTGAGCAGCCAAACGTCGGGTCCGGAGGACCGAACTCCTAGGGAGTGACGTCGTCGCAGACGCCGGGACTAAGACTTATATGCGCCGGCACATAAGCATCCTTAGAATCTGTACTTCTCGCCCATAACCATGCCTCTCACAATCACGTCTTAACTCGTCCGCCGCGGGCTCGTCCAGCCGTGGCTCAAGCACAAGCAAGAACCATGGACTGGATCGCGATACTGAGCGGCTTTGGAGTCGGAGCCATTGTCGGACTGACCGGCGTCGGCGGTGGCTCCCTGATGACCCCCTTGCTGATGACTGTCTTCAAGCTGAATCCTGCGGTCGCCATCGGCACCGACCTATGGTTCGCCGCCATCACGAAGAGCTCGGGTGCCTATGCACACCACCGGCACGGCCACGTCATTCGCCGCGTCACCGGGCTCCTCCTGGCCGGCAGCATCCCGGCATCACTGGCCACCATCACGCTCATGCACTACAGCGGCATCACCAAGGGCTGGGCAAGTGCTCTGACGTTCTCTCTGGGCATCGCGCTGCTCCTGACAGCGGCGACGGTGGCCTACAAGCAGGCGTGGCACGCCCTGGGACTGCGACTCGAACGCTGGCTGCCTGAGTCGCGAAAGCCATTGCTCACGGTCCTGTCCGGGGTAGTTCTCGGTGTGCTCGTGTCACTGAGCTCCATCGGTGCAGGCGCGATAGGAGCCACGTTGATCCTGCTGCTATACCCACGCATGGAGACTCGCGAGCTGGTGGGCACCGACATCGCCCATGCTGTGCCGCTGACGCTGGTGGCTGGCATCGGCCACGCCACCCTTGGGCACGTGGACTGGTCACTGCTCAGTGCCCTGTTGCTCGGCTCGATCCCAGGAATTTGGATCGGCGCGCAACTGACCCGCCAGTTGCCCGAACGGCTGGTGCGCGGGCTGCTCTGTGTATCGCTCGTCACGGCCGGACTCAAGGTTATCCAGTGATGAAGAACTCTCCTCTCGGTGCGGCCGTGCTCGCGCCAACTTCTAGAAACGGGGCCACCATGGCACCCGGGCAGAATCGCTGATATGTACGTCTATACAGAATTCGACAAGCAGTTCGTGCGCCAGCGCGCAGCGCAGTACCGCGACCAGCTGGAGCGCAATCTCGTCGGGAAGCTGGGCGAAGACGAGTTTCGTCCACTCCGGCTTCAGAACGGCTGGTACATCCAACGCCATGCACCCATGGCACGCATCGCCGTGCCGTACGGCGAGCTGAGCTCGCGTCAGCTGCGCATGCTCGCACGCATCGCCCGTGAGTTCGACCGCGGCTATGCGCACTTCACCACGCGCCAGAACTGCCAGTTCAACTGGATTCCGCTCGTCAAGAGCGCCGACGTCATGGAGCTGCTGGCGTCGGTGGAGATGCACGGTATCCAGACCAGCGGCAACTGCATCCGCAACATTACGACCGACTGCTTCGCCGGCGTCGCAGCCGATGAGATCATCGATCCGCGGCCGTACTGCGAGATCCTGCGTCAGTGGAGCACGCTGCACCCCGAATTCGCCTTCCTGCCGCGAAAGTTCAAGATCGCGGTCAGCGGCGCCAAGGAGGACCGCGCCGCCATCGCCTGGCACGACATCGGCCTGCAGCTGCTGAAGAACGAAGCCGGCGACGTTGGTTTCAAGGTGCTGGCCGGGGGCGGCATGGGGCGCACGCCCATCACCGGCTCGGTCATGCATGAGTTCCTGCCCTGGCACCAGGTACTGGTATTCATCGAGGCAATCGTGCGCGTGTACAACCGCTACGGTCGGCGCGACAACATGTACAAAGCACGCATCAAGATCCTGGTCAAGGCAGAGGGCCAGCGCTTCGTGAACGACGTGCACGGGGAGTTCAGGAACATACTCGAGCGCGATTTGGACGGTGCCGCGCACCTCCTTACTCAGGCCGAGCTCGACCGTGTCTCGGCGAGCTTCCACGTACCCACCACGGTGGCAGCGCGACCCGGTAGCCGTCTGCGAGCGCCCGCTGACGCACCACTGGCATTCCGGCGCTGGATGGAGCGCAACGTTCATGCGCATCGGCTGCCCGGCTACCGGGCCGTCACGCTCTCGCTCAAGCGCCCCGGTCAGGCGCCGGGCGATGTGACCGACCGGCAGATGGAGCAGGCGGCCGACATGGCCGACCAGTTCAGCGCCGGCGAACTGCGTGTATCTCACGATCAGAACCTCGTGCTGCCTTGGGTGAGCGAGGAAGAACTTCTGGCTGTGTGGGAAGCCGCGCGCGATGCCAGCTTCGCCACCCCCAACATCGGGCTGCTCACCGACATGATCGCCTGCCCCGGCGGCGATTTCTGCGCCCTCGCCAACGCCCGCTCCATCCCCATTGCCGCCGCAATCACCGAGCGCTTCGATGACCTCGATGAGCTCTACGACATTGGCGACATCGACCTGCATATCAGCGGCTGCATCAACTCCTGCGGTCACCACCACAGCGGCCACATCGGCATCCTCGGTGTCGACAAGGACGGCAGCGAGTGGTACCAGGTGACGCTCGGCGGGCTTGACGGCTCGGCCATCGGTGGCCACGCCTCCCAGGCGGGCAAGGTGATCGGTCCGTCGTTTGCCGCCGACGAAGTGCCCGATGTGATCGAGGCCGTGATCGACACCTACCGCCAGCAGCGCACCACCGACGAACGTTTCATCGATACCGTCAAGCGCATCGGCATCGACCCGTTCAGGGCCGCCGCGAATGCGCAGCGCAGCAGCACCGCGCACGCCGCCTGAGGACCCAATGAGATTCATCGACTCCACTCGCGACCATTGGCACACCGTCATGGGCGAGGACGGCCCCATCGTTACGCTGACCCCTGCATCGCAGAGCCTGCTCACGCTCGCGCAATGGCACGGCGTCAAGAACCATTGGCCGGCCGGCATGCCGCTGGGCGTGCTGTTCCCCAACGATGCCGACATCGAAGACCTGGCCGAGGACCTTCCCCGCATTTCGCTCGTGGCCCTGCAGTTCCCCAAGTGGGTGGACGGCCGCGCGTATACCCAGGCGCGCCTGCTTCGCAGCCGGCTACGCTATCGGGGCGAGGTGCGCGCCACCGGCGAGGTGCTCGTCGACATGGTGCCGCTCCTGGCTCGCACGGGCTTCGACGCAGCAGTGCTGCGCCACGATCAATCCGTCGAAGCCGCCGAGCGCGCCCTGCATTTCTTCTCGGGCCACTATCAAGGTGATACGCAGGAGCGCCGGCCGTTGTTTAGCCGTCCAGCTGGCGAGGCCTACCGCATTGAGGAGTTCAACCAGGCGGGGTCGGCCATATGAGCGCCATTTCGCTGTACTCGCGGCACACGCCCGGGTATGAGGACCGGGTGGCGCATGCACTGGAGGTACTGAAACAGGCCGCCGCGGCCCACGCCCAGCGCATCATGCAGGCCACCAGCCTCTGCGCGGAAGACATGGTCATCACCGACCTCGTCGCCCGGCACGGCCTGCCCGTTGCTCTGGGGACGCTCGACACCGGCATGCTGCACGAGCCCACCGTAGAACTGATCACCCGTATCGAGAAGCGCTACGGGTTGACCGTCGAAATCTACAAGCCGGTCAACGAAGCAGTGGTGCAGTTCATCAAGACGAACGGCGAGCGTGCGATGTACCAGAGCATCGAGTTGCGCAAGGCTTGCTGCGGCATCCGCAAGCTTGAGCCACTGGCGCGCATGCTGCAGAACCGCACTGCCTGGATCACCGGCCTGCGGCGCGAGCAAAGCAGCGTTCGAGGTGTGGTGAGCTTCAGCGAGACCGACGACAGGGGCCGAGCCAAGGTCAATCCGTTGGCCGACTGGACCTGGAACGATGTCTGGTATTACATCGCCACGAACGACGTGCCCTACAACCCCTTGCACGACGAGTTCATGCCTAGCATCGGGTGCGCGCCATGCACGCGTGCCATCGCGGTCGGCGAAGATTTCCGCGCTGGCCGCTGGTGGTGGGAAGACGAGAAAGCCAAGGAGTGCGGGTTGCACGTGAAGGATGATGCCCCCGCTGTATCGATGATCGGAGCCCTTCGATGAACGCGCCCCTCACGGTCCAGCAACTACTGCCCGAACTCGACCACACCCACCTCGATTGGCTGGAAGAGGAGGCCATCTTCATCCTGCGCGAAACCGCCGCAGCTTTCGAACGCCCCGCGCTGCTCTTTTCCGGCGGCAAGGATTCATGCGTCGTATTGCGTTTAGCGGAAAAGGCGTTCAAGAGCCGGCAGGCCGATGGCAGCTACAAGGGGCGTCTGCCCTTTCCGCTACTGCATGTCGACACCGGCCACAACTTCCCTGAGGTGATCGAGTTCCGCGACCGGCGGGTAACCGAGATGGGCGAGCGCCTTGTGGTCGGCCACCTCGAAGACTCCATCAAGCGCGGAACCGTACGCCTGGCCCACCCTCTGGAGTCACGTAACGGCCACCAGACGGTGACGCTGCTCGAAGCCATCGAGGAGCACCGCTTCGACGTGCTGCTTGGCGGCGCCCGGCGCGACGAAGAGAAAGCCCGAGCCAAGGAGCGCATCTTCTCGCATCGCGACAGCTTCGGGCAATGGCAGCCCAAGGAGCAGCGACCGGAGCTCTGGACGCTATTCAACACGCGGATCAAGCCGGGCGAGCACATGCGGGCCTTCCCCATCAGCAACTGGACCGAACTCGATGTGTGGCTGTACATCGCGCGGGAGAACATCCCGTTGCCGGGTCTTTACTACGCCCATCAACGCGAAGTGATCCGCCGCCGGGGCCTGCTGGTGCCGGTGACGCCCGTGACGCCTGCAGAACCCGGCGAAACGATAGAAACCGCTCAGGTGCGCTTCCGCACTGTCGGCGACATGACCTGCACCTGCCCGGTCGAGAGCCCGGCATCCAGCGCAGCTGACATCGTTGGCGAGACGCTGCGCGTCACGGTGAGCGAACGAGGCGCTACCCGCATGGACGACCGCACCTCGGATGCCTCGATGGAACGGCGCAAGAAGGAAGGTTATTTCTGATGGCAACCCACGCAACCCCCCAGGCCCCGGTGAAGGACCACCGCGCGCTGCGCTTCCTCACCGCGGGCAGCGTGGACGATGGCAAGAGCACCCTCATCGGCCGCTTGCTCTATGACAGTCGCGCCATCCTCGCAGACCAGCTCGACACGCTTGAAAAGAAGGCCGCCGGCGAGGCCATCGATCTTTCGCTGCTCACCGATGGCCTGGAGGCCGAGCGCGAGCAGGGAATCACCATTGATGTGGCATATCGTTACTTCGCCACCAAGCAGCGCAAGTTCATCATCGCCGACGCCCCGGGTCACGAGCAGTACACACGCAACATGGTGACCGCCGCCGCTGGCAGCGATGCCGCGGTGGTGCTGGTCGACATCACCAAGCTTGATTGCTCCGCGCGGCCGGTGCCTCTGTTGCCCCAGACCCGCCGCCATGCGCTGCTGGCGCACCTGCTACGCGTGCCGAGCATCGTGTTCGCTGTGAACAAGCTGGACGCCGTCAGCGATCCGGGCACGGCGTTCGCGGCGGTGCGCGACGCCCTGCTGGCATTCGCCGAGCAGGCAAGCATTTCCGTCGCGCAGATCATCCCTGTCTCCGCGCTGCGCGGAGACAACGTGACGCAACCGCTCGATGCAGGCTGGCACGACGGCCCATCCCTGCTGCAAGTGCTGGAGAGCCTGCCGCCCACGCAGGAGCGCGACGATGGCGACCTCCTCATCCCCGTGCAGTACGTAGCGCGCGAGGGCGAAGGCACCGGCAACCAGCCCCGCACGCTGTGGGGCCGTATCGCCCACGGCCGCGTGGAAGCCGGCGACGAAGTTCAGCTCTTCCCCAGCGGACAAAAGGCCGTCGTCGCCGAGGTGCGGCTCGCCGGCGAGGTGGTACCGGCCGCCACCGCAGGCCAGTCGGCAGGTATCGTCCTCGACCGCCAGCTCGACGCGTCACGCGGGGATTGGATCGCCACCCCGGACACCGCCCGCGAGGCTCAGCGCTTCGAAGCCACGCTGGCCTGGCTCGACACAGAGCCCGCTGTAGTCGGGCGCAAGTACTGGGTGCGCCACGGAAACCGCTGGGTGCAGGCGCGCATTGCTAGCATCGAAAGCGCGCTCGACATCCACACTCTGGAAAGGCGTGATGCACACCAGCTGGCCGTCAACGAGATCGGCCACGTTATCGTCGAGACACAGCAACCGTTGCCAGTCAAAGCGTACGAATCGAATCGGGTGGGCGGCTCGCTCATCATCGTGGATCCTGCCACGAACCGCACCAGCGGTGCCCTCCTGGTGAAGGCCCCGCACTGATGGGCCGGGTGGTCTTCATCGGTGCGGGGCCTGGCGCAGCCGACCTCATCACGCTGCGCGGCGCTCGCCGGCTGGCCGAGGCCGATGTCGTGTTGTTCGACACACTCACGGACCCCGCGCTGCGGGACATTGCGCCGTCCGCGCATTGGATTCATGTGGGTAAGCGCGGCTTCCGCGACAGCACCGGACAGGCCACCATCAACGCCCTGCTGGTCAGGCATGCCCGCGAAGCGGCCATCGTCATACGTCTGAAGGGCGGCGATCCGAGCGTATTCGGCCGCCTGGAAGAGGAGCTTGAAACACTGGCTGCGGCCGGCATCGAATGCGAAGTGGTGCCAGGCATCACGGCGGCCGTTGCCGCAGCAGCCGATACCCAACGCCCGCTCACCCGTCGCGCGACCGGCCGCAGCGTGAGCTTGACCACGGCCATGACTAACACCGGTGCCGTGCATGGCAGCCGCACTGCAGACACCGAGGTCTTCTACATGGCGGGCAAGCAGTTGGCGACACTCTCACGCCGACTGCTCGAAGCCGGCTGGTGCGCCGGCACGCCGGTCAGCGTAGTCTCTCGCGCTGGCTGGCCCGACAGCCTGGCCAGCCAGCACACTCTGGCCACGCTCCCGCACGCGGGCATGCTCCATTCGGGCCGGCCCACAGTCGTGACCATTGGAGCCGGCGCCCAGAGTCTGAGCACAGTCAAGCCGGCGCCGAAGACGGCCTCCCGCGAAAGCAAAGTGGAGACCCTCAAGCCCTAGAATTATTCGTTTGCGCCGATACGCGAATCATTCATCACAAGAGCTCTCAACCATGACTCACGTCGTCACCGAATCGTGCATCCGCTGCAAGTACACCGACTGTGTGGACGTGTGCCCCGTCGATTGCTTCCGCGAAGGCCCGAACTTCCTGGCCATCGACCCTGACGAGTGCATCGACTGCGCGGTATGCATCCCCGAGTGCCCGGTCAACGCCATCATGCCGGAAGAAGACGTACCGGGAGAACAGCAACACATGATCGCGCTCAACGGCGAGCTTGCCAAAAAATGGCCCAGCATCACCAAGCGCAAGGCGGCGCTGCCCGACGCCGACGAATGGAAGGACCAGACGGGCAAGCTTTCGCAGCTCATCAAGTAGGACCGCTGTACGTACGCACATGGATCCGAAGGCCAACCTGGAAATTTCCAAGACCGCCGTCACGCATGACGGGCCCCACAGGGGCACCATCGAGACGGATGCCGTTATCGTGGGCGCCGGCCCCGTCGGCCTGTTCCAGGTGTTCGAGTTGGGTCTGCTGGAGATCAAGGCCCATATCATCGACTCGCTCGCCTATCCTGGCGGCCAGTGCATTGAGCTGTACCCAGATAAGCCCATCTATGACATCCCGGCGGTTCCAGTCTGCACCGGCAAGGAACTCACCGATAACCTGCTCAAGCAAATAGAGCCCTTCGGCGCGACCTTTCATTTGGGGCAGGAGGTCACAGTCGTGGAGAGGCAGGAGGACGGGCGTTTCCGTGTCGAGACCTCCAAGGGCACCAAGTTCCTGACCCGCACTGTCTTCATCGCCGGTGGCGTCGGCTCTTTCCAGCCACGGATGCTGAAGGTGGATGGCTTGGAGAAGTTCGACAACAGCCAGCTCTTCTACCGAGTGAAGAACCCGTCTGAGTTTGCCGGCAAGAACTTGGTCATCGTGGGCGGCGGTGACTCCGCGCTGGACTGGGCCCTGAACTTTGCGCAGGACGGCCCGAACAAGGCTGAAAGCGTGATCCTCGTGCATCGCCGCGACGGCTTCCGCGCCGCACCCGCCAGCGCGGCGAAGATGAAGGAACTGTGCGACGCATACGAAATGCAGTTCATCGTGGGCCAAATCACGGGCTTCGAGGAGGTCAACAGCCGGCTGACCCAGGTCAAGGTCACGGGGGGAGACGGGGTTACGCGTCTCGTGCCACTCGACATGTTGCTCGTCTTCTTCGGTCTGAGCCCCAAGCTCGGTCCCATTGCCGAATGGGGCCTCCACCTTGACCGTAAGCAAATTGTGGTCGACACCGAAAAGTTCGAAACCACTGTTCCTGGCATCTTTGCCGTCGGTGACGTGAACACGTACGCGGGCAAGAAGAAGTTGATTTTGTCCGGCTTTCATGAAGCCGCTCTTGCGGCCTTCGCGGCAGCACCGTACATCTTTCCCGACAAGCGCATCCACCTGCAGTACACGACCACCAGCCCAAAGCTGCACAAGGTTCTTGGGGTGGAAACACCAGTCTTCGACTAGCGCCGCTCGCCGCCCCGTCCAGACCCCCTCATGTGGCGTTTGTTGTGGCCCGCACAAGTTCCGACTTGCCCCGCCAGTAGTTTGTTCCGGCCTCGGTCGGTCGGCGGGATGTGGCCGATGGGCTCAAGCAACGATGGTGGTTGAGCCACGAGACCCTTACGAGGGCAGCCAACTCGACCGCCTCGCGCATCTTCCAGGGCTCGGGCCACAGGCGATCACATTCCGCCTGCCAACAAGAAGTTCGTGCGCCAACAAGCAGCTGGCGCCACTCAAAAAACATTGCTAGAATCTGAGGCTGTTCCTCGATAGCTCAGTCGGTAGAGCGCCGGACTGTTAATCCGTAGGTCCCTGGTTCGAGCCCAGGTCGAGGAGCCAAGAAAACGGGATCAAGCACTTAGGCCACAAGCCTAGGTGCTTTTTTCTTGCCCGAAGGAAAAATGGGGCAAGAAAGCGGGAAGGGGTGCAGGTGTCCATGCGCCCCCGCGCGGCTGGCCCTGCCGACTCGCCGACTGTTCTGTCTTCACGGCTTACCGGGTGCTCGCATCGAGCACGCCCTCCGCCATGCTCCAACATGGTCGCCTCTGCCGCAGCAGCTAGGCAGAGAAAGGTGAACACCGAACACCGGGCGTTGTCCTTGCTGGGCCCGGATGCTGGTCCTGACCGGCTCCCCCGTCATGAGCACACCTCCTCTACCGCCTCCGAGAACGCCACACCCCGAACTGGCAAACGCTGCAGACGTGAAGCAAGACTTACACGCCTTGTCCGACCTGCGCGAGGCGGCGGCGGGTTGCCGCGAGTGCCCCATCGGTTTCATCGCAACGCAAACCGTGTGGGGCGAAGGACCGGTGCGCGCGCCGCTCATGCTGGTGGGCGAGCAGCCCGGCGACCAGGAAGATCGGCAGGGCCGCCCTTTCGTGGGCCCGGCGGGAGTGCTGCTCGACCGCGCCCTGGCCGAGCTGGGCTGGTCGCGCGAGATGGTCTACCTGACCAATGCCGTGAAGCACTTCAAGTTCGAGATGCGCGGCAAGCGCCGCATGCATAAGACACCGGCCCAGCGCGAGGCCGCGGCGTGTTTGCACTGGCTCGAAAGCGAGATCCGCCACGTCAAGCCGCAGGCCATTGTGGCCCTGGGCGCCACCGCCGCACGCCAGTTGATGGGCTACGTGGTGCAGGTGATGGCGCAGCGCGGGCACTGGCTGGAGCGGCAAGATGGGCTGCGCGTGCTGATCACGCTGCACCCTTCTGCACTGCTGAGAGTGGAGGACGCGGAGCAGCGCGCTGCCGCGTACACGCAGTGGCTGAACGACCTGCGGCAGGCGAGCAAGCTGCTGCGCTGAGCCTCCTGCCCCTGCCCGCGAAACCTCAGCCGTTCGCGATGCGCGACACCAGCGCGCGAGTGAACTCTGCCGTGGTGGCCCTGCCGCCGAGATCGCCGGTGCGCACGATGTCGACATTCAACGTATCCGAGATGGCCCGGCGCAGGCGTCCTGCTTCTTCAATGAGCCGGCAATGGTCCAGCATCATGGCCGCGGCCAGCAGCAGTGCCGTCGGATTGGCGACACCCTTGCCCGCGATGTCGGGTGCCGACCCGTGCACCGCCTCGAAGATGGCCGCGTCGGCGCCGATGTTGGCACCCGGCGCCATGCCGAGCCCGCCCACGAGGCCAGCAGTGAGGTCGGACAGGATGTCGCCGAACAGGTTGGTGGTGACCAGGACGTCGAACTGCCACGGATTGAGCACCAGCTTCATCGCGCAGGCGTCGACGATGACGCTGTCCATCTCGATGCGGCCCTTGTACTTCTCGTCGTACAGCTGCTGCGCGGTCTCCAGGAAGATGCCGGTCAGGGCCTTCATGATGTTGGCCTTGTGCACGATGGTGACCTTCTTGCGACCCGTGGCGATGGCGTGCTCGAAGGCGTATTGCAGCAGCCGCCGGCTGCCATTGCGCGTGTTCACGCCTGAGGCGATCGCTACCGCGTGCGGATCGTCGTCGATCTCGATGTAGTGCTCATGCCCGATGTACAGGCCCTCGAGGTTCTCGCGCACGATCAGGAGATCGATGTGGTCGAAGCGGCCGCCGGGGATGAGCGTGCGCGCGGGGCGCAGGTTGGCGTAGAGCTTGAAGGCCTCGCGAAGTCGCACGTTTGACGAGCGATAGCCGCCACCAGAGGGCGTCTCCAGCGGGCCCTTAAGCGCGAGCCGCGTGCGTCGGATGCTGTCGAGCGTCGCCTGGGGAAGGGGGTCACCCGAGCTCTTGACGCCTTCGAGCCCGGCAACCTGGCGGTCCCACTCGAAATGCACGCCGAGGGCATCGAGGGAGGCCAGCGTGGCGTCGACGATCTCAGGGCCGATGCCGTCTCCAGGGATGAGGGTGGCGGGAATGGACGCGATGGGCATGCGTGAGCCTTTCGAGATCGGGTGGACAGTGAGCGACAGTGAGTGGCAAAGGATACCCGTCGGCCGCATCGTCGGCCGGCACCCCCGCTGCCCGGTACGTGGTTTGCCGGATGCGCAGCATGAGCGTCTCCCCGCCCGAGCCGCTGGTCATTCCTGTGACCCTGACCCCGCCCCTGCCCCGCTTTGCGCAGATCGAGCCGATCGGCCGCTGCAATCTGGCTTGCAGAATGTGCACCGTCAACGACCGAGGCGACGCGGTGGCCGAGATGTCGCTCCAACAGTTCGAACGGCTGCTGGACCAGATGCCGCACTTGCAGGAACTGCACCTGCAGGGCCTGGGCGAGCCGATGCTGCATCCCCGCTTCTTCGACATGGTGGCGCTCGCTGCACGGCGGCGCATCCGCGTGTCGGCCAACACCAACCTCACGCTGCTCACCCCACAACGCGCGCGACGCTGTGTCGACTGCGGGCTCGCAGCGATCTCGGTGTCGCTGGACGGCGCGAGCGCGGCCGTCTACGAGGCCATCCGCCGCAAGGCCTCGTTCGCCAAGGTGATCCGCAATCTCAGCCGGCTCATGGAGGCACGCGATGCCGCCGGCAGCGCGCTGGAGGTGCGCGGGGTCATGGTGCTGATGCACGCCAACCTGCACGAACTGCCGGCACTGCTGCGGCTGCTGCACGTTCATCGTGTTCGGGAACTGTTGGTGCAGCGCTTGTCGAGCGACCTCTCTCAGCCGCAGCTGCCCGCGCGGTACATCCCCATACGAGAGTTCGTGAGCCATGCCGAGCTTCGGCCGGCCGACCTCGCCCGTGCCGCGCAGGTGTTCGCCGAAGCGCGGGCGCTGGCCACTACGCTCGGCATGACGCTGCATCTGCCGCGTCTCGATGCGCGACCCGGATCCTCGGCGGACCGTGCGCCCGGTTGCACCTGGCCGTGGGAGCAGCTCTACGTCACAGCGGCCGGCGAAATGCTGCCGTGCTGCATGGTGGCGACCGCTGACCGCGCGAGTTTCGGGAAGGTGTTCGACGACGAGGATGCCGGCGCGCCTCGGCTGTCCGAGCGTTGGCACGGCGAGGGTGCACGCGCCTTTCGCGCTGCACTGGCATCGGGCCAGCCACCTTCGGTGTGTCGGTCGTGCGCGCTGTACCACGGCACGTTCTGACATGCCCAGGACTCCAGGAGTATCCCGTGACAACTCAGATCGAGGGCTCACACCAGCACGCAAGGAGCGGCAAGCTCTATACCTACAGGGCCGGTTACTCGGTACTCGGCAGCGACATCGCGTGGCAGGCAGACGTGGAGCATGCGCAAGGTTGGCTGTTCCACCGCTCAGGAACGGTATCGACCGGCACGCCGGCCGCGGGGGCCATTGCGGAACAAGTGGTACGAGATGCGGTGGTGGCCGCGATCGATGCAGCCGAGGATGACTCACACGCGTTGTAGGCGCGCCCTTCGACAGGCCGAATGACTGAGCGCCTCGCGGCTTGCGTCACAAGTCCGCGGGCTCTTGACTCGAGAACATCTCCTGCACCGGGCTCATCTCCGGCAGCACATACACCACGCCCCGCCCACGGCCCAGCACCGGTTTGATCACCTTCTCGTAGAACTCCACGGTGACCACCACGCAGCCCGCCGACACGCGGCGCGACTGCGGAGCGTCCGAGGCCAGGCGATGCAGGCGTGCTTCGCGTGCGGCATTGAAGCGGACGCGGTGGATCGCGAGGCCCTCGTCGTAATCGATCCAGATCACGTCCTCGCCATCGAGGTTGCGGCCGGGCTCGCTGACAAAGCGGCCGGCTGGCGTGGTGCGCTGGGCCACGGGGATGAGCGCTGGCGGCATATCACCCACACCCGGCGCGCCGTGGTCGCCCAGTGCCATGCCGAGCAGCACGGCGGCGGTGCCCACCGGGCGCGAGCGCGCGTCGTACACATGGATCGTTGCGTGGCGCTTGTCCACCACGGCGAAAGGCTTGCCTCGGTTGTCGCGCCTGGCGGCGATCCACTTCAGTGTGAACTGCACGTCGTCCGAGACCGCCTTGCGAGCCTGCGCGGCACTGCGTGCGGGTCGTTGGTCGGCGGCCTGCGACCCGGCCCACCACAGACACAAACCCACCATCGCCACGGCGCCCAGCGCCTTGCGCACCTTCGGCATGCTGTACTCCCGACTGCCTCTTCGATCGCGTGCAAATCCGTCGGGCGAGCCCGTCCGACGGCAACGGCGAATGCTAAGCAGCTTGGCGCGTGCGAGCCGTGTGGCGTTCGAGGAATAGGTCGCGCAGCGCGCGACATTGAATGTGAAAACGGCCGGGGAAAGCCCGGCCGTGAGCGTGCGAACGGGGAACGAGGCTTATCTGCCGTCGCGATCGCGATCACCCGGCAAGGCCTGCTCGACCTGGTCGCTCACACGCTGCCACGCATCGCGCGTGGCGTGCCGCGCGCGGTCCCACTCAAGGCGCGACGAGCCTCGCGCGTCCTTCCAGCCCGCGGATAGATCGGTCTCGATCTCGTCGTAGCGGCGCTCGGGGTAGCGGGTGTAGGCATCGACGCCGTAGCGATACGCGGGACCATAGTCCTGGTCGTAGGTGTAGCCACCGTCGATGTACGAGCGGCTTTGCCAGCTGCCACGCCAATACTCGTCTTCCATCTGCGGATCCACGATGTCGGCGATGCCCTTGCCTGCCAAACCGCCGGCCACGCCGCCGATGGCTGCACCGACCGCCGCGCCGATCGGCCCGGCCACACTGCCCACCGCCGCACCAGCGGCCGCCGCGCCGGCGGCCGCACCGACGCCCGTGCCCACCGGGTGGGCGCCCAGCGGGCTGTCGGGCTCGTCTCGCTTGACCTCACGGTCGCGGTCGAGCGGGCTGCGGGTCTCGCCCTTGGCGTAAGGCTTGTCCTGATTCATGACATGCTCCTGCGAATCGGGAATGTTCCGTGAACCGCCGCGGACGCGGCGGACTCACTGGATATTTCACCCATCTCGCGCGACCCTCTCCATCAGCCGCGCTCGCAAGCCGATGTAGGCGCGCTCCGACCCGCTTGAGCCGGCGCAGGGCTGCTTTCAGCCCGCGAGCTTGGTCGCGATGGTCGTCACGTGCCGGCCCTGATAGCGCGCCATGCTCAGCTCCTGCTGGCTCGGCATGCGCTCGCCCTGCCCACCGGCAATGGTGGAAGCGCCGTAGGGGCTGCCGCCCTTGATCTCGTCGATGCCCATCTGCGTTTGCTCCGCATAGGGCAGGCCGACCACCACCATGCCGAGGTGCAGCAGCGTGGGGTGGAACGTGAGCAGCGTGCTCTCCTGGCCGCCGTGCTGCGTGGCGCTGGAGCAGAACACCGAGCCCACCTTCCCGACAAGCGCGCCGCTCATCCATAGGCCGCCAAGCTGGTCGAGGAAGTTGCGCATCTGGCCGGCCATGTTGCCGAATCGTGTGGGCGTGCCGAAGAGGATACCGTCGTAATGGGCCAGTTCCTCGGGCTTGGCCACCGGCGCGGCCTGGTCGACCTTGGCGCCGGACTTGCGCAACACCTCATCAGGCACAAGCTCGGGCACGCGCTTGATATCGACCTGAGCACCGGGCACCTGGCGTGCACCTTCGGCAACGGCTTGCGCCATCGCCTCGATGTGGCCATACATGCTGTAGTAAAGAACGAGAACTCTTGCCATGACGACTCCATGCAGTGGCGAAATAAACCGGCGCTATCGCTCTGTGCGGCGGCTATGGGCCCCGCGCTTCGCGCGACCGGCCGATCAGGCCGTGGCGCGCCGGGCGTCGATGCTCGCCGGGCCTGCGCCCATGGCCGCGACGAAGAACAGGCCGCCCGCGACGGCGAGGTTCTTCATGAACATCAGCTTCTGCAGGAACTGCTGCTCCACGGGCATGGCCCAGAAGTTGTGGAACAGGACGGTCGCCGCCACCGTGAAGAGCGCCAGGGCCCATGCGGCCGAACGGGCCTGAAAGCCCACGATCAGCGCTAGGCCGCCCACCACTTCGAGCACCGCCACGATCACGGCGAGCACCGGCGCGACCGGCAGGCCAGCACTTGCGATATAGCCCGCGGTGCCGGAAAGATCGGCCAGCTTGCCGAAACCCGACAGCACGAACATCAGGGCCAGCAGCACGCGGGCCAGGACGACCACGGAAGACTTGAACGCGTCGTTCATCGGAGGCAACTCCTCAGGTGGGTTGTGGGGGAATGGGCTGCATTGTGGGCGCTCACCCGGCCCAAGTCGTGAAAGCCGTTTGCCGCCAGCATTCGAATGCAGTGAATCGACGGCATTGCATCGGGCGACCCAACGTGAACGATGGGTACGCGCGTTGGGCATCCCGCTGGCCGAACAGCCGTGTGCACGGCTCGTGCACAGACCTCGAATGGAGACAGGAGACATCGATGGCACACCCCGACAAGAGCCGCGAAGGCTCCGCGCAGGGCCAGCGTCAACACGCAGACCAGACCCGCCGGCACTCGGGCGCCGGCACGCAGGGCCACGCGCAGCACGGACAGCACAGCGGCGCCGCCAGCCCGGCGGCCAGCGGGCTGGAACCGAAGCGGCCCCGACGAGCGGCCCGACAAGGAGCGCGGCGAACCTGCGGGCGCCGCCGGCCAGCAACGGCCCGACGACGTTCAGCGCGAGGTCGACGAGATCTCGCGCGGCAGCAGCGACGGCACGCCACCCCAAGGTGGGCGCTCAGGCCGGCAGCCGGGCGGTCGCGGATGAGGTGAAAGGAATCGGCCGGGCTGCACCTATGGCCAGGAAGAAGCGTTCGGGTATCGAGTCAGAGGCTGGGAAGCAATCCGGCGTGGCCGAGCGGGCCCTGGAAATGGTGCCAGTCAAGGCGCAAAGCACAGCCATAGCCCAGGCTATGGCGAGCGTTTGCTTCAGCCGAACGGGAGGGAGTTCAGCCCGAATGATCCGGTCAGGCCTGTCGCCCTCAGCGGCTCAGGCGCGCGAAGCCGCCAGCGAGGCGCCGACCCCGGCCTTCGTGCGTGCCGTCGGCTCGGCTGGCCCGTCAGGCGGCAGCAGGATGGCGCGATCCACGGTGCGGATGTCCGTGTGCCCGCAAAACGCCATGGTGATGTCCAGCTCGTTGCGCATGAGCTGCAGGCACTTCGCCACCCCCTCCTCGCCCAGCGCCCCCAGCCCGTAGAGAAACGCGCGGCCGATGAGCGTGCCCTTGGCTCCGAGTGCCACGGCTTTGAGCACATCCTGGCCGCTGCGTATGCCGCCGTCCATCCACACCTCGATCTTCAAACCCACCTCGTCTGCGATCGCAGGCAAGGCACTGATGGACGAAGGCGCGCCATCGAGCTGACGCCCGCCATGGTTCGAGACGATGAGCGCATCGGCCCCGCTCTGCGCGGCGAGCTGCGCGTCCCGCGCGTCCATGATGCCCTTGAGGATCAGCTTGCCGCCCCAGCGGTTCTTGACCCACTCCACATCGCGCCAGTTGAGCGCCGGGTCGAACTGCTGCGCGGTCCATGCGCTGAGCGAGGACACATCTTCCACGCCACTCACGTGGCCCACGATGTTGCCGAAGTAGCGGCGCCGGGTGCCGAGCATCCCCAGGCACCAGCGCGGCTTGGTGACCAGGTTGATCATGTTGGCCAGGGTGGGCTTGGGCGGCGCCGACAGGCCATTGCGGATGTCCTTGTGGCGCTGGCCGAGGATCTGCAGGTCCAGCGTGAGCATGAGCGCGCTGCACTTCGCGGCCTTCGCGCGGTCGATGAGGCGCTCCATGAAGCTGCGGTCGCGCATCATGTACAGCTGGAACCAGAACGGCGCCTTCGTGTGCGCGGCGATGTCTTCGATGGAGCAGATGCTCATCGTCGACAGCGTGAACGGCACCCCGAAGGCCTCGGCCGCCCGCGCGGCAAGGATCTCGCCGTCGGCGTGCTGCATGCCGGTGAGCCCCGTGGGCGCCAGCGCCACCGGCATGGCGACCTCGTGGCCGATCATGGTGGTGCGAGTGCTGCGGTTTTCCATGTTCACTGCCACACGCTGGCGCAGCTTGATGCTCTGGAAATCGGCTTCGTTCGCCCGGTAGGTGCTTTCCGTCCAGGAGCCGCTGTCGGCGTAGTCGTAGAACATGCGCGGCACGCGCCGCCGGGCGAGGAGTCGTAGGTCTTCGATGCAGGTGATGGGCGGCATGGCGGCAGCTCCGGTGTTTCGGCTCGGCGCCTATGGTAGGCATGCCGCACGCGCCCGGAGGGCACACCTCGCTGAGACAGGTCAAGACCCTGACGGCGCCGTGCCGCTACGCTGGCCCGAACTTGCATGCGAGGGAACACGCCGATGAGCCTTGCCCGCCCCGAGACACCTGCCAGCACCCTGCCCGCCCAGGCCATCAGCGAAGAGGTGCTGCTCGAAAAGTACGCCAAGGGCGAAGAGCGCAGCGTCGCCGATGTGCGCCGGCGCGTGGCGCGCGCCCTGGCACAGGCCGAGCCCGATGAGGCGCGGGCGCAGTGGGAAGCGCGCTTCCTGCATGCGCTGGAATCCGGCTTCGTGCCCGCCGGGCGCATCCACTCGGCCGCGGGCACCGAGCTCACGGCCACGCTCATCAACTGCTTCGTGCAGCCCGTAGGCGACTCCATCGCCAGCGACGACGACGGCCACCCCGGCATCTACACGGCGCTCACCGAAGCGGCCGAGACCATGCGCCGCGGCGGCGGCGTGGGCTATGACTTCTCGCGCATACGCCCGCGCGGGGCGTGGGTATCGAGCACCCAATCCGGCGCCTCCGGGCCTGTGTCGTACATGCGCGTCTTCGACCGTTCCTGCGAAACCGTGGAATCGGCCGGCGCCCGGCGCGGTGCGCAGATGGGCGTGCTGCGCTGCGACCACCCCGACATCGAGGAGTTCATCCACGCCAAGGATGCCGGCGACCTCAGCAACTTCAACATCTCGGTGGGCGTGACCGATGCCTTCATGCAGGCCGTGCAGGACGACGCCACCATCGACCTCGTGCACCGCGCGCAGCCTGACCCGCAGCAGAAGGCCGAAGGCGCGCGCCAGCGCGACGACGGCCTGTGGGTCTACCGCACGCTCCCCGCACGCGAGCTGTGGAACCAGGTCATGCGGTCCACCTACGACCACGCCGAGCCGGGCGTGCTGTTCCTCGACCGCATCAATGCAGACAACAACCTCGCGTACTGCGAAACCATCAACGCCACCAACCCCTGCGGCGAGCAGCCCCTGCCCCCCTACGGCTGCTGCTGCCTCGGTTCCATCGACCTGACGCGCTTCGTGGCCGACCCGTTCGAGCCCGTCGCACGCTTCGACGAAGCGGGCTTCGAGGCCCTGGTGCGCATCGCCGTGCGCATGCTCGACAACGTGCTCGACGTGACCCACTGGCCGCTGACGCGCCAGCACGAAGAGGCTCGCAGCAAGCGCCGCGTTGGCCTGGGCTTCACCGGGCTGGGCGATGCGCTGGTGATGCTCAACCTGCGCTACGACAGCGAGCCCGCGCGCCAGGCGGCACGCCGCATCGCCGAGCTCATGCGCGACGCGGCCTACTCGGCATCGGTGGAGCTGGCCGTCGAACGCGGGCCGTTCCCGCTTTTCAATGCCGACCTCTACCTGCGCCGCGGCACCTTCGCTTCACGCCTGCCCGCCAAGCTGAAGGAGCGCATCCGCGCCGAAGGGCTGCGCAACTCGCACCTGCTGTCCATCGCCCCCACCGGCACCATCAGCCTGGCCTTTGCCGACAACGCGAGCAACGGCATCGAGCCAGCCTTCTCGTGGAGCTATCTGCGCAAGAAGCGCATGCGCGACGGCACCTTCAAGGAGTACAGCGTGGAGGACCACGCCTGGCGCCTCTATCACCACCTGCATGGCGCCGATGCGCCGCCCACCCCGGCCTTCGTGACCGCCTTGCAGATGAGCGCGCAGGCCCACCAGGAGATGGTGGCCGCGGTCGCGCCCTACATCGATACGTCGATCTCCAAGACCGTGAACGTACCGGCCGACTACCCCTACGCCGATTTCCAGGACTTGTACCTGCAAGCCTGGCGCGCGGGGCTCAAGGGCCTGGCGACCTTCCGCCCCAACAGCGTGCTGGGCTCGGTGCTCAGCGTGGCCGGCTCGCCCAGCCCCGCGGCCACCACGCCGGCCGTCCTCGACGTGGACCACGCCAACCAACGCCTCGCGCTGGAGCGCCTGCCGCAGCCGGTGCTGGCCTCGCTGCGCTGGCCCAGCCGGCCCGACCTGCCGGCGGGCAACCCCTCGTGGACGTACATGGTCCGGCACCCCTTCGGCGAGTTCGGGCTCTTCGTGGGCGAACTTCCGGCCGGCGAACCCGGGCGCCGGCCCACGCCGTTCGAGGTGTGGGTCAACGGCGCCGAACAGCCGCGCGGCCTGGGCGCACTGGCCAAGACCCTCTCGATGGACCTGCGCGCCAAGGATCCGGCCTGGGTGCGCCTCAAGCTCGACGCGCTCGCCACCGTGCAGGAGGAGCGCGCCTTCGACATGCCTTTTCCTCCGCACGGCGAGCCCCGGCGCTTTCCGGGCGTGGTGGCCGCCACCGCGGCGGTCGTGCGCTGGCGCTGCGAGCAGCTCGGCCTGTGGAACGAGCCGCAGACCACCACTGCGGTGCTCGACGCCATGTTCAGCCGCGAGGAACCCGCCACCGGCCCCGACGGCACGCTGGCGTGGTCGGTGGACATCCGCAACCCGGCGACCGGCGAGGACTTCACGCTCTCGCTGAAGGAGGTGTTGCTGCCCGATCCGCAAGGCGCCCGCATCACGCGGCCATGCGCCATCGGCTTCTCAGGCAACTACCCGCGCGCGCTCGATGGGCTGGCTCGCATCCTCTCGCTCGACATGCGCGTGCTCGATCCGGCATGGATCGGCATGAAGCTGCGCAAGCTGCTGAACTATGCGGAGCCGCTGGGCCACTTCATGGCCTTCGTGCCCGGCCTGCCGCACGGACGGCAACGGCAGCAGACGTGGCCTTCGACGGTGGCCTACATGGCACGGCTCATCATTCACCGCTACGCGATGCTGGGGGTGCTCACGGAAGAGGGCTACCCCGTGCAGGAGATGGGGATCCTTCAGCCGCCCGCGCCGCCCACCGATGGGACCATGACCCGTCCCCTCGCCGGGGCGCGGTGCCCCGAGTGCGGGAACGCAACGCTTATCCAGAAGGATGGGTGCGAGTTCTGCACGGCATGCGGGCATATCGGAAGTTGCGGGTAAACGGGTGTGCGGGTGTGCGCTATGCGACCACCCGCACACCCGAGCCGTAGGCTTCCCGCGCTGCCACGTCTGGCTGACATCTTGCTGACGTTTCGCACAGCGGACACACCGCCGATAGGCATGAAGTGCGAGATGGTCGCATGCGGTCGACGGGCTGTGCGATGCAGCGCCGCTGCATCCGAAGCGCACCACGGCAAGGCCTACAAACGGCAGCGGCCCGGGACTCGCATCGCATCCCCCGCGCCGGCTTCGCCTAGGGGTTCCCCGCAAGGCCCCGTCAGGCGAAGAACCTACGATCTTTGCCGCCTACCGATGATGCGAGTTCGGCTCGCACCTGATCACCAGAGGAGTCCGGCCGTGATCACCCATCGACTGCATCGCCCGAGGGCGGGTCAGACCACGTGTGCCCGCGTGCCGCATGCGAGTGGGAGTAGGCGAAGGGCGCTCGTCCTTTGCACCTGGCTTGCGATCGCCGAGTCCATCGCCTCCGGCGCAAACGCCCAAGACGTGCCGTCACCGCCGCCCGACGATCAGGCTGCTGTACCGGCGGCGCGAACCCCGGTGGAACAGGCGCAGCCGCAACAGCCGCAACAACTGGAACCGGTGATCGTGACCGCCCGCAGGCGGCTCGAGAACGTCCAGGATGCACCCGTCGTCATGACGACCCTGACGGCCGACCGCCTCGATCGCTACAGCCTGCGATCGTTCGAGGAACTGCAGTCGGCAACGCCCGGGCTCATCGTCACGCGGGGCAGCAGTGGATCGGGGGCGGATTTCAGGCTGCGCGGCGTGGGCACCACTTTCAGCAGCATCGGCATCGAGCAATCGGTGGCCATCATCGTAGACGGGGTCTACTACGGGCAAGGCCGTGTCATCGACGAGGCGTTGGCCGATGTGAGCCGGATCGAGATCCTCAAAGGCCCTCAGGCGCTGTTCTTCGGCAAGAACAGTACGGCCGGTGTCATCTCGATCACCACCGAGGATCCGGGCACAGAGTTCGAAGTGAAAGCGCGAGCGGGCTACGAGATTCGCTCGCGCGAACGCAAAGGGCTGCTGGTGGTCTCCGGACCCGTCAGCGACACCGTCGGATTGCGGTTCGCGCTCGACAGCCGGCACATGGAAGATGGCTACGTGCGCAATGACGCGCCACCCGGCACCTACACGACGACCGATGCGATCACAGGAGTGTCGACGCCACATGCCGTGCCCGCGCCCGAGCATAGCCATCTGCCCGCGACGCGTTCCTTGTTCGGCCGCCTGACGGCGACCTACGCGCCGACGAATGCTCTCAAGCTGACCGTGAAGGCCATCGCAGGCACGTACCGCACCGGCAGCTATGTCTCGAATAACAGGCTTTGGAAATGCCCCGGGGGTTCGCCCACCCTCAGCCCGTCGGAGCCGTGCGGGGAAGGCTTCGTGGTGCAGCAAAACCCGGTCCCGCTCGACATTGCCGCCACACGCCCCGATCTGAACCGATACGGCGGACAGCCTTACTCCCTCTACCGATCCCGCGGCCTGACGGCGCGCGTGGAGTACGCAGCGGACAAGTTCGCGCTGACCTCGATCACGAACGGCCAGCACTACAGGTTCTCCGCCGCCGCCGACTACGACTTCACCGGCACACCGGCCATCTATGCCGACGAGAACGACAAGTACCGCGCCTTCTCCCAGGAGCTTCGCATCCAGACCCGATGGAATGCGCCCGTCAACTACATGCTCGGGATGTTCTACCAGCGCACCAAGCTGGATTTCTCGCGCGGCGGCTTGATCCTGGGTTCGGAAGACTCATCGGCGGAGCCGGCCAATCGGTACGTGACGCTCACCAAGGTCTCTGCGACCCGGGGTGAAACGCGCTCCGTCTACGGACAAGCCATCTGGACGCCGGTGCCTCAAGTCGAAGCCGCTGCCGGAGCCCGCTATACCGACGAGAAAAAGGACTCGTTCTTCGTGCAGCCCTACGTGAATCCATTCTTCAGGCAGGTCTACACGCCCGACCATCGCCTCGAGGCCGACCAGCGCTTCCATAACTTCTCGCCGGAAGTCTCTTTGAGATGGAAGCCGACGGAAGACCTCATGGCGTATGGCGCGTGGAAGCAGGGCTACAAGTCGGGAGGGTTCTCGAACAGCGGAGCCGAGACGGTCGGCAGTTCGATCGACATCTTCACGTTCAGGCCCGAAACGGTCCAGGGGGTTGAAGCGGGGATCAAGACAACGCTGCTGGACAAGCGCCTTCACGTGAACGCGGCAGCCTATCGCTACCGCTACTCCGACATGCAGTTGGAGTTCTTCAACGCGCCGACCATCGCCCTCATCACGACGAACATCGGGTCGGCCACGGTCAAGGGCGTCGAGCTCGACGCCGAGTTCCTCCCTGGAACACGGGGCCTCAGGCTGCGCGGGTCCGTTCAGCACAACATTGCGCGCTACCGGGATTTCATCGGGCCGTGCTACGCCGGACAGACGCAGGCCGATGGATGCAACCGTGTGGGCCCCCCTCCCACAAGTGCGCTGCTGCAAGACCTGAGCGGCAAGCCGCTCGCAGGGGCCCCGGACTGGACGGCAGCCGTGGGGTTCGACCACGATCGGGCCCTCAGGGGCGGCCTGCGGCTCGGGGTCTCGGCCGACGTGGGCTACAGCAGCAGTTACTCGGTATCGCCCGTCGGCCAACCGCTCGCGGTGCAACCGTCATATACGCGCCTGGATGCAGCGATACGCCTGCAGTCCGAAGACCGGCGCGCCGAGCTGGCCCTGATCGGAAGGAACCTGACGAACAAGTTCATCGTGACCTCTGCCGCCGACGCACCGCGCAGCGGCAGCCTCCCTGGCGGCACGACCGGCACGCTAGCCGACCAGACGGCATCGTTCTTGCCGCCGAGGACGGTGGAACTGCAATTCACCTGGCGCTACTAGCTGAAAGATCCTCTGGATGCACGGCCCTGTACCGGCCTGGTCGGGATACGCGATCAACCTGTTGCGCGAGGATGCCGAGTTCGGCCTGTACCGTGGCCGCCGTCTTGGCGGCGACGGGTCGGTCCTGTTGCTCACGCCAGTCGGCGACGAGCCGGCCCCGTCGGCGCTGCGCCGGATGGCACACGAGTATTCGCTGCGCACCGTCCTCGATCCCGAGTGGGCGGCCCAACCCGTCGCCCTGGAGCAACGGGAGCGCCAGACCGTCCTGGTGTTGACCGATCCCGGCGGCGAGCCGTTGGACGAGCTGTCGAAGCGGCCACACGATCTCCAGTGGCAGCTGCAGGTCGCGATCGCCCTCGCCACTGCAATCGGTCGCCTGCATGCGCGCGGCTTCGTCCACCGCGACATCCAGCCGGCCCATGTGCTGGTCGATCCGGTCAGCGTCGGCGTGCACCTCACCGGCTTCGGCATCGCCGTACCGGCAGCGCACGGCACGAGAGTGTCCACCCCGCCAGCGGCCGACGTCATCACGGGAAGCCTCGCCTACATGGCACCCGAGCAGACCGGCTACATCGACCGCCCGATCGACTTTCGCAGCGACTTGTATGCCCTTGGCGTCACCCTTTACCAGCTGATGACCGGGGCACTTCCGTTCTCCGCCGGCGATGTGATGGGCTGGGTGCACGCCCACATTGCACAGCATCCGCAAGCACCGGCAACGCATGCGCCGGATCTTCCACCTCCCGTCGCCTCGATCATCCTGAAGCTGCTCGCCAAAGGCCAGCAGGAGCGCTACCAAAGTGCTGCCGGCGTGCAGGCAGACCTGGAGCGCTGCCTGCACCAATGGCAAGCGCAGCAACACATCGACGACTTCCCGCTCGGCACGCACGACATCCGCTCGTCGCTGCAGTTTTCCGACAAGCTGTACGGGCGTAAGCGCGAGATCTCGATGCTGGTCAGCGCGCTCGACCACGCCGCATCCGGCGCGACTCCCGAGCCGGTGCTGGTGTGCGGATACGCCGGCGTGGGCAAGTCATCCCTCGTCCAGCATTTGCGCCGGGAGCTGACACGCATCCACGGCATCTACGCCAGCGGCAAGGCCGATGCACTCCAACGCGACATTCCCTTCGGCACCCTCGCGCGCGCCTTCCAGGCGCCGTTGCGGGAGATCCTGAGCCGAAGCGACGACGAGGTGCTTGCCTGGCGGCACGCCTTCAGCGAGGCGCTGGGCACGGGCGGGCAGCTGGTGGTCAATCTGCTGCCTGAACTCGAACTGCTCGCCGGTCGACAGCCGCCCCTGCCCAACATCGCGCCGCAAGACGCCCATCACCTTTTCCATGCCGTGATACGGCGCTTTTTGCGGGTATTCGCGCAAGCCGATCATCCGCTGCTCCTGTTCCTCGATGACATCCAGTGGCTCGACGCTGCCAGCCTGCGTCTGCTGGAGAACCTGGTCGCGGACGCCGACACGCCCTACCTGCTGTTGGTGGGTGCCTATCGGGACCACGAGGTCGACGCCCTGCATCCCTTGTCGCAGTCTTTGCAGCGCCTGCGCGCCGCAGGCGTGAAGCTGCACGAGTGCGTGCTGGGACCATTGCCCGAGGAGTCGCTGTGCGAGCTTGTGGGCGACGCACTGGGCGAGCGCAGCGAACGGGTCCGTGCACTCGCCGGCCTGGTGCACGAGAAGACGGGAGGCAATCCGTTCTTCGGGATCCAGTTCCTGACGAACCTCGTCGGCGAGTCGCTGCTCGACTTCGATACCCGCTCGGGACGTTGGCAGTGGGATCTTTCCCGCATCCGGGCCAAAGGCTTCACCGACAACATCGTCGAGTTCATGATCGGCCAGCTGCGCAAGCTGCCCGAAGGCACGCGTGCAGCGCTGATGCAGGTTTCTGCCCTCGGCATCGGCGCGCCGGTCTCGACCCTCACGGCCGTTTGCGAGACCTCGCCGGCGCAGTTGCAGGCCGACTTGTCGGCTGCCGTCGCCGCAGGACTCGTGGTTCAAGATGGCGATTCGATCAGGCTCATGCACGACCGGGTGCAGGAGGCCGCCTACGCGCTCATCCCGGAAGGCGAACGCGCTGCGCTTCACCTTCGGATCGGGCGGCTCTTGTGGCCTCGACTCGAAGCCGCAGACACCTCCGAGAGCGTGTTCGAAGCCGCCAACCAGCTCAATCGAGGCGCCAACCTCATCGCCGACGAACAGGAACGAACGAAGTTGGCGCAGCTCAACCTGACAGCCGGCATGCGGGCCAGGCAATCCGGTGCGTATGCCGCGGCGCTGGGCCACTTCGTCGCGGGCAGCCAGCTGGTACCCGAACCCGTCGATGCGCGGTGGCATACCTTGCGTTTCGCGCTGGAGTTCCACCGCGCGGAATGCGAGGTGCTGACCGGCGACACCGAGTCCGCGCAAGCGCACTACTTGTCGCTCGCCGATCAGGCGGCCGGCGTGCCGGAGCGCGCGCGGGTCGCCTGTGCCCGCATGCAGCTCTACCAGTTGCTGAGCCAGGGCGCGCGGGCCACGGAAACCGCCCTGGAGTTCCTGAGCAGCGTCGGCGTGTCGTGGTCGGCACACCCCAGTGCAGAAGACGCCGCGCAGGAGCACGAACGACTTTGGCAGCAGCTGGGTGACCGGCCCATCGAAGACCTCGTCAACCTGCCGCTGATGCGAGACGCGGACCAGATCGCGGTGATGGACGTCCTGATGGCAGCTCAGACCGCCGCGCTGTTCACGGATCGCAATCTGTTCCATCTCGTGATCGGCCGCATGGTGAATCTGAGCCTGGCCCACGGAAATTGCGACGCATCGTGCCTGGGCTACATCTACATGAATACCGTGCTCGTGCGTGAGCGCGGCGATTGCCGGTTGGGCTTTCGGTTCGGCACGCTGGCCTTGCAACTGGTCGAGCGCGGACTGGATCGATTCAAGCGCAGTGTCTTCGTGACCTTCGGCTGGGTGGTGCTGCCCTACACGATGCCGGTGCGTGGGGGCGTCGAATGGATACGGCGCTCTTTCGAGGTGGCCCAGGAGGCGGGCAGCGTCGTCCATGCGTGCAACAGCGCGGTCCTGGTAGCGGCCGCCCGGCTGATTGCTGGGGATCCCCTCGACGACGTGCGGCGGGAGGCCGAGTTCTCGCTGGCCCTGGCACGCAAGGCGCGGTACGACCTGCTGATCGTTTCGTCGATCGGTTACCTGCGCTGCATCGACAAGCTTCGGGGCGCGATCGACGCCACCGCCGATCCTGAGCGGGTCGAGTTCGAGCAGAAGCTCGACAGCAATCCGAGGCTCGCGATTTCGGCTTCGCAGTACTGGGTGCGGGAAGTGCACGCGCGCTTCGTCGCCGAGGACTACCTGGGCGCATTGGTCGCAGAGCAAAAGGCTCTCGCCCTGCTCTGGCTGGCGATGGCGGCCTACGAGGCACCCACGGTATACGTCTATGCCGCGCTGGCCCGGGCAGCGCTCTTCGACGCCCTGCCTCAACAGGAGCGTCCTCATTGCCTCGAAAGAATTCGGGACGGCTTGCAGCAGGTCGCGGCATGCGCCCTGAATTGCCCTGAGAACCTGGCCGACCACGAGGCCTTGGTCGGCGCAGAACTGGCGCGTATCGAAGGCAGGACAGCGGACGCCGAGCGCCTGTACGAGCAGGCCATTCGTGCCGCGCGGCAAAACGCCTTCCTGCACACCGAAGCCTTGGCGAGCGAACTGGCTGGTCTTTTCTATGAAGGCCGGGGCTTGCTGACCGTTGCGCATGCCCTGTTCCGCCATGCCAGGTACGCCTATCAGCGATGGGGTGCACTGGGCAAGGTTCGGCTGCTCGACAGTCGCTACCCATCTTTGCGCGATGCGCGGGGGAGCGGGCCCTGGGCCGGCATGGTCGACGCACCCGTCGCACAGTTGGATCTCTCGGCCGTGGTGCGTGCGGCGCAAGCCGTGTCCAGCGAAATCGTCCTTGACCAGCTGATCGACACCTTGCTCGTGCTGGCGGTCCAGCATGCGGGCGCCGAGCGCGGCGTCCTTGTGCTGCTGCATGAGGGCCAGCCGCGCATCGCGGCGCGGGCTGACACGGCTACCCACAAAGTACAGGTCACTTTGCAGCAAGCCGATGTGACACAGGCCGACCTGCCCCTTGCGGTGCTGCAGTACGTGATGCGAACCCGGCGAGACGCCGCGCTGGACGACCCCGGCTGCGCGGCCCTCTTCAAGGCGGAAAACCAGGCGCCTGGCGAGGCGATCCAATCGGCAATCTGCCTGCCCTTGGCCAAGCAGGCCAAGCTGCTGGGCGTGGTGTATCTCGAGAACAGGCGGGCCCCTTCACGACTCACTGCAGCACGCAGGGATCTTCTGAACGTCATCGCCTCGCAGGCCGCCATCTCGCTGGAGAACGCGGGCCTCTACAGCGATCTCGCCGCCGAGAACCGCGAGCGCCGACGGGCAGAGGAGGCTCTGCGCCAGAGCCTGTCGCGGGTTCAGCGCCTGGTCGAGTCGAACATCATGGGCGTGTTCTTCTGGCACATGGACGGACGCATCGAGGATGCCAACGATTCGTTTCTCGACATGCTGGGCTACACGCGCGACGACCTGCTGGCGGGGCGCTTGCGTTTGAACGATCTCACGCCGGCCGGTCATGAGGCGGCAGACGCGCGCGGCGCCGCGCAGATCCGACCGACGGGCGTGTGCCGGGCCTAGGAGAAGGAGTATTTGCATCGCGACGGCCACTGCGTCCCGGTGCTGATCGGTGCCGCGTCGGTGGAGGGCACGCCGGAGTCGGGTGTGGCCTACGTGCTGGACCTCACGGAGCGCAAGCGCGCCGAGGTCGAACGCCGGGCCCGCGAGGCGGCCGAAGCGGCCTCACGGGCGAAAGGCGAGTTCCTGGCCAGCGTGAGCCATGAGATCCGCACGCCCATGAACGCCATCATGGGCATGTCTTACCTGGCGCTGAGCGGCAAGCTCGATCCTCAGCAGCGCAGGTACATCCAGACGGTGCACCAGTCCGCCGAGTCCTTGCTGGGCATCATCAACGACATCCTCGACTTCTCCAAGATCGAGGCCGGCAGGCTCGACATGGAGAGCATCGACTTCAACCTTTCCGATGTGATGGAGAGCCTCATCGGCCTGATCGGAATGAAGGCGCAGGAAAAGCAGCTCGAACTGCTGTTCGAACAATCGCGGCAGGTGCCGGTCGATCTGGTGGGCGACCCCTCGCGGTTGAGGCAGATTCTGGTCAACCTGGCCAGCAACGCCGTCAAGTTCACCGAGCACGGTGAAGTCGTCATCGGCGTCGAACTGCTCCGTCGCGAAGAGAAGTCGGCATGGCTGCGCTTCGAGGTGCGCGACACGGGCATCGGCATGAGTGAGCAACAGCAGCAGCAGTTGTTCCAGGCCTTCTCGCAAGGCGATTCCTCCATCAGCCGGCGCTACGGCGGGACCGGGCTCGGATTGGCCATCTCCCGCCGCCTGGTGAGCCTGATGGGAGGAGAGATCGAGGTCGAAAGCCAACCCGGCCTCGGCAGCCGATTCCGCTTCACCGTGCACCTCGGCCTGCAGGCCCATCCGGCCAGCCCGCGGGAGGTGGGAGACGCGTCGCTGCAGGGAGCGCGCATCCTCGCGGTCGACGACAACGAGACCGCGCTGCGCATCCTCCTCGGCATGCTTCGATCCTTTGGCTGCAGGTGCGACGGTGCGCACGATGGCGCGCAGGCCTTGCAGATGATGGGTCAGGCGAACTCGCGCGGGGAACCCTACGAAACGATACTGATCGACTGGAAGATGCCGCACATGGATGGAATCGAGTGCGCAAGCCAGATCGCGCGCGCCGGGCACCAGCGGCCCATCCCCATGGTGATGATGGTCACGGATTTCGACCGCGACATCCTGGAGCGGCGGCTGGGCGAGCAGCACATTAGAGTTGCCGCCCTGCTGACCAAGCCGGTGACGCCCTCGAACCTGCTCGACGCGTGTCACACGGCGCTGGTCCGAGCCACTCGCAAGCCACGGAGAACCCCACGTGAGGAAGCGATGAGAGACCACCAAGCCAGCCTGCGCGGCGCGCGCCTCCTGCTGGCCGAGGACAACGCCATCAACCAGGAGGTGGCCTGCGACGTGCTCGAGCGCGAGGGCATCCACGTGACTGTGGTCGAGAACGGCCAGGAGGCGGTCGACATCCTGTTGCGCGAGACTTTCGACGGCGTGCTGATGGACTGCCAGATGCCTGTCATGGACGGCTACACCGCCGCGAGGATCCTGCGCCAGCAGGAGCGGCTGCGTGACCTGCCCATCATCGCGATGACCGCGAGCGCCATGGCGGGCGATCGCGAAAAGGCGATCGCCGCCGGCATGAACGACCACATCAGCAAGCCTTTGCAGATCGACGACTTGTTTGCCACGCTCGCTCGGTGGGTGCGCCCCGCAGGGAGCGCCCAGGCAGCCGCATCGCTCCCTGCGACCGCGACGGATCCCTTGGACAGCCTTCCCGGCATCGACCCCACCGCGTGGCGAGCGCGGGGGATGGGGGACGACGCGATGTACCGCCGGATGTTGAAGAAGTTCGTGCTTGCGCAGCAGGACTTCCCGGCCCCCTTCCTCGAAGCGCTTGCCGCAGGTGACGTCCCGGCGATCAGGCGGCTTGCACACACGCTCAAGTCCCTGACGGGAACCTTGGGAGCGCATGGGGTCGAGCGCGCCGCGCAGGCGCTGGAGCTCGCCTGCATCGACGGGTTGGACCTGCCGCGCCTCGAAGCCCTGGTGAAGGACGTGTCGCGCGAACTGGAGCCCGTGCTGGAGGGATTGCGGGCGCTCGACTTCTGAAGAAGGGGTGAATGTCGGATTCGTTCACACCTTCAGATCCCACCGCTCGATCGCGACTCCAACGACTTGATCTTGATGCCCGACAGGGTCCGCACGAGGACCAACTCGTCTTCGCTTTCCACCGAGAACCCGGGCAAGCCGGGGATCTGCATCCTCACCGTCTGGCTGTACTTGACGCGTGCGGTGGTCCACGGAAAGCCGTGGCGCACGATTTCGACCTGGTCGTACTGAGAGTTGGTGGACGCGCGCATCAGCTTCATTGCGGCGGCCGACTGCTCCTCGTACTCGCACATCTCGCTCCTTCCGCCCTCGACGTGCGACGGCCCCCGCCGTCCTTGCGCGCTCAGGGAGACCCGCACGTCGTCCGCGTAGTCATCGCAACCCGATGCATCTCCTGACATCACCTTGGAGTCGTGCTCCATCAGCCAACTCATCACGCGCGGTTCCGCAAAGGTAAGCCGGGCGTGCCCATAGAAGGCACCGAGCGCCAGGAGGATCAAAAGGATTGCTTTTTTCATGTGGCGATGAAGAAGGGTCGAGGCCCGAAGCGTAAGTCGAGACCGGGCGATTCAGCATCTGTCGGGCCATGCGGCGTCGCTGCCCGGCACACCGCGTTGACGAATTCACGACACCGCTCACATTGCCGGCGTGAGCCGGGACACCGCCACTTATTGCCGCAGCAGTCCTGCCGATACTGACGAGATGTCCGCCAATCACGGGGCAAGAGCTTCTCGATGACCCGGCACTGCGCTCTACTGCCAATCTCCATGGCCGCAGCACCTTTGCTGTTCTCTGCCCCCAGCGTTTCGCAAGAGCTTGCCGACCTGCCGCTCGAGGCGCTGATGCGCATCGAGGTCGTCTCCGCCTCGCGCAAGCCGCAGCATCTGGCCGATGTGCCGGCATCGATGCATGTCATCACGGCAGAGGACATCCGCAGCAGCGGTGCACGCAATCTGCCCGAGGCGCTGCGACTCGTTCCCGGCATGGACGTCGCCCAGTTGTCGAGTTCTCGCTGGGCCGTCTCCACGCGCGGCTTCACCGGTCGCTATGCCAACAAGCTGCTGGTCCTGATCGACGGGCGCAGCATCTACTCGCCGATGTTCTCCGGCGTGCTGTGGGAAGCCGAGCGCGTGCCACTGGACAGCATCGATCGCATCGAAGTGCTGCATGGGCCGGCCGGATCGATCTGGGGCTCCAACGCGGTCAACGGCGTCATCAACATCATCACCCGCGCAGCATCGGAGACGCAGGGCAACGCGGTCGACGTGTCTGTCGGTGACGGCGGACGCCAGGCCGCGTACGCGCGCCACGGTGGCGCATCCGGCGCGCAAGCGCAATGGCGCCTCGGTGTGCTGGGCGAGCGCGGCGCCAGCGGCCGCGACACGGGTGGCGAGGATGCGAACGATGCGTACCGCCTGGGGCAGATCGATGCGCGCTGGGACGGCCACAGGACTGGCCACTCGAACAGCACGGTGGAGCTTCAGTGGCTGCGCACCACGTCGAACGAGCGACAGACCCAGCCCCTTTACGTGCCGCCGTATGCCTCGACCGTGCCGGTCCAGCTGACCTACGAGCGCGGTGTACTGACAGGTCGCCATGAAACCTCGGTCTCTACGACGTTCGATGTGTCCTTCGCCGGCTGGCTGGTGTCCGAGCGTATTCAGCTCGAACAACGCTTGAGCGCCACACCGATGCTCGGCACCACCGAGGTAAATGCCCGTTGGCGCGGCATCGAAAGCCATGAGTTGAGCTTGGGCGCGGGCTTGCGCTATCTCGACATTCCCGCCGAGGGCAGCAGCGAGTGGGCGCAATTCGTTCCGCCGGAGCGGCACGGCTTCGAGTGGAGCCTCTATGCGCAGGATGACTGGACACTGGTGCCGGGTCGCTGGCGCCTGACCGGCGGCATGCGCGTCGACCACGATCTCTACACAGGTTCTCACACACAGCCCAACCTTCGCCTGCTGCACACGCCGAACGACGCGCTGGCCATCTGGGCTGCGCTGTCTCGTGCCTCTCGCACGCCGGCACGCGGGGAGCAGGACGGCATCTTCCAGGTCGCGCTTGTGCCGCCCGGCAGTGCGGCGAATCCCGGCCCACTGCCGATCATGGTGCTCTCCGGCAACGGCCTGCCGGGCTCGCGCCAGGCAGACCACCAGCTCGACGCATTCGAGATCGGCCTGCGCGCACAGCCTCACCCGCTGCTGTCGATGAACGTGGCGGCCTTCCGCAACCGGCTGCGCGACACCGCGGCGTCCGGTCTGCCCGCCGCGCAGGCGCCCGCGTTCGTCGCCACACCGTCGCCGCACCTGGAAGTCAGCTCTTTGCTCACCCCTTACGCCGTGACCGTGCGCGGGCTGGAGTTCGAGCTGGATTGGCGCCCTGCAACGGGTTGGCGCCATCAGCTCGGTCTCAGTCACTTCGCGGCAAGCGTGCCGTCGGACACCCCGCTCACCGGCGTGGACCGCTCGCTCTATGCCACGCCGCGCTGGATCGGCCACTGGCGCAGCGTGGTGGATCTCACGGCCGCATGGCGGCTGGACCTGCGCGTGCGGCACGCCGGCGAGCGTGGCGCACCGGGCGACGCCACGCAGCACACCGCGGCCTACACCGCGTTGGACGCCACACTGACCTGGCGTACAGGCGGCAGCAGCGAGTTCGCCGTGGGCGGCACCAACCTGCTGCGTCCCGCGGTCGTGGAGTTCTCGCCCGACTACGGTCTGGCAACGGCAACCACCGTTCCGGCCCGCGTCTTCGTGCGCTGGCGCCAATCGTTCTGAGCATCGCCAAGCCCATGCGCGATGTGCTTCCTGCGCGACGCAGCCTCCGTCGGTCCGGGTGGACCGCGCGACTCCTGGCCCTGTGCCTGGCCCTGACGGCGGCGCACACGTGGCCTGCGGCGGCGCAGCCGCTGGTGGCATCGGAGGCGGCGCTGAAAGCCGCCTTCGTCTACCGCATCGCACTGTTCGTCGAGTGGCCGCCGGAGACGGCCGGCAGCAATCGCCCGTTCCAGATCTGTGTGTTCGGCTCAGACAACGGCTGGGCCGAAGCCTTCTCGACGATCGAGGGCAAGAAGGTCCAAGGCCGCACGATCGCGCGGGTGCGTGTTCTCTCTCGCCACGACGAGGCCGAGTTCTGCCATGTCGCCGTACTGTCCGATAGCGATGCGCGCCGCCCCGCAGACATGCCGGCAGGCGTGCTGACCGTCAGCGACGCCGAGGGCTTTGCGCGTGCCGGCGGCATGGTGGGCTTCGTGCGCGAGGGCATGCAGCTGCGCTTCGACATCAACCGCGAGGCTGCTCGGCGAGGGCAGCTTCGGCTGTCGGCCGAGCTGCTCAAAGTGGCACGCAGCGTGATCGACGCCGGAGGCCGGCCATGACCGCACCGGCATCGCATGCTCCGGTATCGCTCGGGCGCCGCTTGCGCAGCGCGGCCGTGCTGGCGGTCACCCTGTCTGTCGCGCTGGTTTTCGCCGGCTCGTCGGCATTCGAGGCCTTGAACGGCCGCCGTCAGGCCTTCGAGGAGGTGCAAAGCCTGTCGGGTGTGCTCGCGCGCAACCTGCAGGGGGCGCTGGCCTTCGGCGACCGCCACTCCGCCACCGGCACGATTGCCAGTCTGGCCGCGGTGTCCTCGGTCCGCCAGGCGACACTCTATGAGGCCGACGGGAAGATCTTCGCCGTCTATCGCCGCGCTGACATCGGCCGCGATGTGCTGATCAACGAACTGATGGCGCCGAACAGCGAGCGCGTCGGCTGGCGCCTCATCGTCGTCGCCACGCCGGTCTTGGTGGAAGGCCAGCCGCTGGGCACGCTGATCGTCGAGCAGGACCTGACGCGCCTTTGGACCGCGCTGCTGACCCGGCTCGCGCTCGTCGCGGTGATCGCGCTGGTGGCGCTGCTCATCGGCCTGCGTATCGCTGGGCGGGTGCATCGTGAAGTCGTCAGGCCGGTGCGCAAGCTGGTCTCCTTCATGGACGAGGTGGCCAACACGCACAGCTATGGCTTGCGCGCCGAGGAGTCGGGCCCCCGCGAAATCCGCCGCCTGACCGAGCGTTTCAACGAACTCCTCGCTCAGATCGCCCTGCGCGAAACGGCTTTGGAGAACCACCGCAACGAGCTGGAAGCCACTATCGAGCGCCGCACCGCCGACCTGCGTGCGGCCAAGGAGGCCGCAGAGACGGCAAGCCGGGCCAAGTCGGACTTCCTGGCCAACATGAGCCACGAGATCCGCACCCCGATGAACGGCGTGCTCGGCATGCTCGACCTGCTGCTCGACACGCAGCTCACCGAGCGCCAGCGCCACTTCGCGCGCACCGCCTTCGGCTCCGGCGAGGCGCTGCTCGCGATCCTCAACGACATCCTCGACTTCTCGAAGATCGAGGCGGGCCGCATGCGCATCGAGAGGCACAGCTTCGATCTGGCGCAGGTCATCGAAGAAACGGTATCGCTCTTCGCCAAGCCGGCACAGGCCCACGGCGTCGAGCTGCTGTGCTATGTGGACCGGGCGCTGCCCAGGCGCATCGAAGGCGATGCGCTGCGCGTCAGGCAGGTGCTGACGAACCTGGTTTCCAACGCCGTGAAGTTCACGCAGGAAGGCGAAATCGCCGTCAGCGGGCGCGCCGTCGAGACGCCAGAGGGGCCGCTGGTCGAGATCACGGTACGCGACACCGGCCCTGGCATCAGCGAGTCGGCGCAGAAGATCATCTTCGAGGCCTTCGAGCAGGCCGACGGTTCCACCACGCGCCGCTTCGGCGGCACCGGCCTGGGCCTGTCGATCTGCCGCCGGCTCACGGAACTGATGGGTGGCGGGATCTCGGTCACCAGCGAAATGGGCCTGGGATCGGAGTTTCGCTGCTGGTTCCCGCTGGAACGGCCCGCCGACGACGCGCCGGCAAGCACCTTGTCGGCCAGCAACCTGGAAGGCGCTCGCGCGCTGGTGATCGACGACAACGAAACGAATCGCATGATCGTGGAGCACTACCTGCAGGGCCTGGGTGTCGAGGTCACGCTGTGTTCAGACAGCCGCGCTTCGCTCGCGCTGGCCAGTTCGGCAGCCGACGCCGGTGCGCCGTTCGACATCGTGCTGTCGGACCTGCACATGCCTCAGATGGATGGCCTGACGCTTGCGCGAGCATTGCGAGCCGATCCGCGCTATGCCCATGTGCCGATCGCGATCCTGACTTCGCTCGAAGCGCCCTCGCATGCCGGCGCGGCCCTGGAGCGCCACGTCCAGGCCTGGATGACCAAGCCACTGCGCCGCCACCAGCTCACCCACATGATGCGCAAGCTTCTGGCGGTACCGATGGACGACATCCCGGAGACGGACTTCGGACGCACCGGGCCGGGCACGCTGGAGGCACCGCAACTCGGCTTGCGCGTTCTGCTGGCGGAGGACAACGAGGTCAACCAGATGGTGGCGCAGGCGCACCTGGTGGCGATGGGCTGCGAGGTGGTCAGTGCCGGCAATGGCCGCGAGGCGCTCGGGCTCTGGAGGGCCGGCCACTTCGACGTGGTGCTGATGGACTGCCACATGCCCGAGCTCGACGGCTACGCGGCAGCACGCTCGATGCGCGAAGTCGAGCGCCTTCGCGGTGCGCGGCCGGTGGCCATCATTGCGCTGACCGCCAACGCTCTGGAGGACGCCCGAGATCAATGTCTGGCCGCAGGCATGAGCGATCACCTCGCCAAGCCGTTCACGCGCGCCAAGCTCGCTGCCATGTTGAAGCGCTGGGCACGGGCCGAGTCCCGCCAGGCATGACGCTGCACGCGCGCCCGGGTCGGCCCGCTCTCGCTCTCGACTAGGCGCTGCAAGGGCTACGGGCGCCTATGCCTGTCCAGCCAGTCTCGAACACGCTCCAGCCAGCCCTCGGCATCGGCTCCCGCTGTCGCCGGCATGTGAGCCGGCGACCATCGAGCGCCTGCTGCGGTGTGGTTGCTGTGCTCACTTGCCGGCGGCGCGCTGCTGTGTTGCGGCATCCCTGGGCTGACGCCCAGCTCGCAGGAGAAGAAGAAGCGCAGCATCTCCTCCGTCGCATCGGGACCTTGGGCGTCGGTGTACGAGCCACGTGCGCTACCGCCCGACCACGCGTGACCTGCGCCGTGCACGGTCCAGTGCTCGGCCGTCACCCGGGCGCCGGCATCGCGATGGACACGCCGCGTGTAGGCTCGGCCGTTGTCCGAGCGTCCGCGCTGGATCTCCGTGGTGCCGCCGGCCGCGCACGGCGCCACCACCTGCTCGCCATTGACCGGGTGCACGACCACATCCTGGTCGCCGTGGAACACGATGGTGGGAGGCGTTTGCGCCGTTTGCGCCGTTTGCGCATTCGAAGAGCGCGTGGGCGCGCCGTTCTTCATGGCGGCGAAGGCCGATGGGACATCGGTGGCGCAGCCGGGGGGCAGGCCCGAATGCACACCCACCGCGGCGTACAGGTCGGGATACGCCTCGCCCAGGATCGCGGCCATCGCGCCGCCAGCCGACAGCCCGGCCACGTAAACGCGACGGGCATCGATGTCGTGGCGCTTCATCACCTCGCGCGTCATGCTGGCCAGCACCGCGGGCTCGCCCTTGCCCCGGCGTTGGTGGTTGTGCTTGAACCAGTTCCAGCAGCGCGACGTGTTCGCCTTCTGGGCTTGCGCCGGGTAGAGCACGAAAAAGCCGCGCTCCAGCGCGAAATCGTTCATGCGCGTTCCCGCGGCGAAGTCATCGGGGTTTTGCGTGCAGCCATGCAGCATCACCACCAGGGGCAAGTCCTTGCCGTGACAGCCCGGGGGCACATACAACTTGTATTCGAGGCTGGCAGCCCCTTCTGCATGCACTCCCGCGATGAACTGACCCGCACGCGATGACCGCTGCGGGGGGGCTTGCGTGCCGGGGCCGACCTCTCGCGCCTGAACGTCGATCACGGAGTCGTCCTGGCTGCCCGGCGCCGGCATCGCGGCACCGCCGAGTGCGGCCTGGATGGCGGCGGTGGCACCTTGCAGATCGCCGGCTTGTGTGAGGCGAGTGGCTTGGGCCATCAATCGCTGGAACGATGCGTTCATGGACGTCCTTCCGTGTCAGGGTTCAACGAATGCGGCTGGCGAGCGCCGCCTTGACCGCGGGGCTTGCATGCAATGCGCCCAGCACCACGACCGACTCGATGGCCGACAGCGCCAATTCCGGGGTGACATCGGCGGCGATGGACGCCAAGCCGAGCACGCGGATCTGCAGCGTCTGCCCGGCCGCCTGCACCGCGCGCAAGTCATCGGCGCTGAAGTGCTGGATGCCCAGCACCAGCGTCTTGCGGGCCACCGACTGCCTGACCGCGTCGGCATGCGCGGACAGTTGATTGCGGATGGCCGTGCGGATGAAGTCGGTGCGATTCGAGTAGAAGCCGTCTTGCACCAGCAGGTCGATCTGGCCCAGATCGACGAAGCCGAGGTTGATGGTGATTTTTTCGTCGAGCGGCTTGTTGGCCGACGCGGAGGTCGAGGTTCTGGCTGGCATTTGCGGCCATCCTATTTCCATCCAAGTGGATGGTGCGGCCATCACCAAAGATGGCCACGCTGACCGTGCAGCCTTTGCGTCAGGACGAAAACGCTAGCGCCCCCCTACCCCCTCCTCGTATCCCCCAGCCGCCCGCTCCATCGCCTTGCGCCACCATGCCCCGTCCACGTGATACGGCCAGTCGTTGTGCTCCGCGCCTTCGATCACGAGCAGATGCTTGGGCTCCTGCAACGACTCGTGCAGCGCGATGCCAAAGCGCGCCGGCACGATGCGGTCGTGCTCCGCAACGGCCACCACCACCGGGCGGCCCAGTCGGGCGAGCCGCGAGACGCTGTCGTACTGATCGCGCAGCATCCACTTCACGGGCAGCCAGGGGTAGTGGTAATTGGCCACATGCTCGAGGCGATCCCAGGGCGTGATCAGCAGCAGGCCGGCGACGAGGCCGGCATGGCGAGCAGCGGCAGCCGCGGCCACGGCGGCGCCGAGCGATTCGCCGAGCAGCAGCACAGGCTCGCCGTATCGCCCATGCGCCAGCGATACCGTGTCCTCCGCATCGGCGACAAAGCTGTCTTCACCCACCTGCCCCAAGCGGGGGCCATACGCCGGGTACTCGGCCAGCAACACCCGCCAGCCCAGCGGCACGAGCATTCGCGCATAGAAGATGCGGTGCCCGGCATGGCCGCCGTTGCCATGGAAAACCACCACCGTGCCGCGCACATCGCCCTCCGGTTCGGCCACCAGTCCGCGGAAGTCTTCCGGTGTGGGCCAAGGCTTGAGGCCGCCGGAGGTCATGGCCTCGACAGAGGCGCGGGCCGGAAAGTACAGCAGGCGGTCCTGCAGGAAGAACATCGCGGCCAGCAGCAGCACCCCGGCGATGGCAAGCGACAAGAGCAGGGACACAGGCTGCCCGGCCGTCACGGCATGCCCGGTACTACACGTGCCGGCGCTGCACTCACAAACCTTTACCGCCGGGCGCGAATCGCACCGTGCACGGGCCAACCGCACATGCGTTGAATCCTGGCGTCCGACCCTCGACACACTTTCATTCAGCCCAGGAAGAACAACCATGAAGCGGATCTCCCTCACTCTGTTCGGCGCCTGCCTCGCCGCGGCATCCCTGTCCAGCTGGGCGCAAGCCCAACCGGCATCCACGCCCGGCATCGACCAGCGTCAGGCGAACCAGGAGCGGCGCATCGACCAAGGCATTGCGTCCGGCGAACTCACTGCGCGCGAGACGAAGCGCCTCGAAAAGGAACAGGGCGTCATTAACCGAGCCGAAGACAAAGCCAAGGCAGACGGCGTGGTCACGGCGAAGGAGCGCCGCCGTCTGCATACGATGCAAGACCGCGCGAGCCGCGACATCCGCCGTCAGAAGCACGATCGTCAGCGCACCGGCAGCTGAGCGTTCCCGGGGCCGGCGTGCGCCCACCCCGGGGGACAAGGAACTCTCAAGAGCTGCGCGCGAGGCATCACCTTCAAAACGAAACGAGCAAGCCGGCCGAGGCGAAGTCGACATCGCGGCCTTCGCGCCCGCCGATGCCGCGGCCGATGTCCTTGAAGCGCTCCCATTCCACGCGCACGGCCACGGCGGGCAGCACTTGCCACTGCAGGCCGGCGCCGAAGTTGGCGTCGGTATGCCGCTCGGTGCGGTTCACGCGCGTGACACCGGTGGACGGAATGGTCTCCGTGAACTCGGCCTCCGAGCGGAACACGCCGGCCTTGGCGAACACCGAGAAACGCTCCGCGAAGGGTTAGTGCGCGAGGGCAGACAGGAACACCCCCCGTGCCTCGGCCGTGGCATGCAAGGCAAACGGCGGCGCGGGCACCGTGCCCGTGGGAGCGGCCACGATGGTCGTATCGAAACTGGCCTTGCCCAGATCGGCATACCCCGCCTCGGCCGCCAGGAAACGGTTGAAGCGCCAGCCGGCATACGCCTTCCAGCCGGTGTCGCTCTTGTCGAGCGTGGTGCCGCTGGCGGTGAAGGCATCATCGATCAGGAAGCCGCTCTCGATCTCGCTGGTGGAGGCATCGATGCGGCTCTGCCCGGCATTCGCGCCCACGTACCAAGACGATTGCGCCGAAGCCGGCTGCGGCAGTGCGGCGGCCACGACGACAAGGCCACCGAGCAAGGGCCCGAATCCACGGCGGGTTTGCATGGCGCGCTCTTCCTGCATTTGCCCTGAAGGAGCAAGCAGCTTGGCACAGCCCCGCTCGGGGCTTTGCATCGACCCTCGCGTAAGCAGGGTGACGAACGCGAGAAGCCCCCGTGGCTTCGCACCTCCTCGGCGATCACCGCACAGCGAGCCCGCATTGAGCCCGCATTCCCGCATGCCGAGGCGAGCCGGGTGTCAGGCCCCGGCCACCCAGGCCTGGCGATGGTCCTGGGCGTACTGCTCGAACGAAATCGGCAACCGCCCCAGCAGCTGCTGCACGCCATCGGTGACGCGCTCGCTGTAGCCCGCCGCCTGGTAGCCCGTGATCGTCACGAGGAAGTCCGCGTAGTCGGCCGGCAGCCCGGCGGCCAGCAGTCGCTCACGCAGCACTTGCGGCTCGATGGACTGGTACGCAATGGTCTTGCCCGCGGCGCGCGAGAGGATGGCGGCGACCTGATGATGGTCCAGGGCCTCGGCACCGGTCAGCTCGAACGCACGGTGGTCGAGGTCGTGGCTTGTCAGCAGCCGCGCCGCGGCCGCGGCGATATCGCGGGTATCGATGAAGCTCGTCTTCGCCTGGCCCACCGGCAGTTCGATGCGGCCCGTGGCCACGATGCCCGGCAGGAACACGCCGCTGAAGTTCTGCATGAACCAGTTCGGCCGCACGGTGTTCCAGGCCAGGCCCGAGCCCTCGAGCTTCAGCTCTGCCTGCCGAAGCGGTGCGCTCGGATCGGCATCGGCCCCCATCGCGCTCATCAGCACCACCTTCTCCAGCCGATGACGAACCGACCGCTCGATGAGCGGGTTGATGATCTCGTGGTGCCGGGCGTGACCAGGAGGCGCGAACACGAAGGCATGGCTCACGCCTTCAAAAGCCTGGTCGAGGCCCTGCCCGCTCACCAGATCGGCCTGGGCCCATTCGACGCCGCCGCCGCCGCCGACGCCGACAGCGCCGCCCGCTGCCGCGCCTGCAGGCCTGCTGCTGAGGCCGCGCACCGGTCGGCCGCGCTGCACGAGTTCCTTGACCAGTGCCGAGCCGACGTGGCCTGTGGCGCCGACGACGAGGATGAGGGACATGGCTTGCTCCGAGAGGTTGGGATGGGACACGATTGTGTTGGCGCTCCGGTTCTTGGAGGGCCTCGCGCCGGCCGCGTTCCGGGAAGGCCCGGCACCGGCGTGATGGGTGCCCCGCTCAGCGCGGGCAGCCGCTGGCGTAGCTCTCGACCGCCGCCTGGATCAGCGCCACGTTGTAGGGCCCGCCCTTCGGGCCGTAGGCCGCGTACTGCCCGTGCTGCTCGGCGACCTGCTTGATGATGCAGCCGCGCTGCGTGCTGGTGATCCAGCTGCGCGGCTTGGAGTTGATGTAGGCATTGGCCACGGCGGGAGGCGCCGGGTACTCCGCGCTCAGCTGCGCCACCTGCACGACCTCGACGTCCTCGCCCGTCGCGCTCTTGTGCTTGCCGCTCACGACGATCGTGTATTCGCCAACGGCCGGCACTTCCCAGCGCGCGGTGAGGCTGGCGTTGAAGGCATCGAGCGCGTTGCACGCGTGCGGCGCGCTGGCCGCCACGCCCTGGCACTGGTTGGCGCTGCCCGCCGCATTGCTGAAGGCGTTCTGAGGTCCGCCGTACAGCGACGTGCCGTTGATCGTGACGTCGAGGTTGCTCAAGCTCTTGAGCTCGATGCCCCCGTTCATCTGCACGGTGTACGCGATGTTCACCACCGCGGGGAACGTGCCGAAGAAGATCGGCCCGCCACTCGCGGTCGGCGAGGTGATGTTGAGCGTGGGGGCCACGCCCGCCTGCGCGCTCGCGCTGCTGGCCGCGACGGCCAGGCTGGCTGCGAAAGTCATGACGAACACGGTCTTGAAGACGACTGCTGCTTTCATGGGTACTGCTCCTGTCGTTACGAGGCGTAACGCGAGCGAGTGTCTTGAGGGCCCCTTTGTGCGGGCACCCCACGAGCCGGGGGCCGCGCCACGGGAAGGCCGCCGATCCCACAAAGGTCACGCCGCGGAGGGGCCCCTGCGCGCGAACCGCACGTCGCTTCGTGCCGCTCGTGCGGCCAGCCGATCAGGCAGGGTCAGGCAGGGTCAGGCAGGGTCAGGCAGGGTCAGGCAGGGTCAGGCATGCATCAGGCATGCATCACGCAGCCTCGGACAGATCGAACAGGCTCGTGGCTTCGAGGTATCGATCACCATCGCGCCGTCCAGGAACCGCATGTCACCGACCGCCCCTGCCCGGGGCATGCGGCCTCATCGCGCCGAGCGCATCGCCCAGGCCCGCTGCCTCAGCTCGGGGCTCACGCGATAACGCTCGCCGCGGTAGTGATGGTCCAGGTGATCCAGCAGGCGCACGACCTCGCGCGCGTCCCACGCGGCCAGCCACTCGAAGGGCCCCGCGGGGTAGTTGACGCCGAGCTTCATCGCCGCATCCGCAGCCTCGGGCGCGCACACGTTCTGCTGCACGGCATCGGCCGCCTCGTTGATGAGCATGGCCACGGTGCGCGCGACGACGAGCCCCGGCGCATCGGCCAGGCGCTGCGGCAACCAGCCCGCCGCGGCGAGCCATTGCGGCGCCTGCTCCTGCCATGGCGGAGAGGCCGATCTCGCCGCGCACCATGCGAGCGCCGTATGAGGCGCGGCGCCAGCCACCACGGGCAGGTCATGCAGCGCCACGTCCGACACGCCTTCTTGCGCCGACAGCAAACCTGCCGGCCGGCCGTCGGTGAGCCTGAGGTGCGCGCCATCGGCTTCCACGCCGCACCAAGGGCTGGAGATGTGGCGCTCGAAGTTCCGCCCGGCCTGCGACAAGGCGGCGGCCCAGCGATCGACCACCACGCCCACGCCATGCAACACGACACGGCGTGCCGCAGGCAGCGAGCCAGGCGAAGCTTGCACGGCGGGCGCCTCGGCCTCAGCCTCGGCATAGCGATAGAACCCGCGTCCCGACTTGCGGCCCAGCCGGCCGGCGTCGAGCAGCTCACGCTGCACCAGCGAAGGCGCATAGCGCTTGTCGCCGAAGTTCGCCTCGTACACCGACTGGGTCACGGCGAAGTTGGTGTCGTGCCCGATGAGGTCCATCAGCTCGCACGGCCCCATGCGAAAGCCGGCGCCACGCAGGCAGGCATCGAGCACAGCGGGCTCGGCCACGCGCTCCTGCAGCAGGGCCAGCGCCTCGGCGTAGTAGGGGCGCGCGATGCGGTTGACGATGAACCCCGGCGTCGAGCGGGCGTGCACCGGCACCTTGCCCCACGCCTTCGAGAGATCGAAGATGGCCTGGGCGATGGCCGCATCCGTCTGCAGCCCCGAGACCACCTCCACCAGCTTCATCTGCGGCACGGGGTTGAAGAAGTGCATGCCGGCGACGCGGCCGGGATGCACGAGCCCGTGGGCCAGCGCCGTGATCGAGAGGGACGACGTGTTCGAGGCGAGCACGCAGTCGGGCGACACCACCGCCTCCAGCTGCTGGAACAGCCCGCGCTTGGCCTCGGCGTTCTCCACGATGGCCTCGATGACCAGGGCCGCCCCGGCCGCCTCGCCCAGGGTGTGCGCCACGGTGATGCGCTGCGCGGTGGCCTTCGCCGCGTCGGGCGCGAGCTTGCCCTTGCGGGCCAAGCCGTCGAGCGCGACGGCCAGCTTGCCGTGCGCTTCGGCGGCAGCGCCTGGCCGCGCGTCGTACAGCATCACCCGATGCCCGGCCTGCGCGGCCACCTGTGCGATGCCGGAGCCCATGATCCCGGCCCCCACCACGCAGACGCGGCTGGAGGTGTCGAGCGTCATGACGATCCCGTCCACGCCGGGGGCCGCTTGCCGAGGAAGGCGGCAAAGCCTTCGCGCGCCTCGTCGCTGGTGCGCACGCGGCTGATGGTCTGCGCGGTCAGTTCGCGGATGTCCTCGGTCACCGGTCCGACGGGCAGGCGCGCGAACAAGGCCTTCACCTCCGCCATGGCCTGCGGGCCGTTGGCCAGCAGTTCGCCGGCCACTTCTTCGACGGCCGCGTCGAGCTGCCCCGCGGGATGCACGGCATGCACAAGGCCAAGCTCCAGGGCTTCGGCCGCATCGATGCGACGGGCGGTGAGCGCCAGTCGCTGGGCGTGCCGCTTGCCGACCGCGTTGGCGAGATAGGGGCCAATCACCGCGGGAAGGATGCCGAACTTCACCTCGCTCAGGGCGAAGCTCGCATCGTCAGCCGCCACGGCGATGTCGCAGGCGCACACGAGCCCCACCCCGCCGCCCAGCGCCACGCCGTGCACGCGGGCGATGGTCGGCTTGGGACAGGATGCGAGGCGCCAGAGCATGTCGGCAAAGCGCCGGGCGTCGGCCAGGTTCCATTCCTGCGTGGCCTCGCTGGCGCGCCGCATCCACTGCAGGTCGGCCCCTGCCGAGAAGGCCTTGCCCTGCCCGGCCAGCACGATCACGCGCACGGCCGGGTCGTTGGAGAGCTGGGCCATCACCTCGGCCAGCTCGCCGATCATGGCCTCGTCGAAGGCGTTGTAGACCCTGGGCCGGGCCATGTCGACCCGCGCCACGCCCTGCGGCGAGACGGTGCACACGAGCGTGTCCATGTTCAGTAGGTCTCCAGGTGCAGGCGGCCTTCGCGCTTCAGTGCGGCGCTCAGCGTGTCCCACGACAGGCCCGCCTCGTGGGCCACGTCGCGCAGCGCGAACACCACGCCTTCTTCCATCGCCTTCAGGCCGCAGACGTAGATGCAGGTCTGCTCGTCGCGCAGCAGCGCGCCCAGGTCGACGGCGCGTTCGCGCATGAGGTCCTGCACGTAGCGCCGGGGCTGCCCGGGCGTGCGCGAGAACGCGAGGTTGATATCGATGAAGTCGTGCGGCAGGCTTTGCAGCGGGCCGAAGTACGGCAGCTCCTGCTGCGTGCGCGCGCCGAAGAAAAGCATCAGCTTGCCGCCCTCGAACTTGCCGGTCTTGCGCAGCCGGCGCCGCCACTCGGTCATGGCCCGCATGGGCGCGCTGCCGGTGCCGGTGCAGATCATCACGATGTTCGAGTGCGGGTGGTTCGGCATCAGGAAAGAGGTGCCGAACGGCCCGATCACCTGCACCGTGTCGCCCACCTTCAGGTCGCACAGGTAGTTCGACGCGACGCCGCTCACCGGGTTGCCCAGGTGGTCTTCAGTGACACGTTTGACCGTCAGCGAGACATTGTTGTAGCCCGGCCTCTCGCCATTGCGCGGGCTCGCGATGGAGTACTGCCTCGCGGTGTGCGGTTTGCCGCGCGCATCGACGCCCGGCGGGACGATGCCGATCGACTGGCCCTCCAGCACCGGGAACGGCATGCTGCCCAGGTCGAGCACGATGTGGTGCGTCTCGTTGGCATAGCCCGCCTCGGTGCAGTTGAAGTTGCCGGCCACCGTGGCGAAGGTGGGAGCCTTCGGGCCGTAGAGGTTGGTGTAGGCATGCGCTGCCGACCATGGCGGCAGCGTCGATCCGTGAGCGGCGGGGTTGAATGGCGCTTCGCCGGCAGCGGCCTCGGGCTCGACGGCGAGCACCGGCTCGGGCTGGAGCGCCAACATCTCCTCGGGCTCCACACCGGCAGCCTGCAGGTGCTCGGGGGTGAGCTCCGGCGGCAGCACGTCCCAGCCGAACTGTTCCTCCACGCTGTAGGCGCGCGCCAGCGGCACCGTGCGCCAGTTGTCGATGGAGCCGGTGGGGCACGGCGGGATGCAGGCCATGCACAGGTTGCACTTGGCCGCATCGACCACGTAGTTGCGCGAGTCGTGCGTGATGGCGCTCACCGGACAAGTCGCCTCGCAGGTGTTGCAGCGGATGCAGATCTCGGGGTCGATCAGGTGCTGCTTGAGCAGCCCCGGCTTGACGGCCATGTCCATAGGCGTGGTTTCCTCACCCGAACCGCACGTACTCGAAGTCGATCGGCTGGCGGTTGATGCCCATGACGGGCGGCGCGATCCAGTTCGCGAACTTGCCCGGCTCCACCACGCGGCCCAT